>NZ_JBXAHA010000009.1:0-107926 GCF_058794615.1 Cupriavidus sp. GW823-FHT07A04
GCCTGCGTTTGCGGGCGATCTGCGATGGCATGGCCCGCCTTGGCACACTCCATGCGTTTGTACCTCCCGAGCGCAGCACAGATGCTCAACCCAAATGAACCAAAGTCCCAATCGCTCCCAAGGAGAACTGCCATGACTACCACCCTCGCCATCAAGGACCTGTCGGTCACCGAAGAACTCGACGCCCGCGCCATGCGCGCCGTGCGCGGCGGCTTCGTGCCCTTCATGCCCGTCTTCAGCCTGACCAAGATCGACTCGAACTTCAATGCTTCGCAGCTGATCGGCCAGACCCAGAACGTCGTGAACATGAACGGCAACAACACGGCCTTTGCCGACGACATCAAGTCCCACGTGACGTCGACCCAGAACGCCAGCAACAACATTTATTGAATGGTCCCGGCACCGGCAAGAGGCGGCACCGCCGCCTGCGCTGCCAGCCAGTACCCGCCATTTCCAGCGATCAAGTTCCAGCAATCAAGTCAAGTGAAGTCTAGGAGAACCATCATGTCATCCATCATCGTGCGCGACCTCGCCCTGAACCAAGACCTCGACAGCAAGTCCCTGGCCGCGGTGCGCGGCGGCAATTCCTGGTTGCAAGGACTGGGCCCGGTGGCCAACGTCAATGTCAACGTCAACCAGAACATCGCCCAGTTGCAGAGCATCAACGTAAACACGCTCAACAACGTCGGCGTGATCGGCTCCGGCTTCGGCCCGCTGAGCATCGACGTCAACCCGTCGCAGTGGGCCGCCACACACGCCGCGGTCTGAGCGAGATGCGCCCCGCTCCGTGGAAACCCAAGGGTTTCCACGGCTGTTGCGCACGAGCTGGCACTGCCCCGGAGGTAAAACCCGTGGCCTATACTGATCTGGCTGGGCTTGCCGCATCGCGCGCACCCACCCGGCGAACCCCGGCCGAGCCGGCCTTCGCCACCCTGCAGGAGGAAGTCATGGCCGTCATCGTCATCAAGGATTTGCCGGACAGCGTGGATCTCGACAGAGAAGCCATGGTGGCAATCACAGGCGGCGCGAGAACGCGCGCCGGTCATGCATGGACGTCGCGCAAGCTCGGGGGAGCCTTGCGCGTCATCAGCTATCCGGAGGGCTTTCCAGGCCAACCGCTGGCAGGCACGCAGTCGCGGCCGGCCGGGGACATCAAGCGCAAGTAAGTCGAATCAGAAGCGCAAGGCAGCGATATTCTGCCCTCCGCGCCCGTTGCCCTGTCGGCAACGGGCGTCAGTGTTTTTGGGGGATGGGTTTTGGGAGCGTTGGCGATTACTTTGCTGGTTACTTTGCCGCTTAACGAGCCGCGTTGCGCTCGATCCAGGCGGCGTAGGTAGCCAGGTATTTGCCCAGGAAGCCGCGGGTGGACTCGCTGGCGATGCCGCCCTGCTCGTCGAAGAGCTTGTCGACGCCGCTGATGTAGGCTTCCGGTTGCTGGAGGACCGGGATATTGAGGAAGACGAGCGACTGGCGCAGGTGGTGGTTGGCACCGAAGCCGCCGACAGCGCCAGGCGAGGCGCTGATGACGCCGCCGGGCTTGCCGTCCCAGGCGCTCTGGCCGTAGGGGCGCGAGCCGACGTCGATGGCGTTCTTGAGCGCGGCCGGCACCGAGCGGTTGTGCTCGGGTGTCACGAAGAGCACGGCGTCGGCGCGCCGGATGCGGTCACGAAAGGCGACCCATGGCGCGGGCGGGCTGGCGTCGTCGTCCTGGTTGTACAGCGGCAACTGGCCGATCTCGACGATTTCGAGCTTGAGCCCGGCCGGCGCCATCGCGGCCAGCGCGAGTGCCAGCTTGCGGTTGAAGGAGTCCTTGCGCAGGCTGCCTACCAATACGGCTACATCACGTGGAGTACTCATCGCGATTCCTTTCTCGTTCACAGCACTATGGGTGGGCGGAGCCGGCGCTCGCGCACCGCATTGCTGCGCCGCGGGGCCGCTCCAAGCGTCACTCTAATCCATTTGCGCGAAAGGAACCGCCAGTCGCCAGCCTACAGCGCCGCCAGCGGATGCTCACCATGTGCCCAGGGGCTGTCGAAAAACGCGTGCACGCGCTCGCGGGTGACCTCATCAAGGCGCGCTGGCTGCCACTTCGGCGCGTGGTCCTTGTCGACTGCCAGCGCGCGAATGCCCTCGACGCCGTCGCCATGGCGGAACACGTAGTACATCATGTCCAGCTCCATGCGCAGCTCGTCGTTCAGCGCCATGGTGCGGGCGCGGCGGATCTGCTCCAGCGTGACGTTGAGCATCAGCGGCGAACGCGCGCGCAGCATGGCGGCCGTCTGCGCGGCCCAGTCGGAGCCGGCATCGCTCACCGCTGCCACGATCCCGGTCACCGAGGCGCCGGCAAACAGGCCGTCGATCTCGTCCTGCAGCTTGGCCAGCTGGCTTTCGCCCGGCAGGCAGGCGGCGCGGTGCGCCGCAGTGGCCTCGTCGATGCAGGCGAGCACGGCGTCGCCATCGGCAAACTGACGCGCGCGCAGCACCTCCACCAGTTCCGCCATGGCATTGCCCGGCAGGTAGGCATCCGCCAGGCCTGCGTACAGCGCGTCGGCAGCATGAATCATGGCGCCGGTCAGGCCCAGGTATTCACCCAGGCGGCCGGGCGTGCGCGACAGGAACCAGCCGCCGCCCACGTCCGGGAACAAGCCGATATTGGTCTCCGGCATTGCCATCTTGGTCCGCTCGGTCACCAGACGGCGGCGTGCGCCTTGCGAGATGCCCATGCCCCCGCCCATCACCACGCCGTCCATCAGCGCGATGTAAGGCTTGGCGTAGGTATGGATCAAGTGATTGAGCGCGTATTCCTCGACGAAGAACTGATCGAGCGCCGGATCGCCGGCGAGCGCGGCCTTGTGGAAAAAGCGGATGTCGCCTCCGGCGCAAAAAGCCTTGCCGCCCGCGCCGGCGATGACTACGGCCGCCACTTCGGGCGCCACCGCCCATGCGTTGAGCGCCTGGGTGATGGCGCGAATCATCTCGAGCGACAGTGCGTTGAGCGCCTGGGGCCGGTTCAGCGTCAGGTAGCCGATGCCACCCCGGATCTCGCTTGTGACCAAGTCAGTCATGTCTCTTTTCTCCGCGAATGCAACCCGCAACTTTACACCAGCCAAGCTGCGCGCCGCACCCCCCTGAGCGGCGTCCGAGACACTGCGCTCAGGCCACCCGAAATGCCGACATCAGCCCGGTGAGCCGCTGCGCCTGGTCCTCCAGCGAAGCCGCTGCCGCAGCGGCCTGCTCGACCAGCGCGGCGTTCTGCTGGGTCATGCCGTCCATCTGCGCCACCGCCTGGTTGACCTGCTCGATGCCGCGCGATTGCTCATCGGATGCCGAACTAATGCCGCCCATGATGCCGCTCACGCGGCGCACCGCACCCACCATTTCCTGCATCACCTGCCCCGCTTGCTCGACCATCTCGCCGCCGGCGCGCACGCGCGACACAGAGTCGCCGATCAGCGTGCGAATCTCCTTGGACGCGCCCGCGCAGCGCTGCGAGAGATCGCGCACATCGCCCGCGACCACCGCAAAGCCTCGTCCGTGCTCGCCGGCCCGCGCGGCTTCCACCGCCGCGTTGAGAGCGAGGATATTGGTCTGGAATGCGATCTTCTCGATCACATCGATGATGTCGACGATCTTGTTGGCGCTGGCGTCGATCGCCTGCATGGTGCTGGCTACGCGCGCCACCGCGTCGCTGCCACGCTCCGCCAGGCCGGTGGCGCTGCTGGCCAGGTCATTGGCCTCGCGCGCGCTATCCGCGTTCTGGCGCACCGTGCCCGTGAGCTCCTCCATGCTGGACGCCGTTTCCTCGAGCGACGCGGCCTGCTGCTCCGTGCGTTGCGACAAGTCGCTGTTGCCGCTGGCAATCTGCTTGCTGGCGGCGGCAATGGAATCGGCCCCGCCACGCACGTCGCTCACCATCGCGGCCAGGCTCTCTTGCATGCGCCCGAGCATGGCGAGCATGCGGCCAGTCTCGCTGCGCTCCGCCTCGGCGCCGGAGCCAGCGCCATCCGCCTTCGCGCCAAGATCGCCGGCGGCGATGCGCTCGAAGCGGGCGATGGCCGTATCGAGCGGACCCACGATGGAACGCCGCAGGCGCCAGGCCACCACCGTGCTGAAACACAAGCCAAACCCCAGCACGCCGATCGACAGCGAGCGCAGCGTGGTGTAGCGCTCCTGCGACCCGTGATAGACCTCCAGCGCGCCGGCGAGCTGCAGCTTGCCCAACTCGGTATTGACGGCCGTGAAAGCGATATCGAGCTTGGGAATGGTTTCCAGCACGGCGCGCATCACCGCCTCGCGGTCGCCTTGCTTAAGCGCGGCGATCATCGGCGACACACCTTGCGTGAACAGCGCCTCGCGCTTGGCGGCGACGTCCGCGGCCGCGCGGGCTTCTTGCGCCGAACGCGGCAGCGCCAGATAGGCCTTCCAGGCCGCATCGGACTGGCGCGCAAAACCCTCGGCGGTATCAGCGCGCGCGCGAGCGTCGGCGGGATCGGCGGCGAAGGTGGCCTGGTCGAGCAAGACTCGCACGAGCAACTGGTTGGAACGCGCCTCGGCCAGGTTGACCGCGGCGGAGAGCTGATGCTGGTAGATCTGCCGCGTGGCGTCATTGCTGCGCGACATGCCAAGCCAGCCTACGGCACCGACAATCATCAACAGCGCATTGGTGACGATAGTCAGAATCCACAATCTTGTACCGATCGTAGTGTTGCGAAACATGAGGGCTCCCCGTTGGATTTAGTGCTGATGCGGCTCCGTTTTTGGCCGCCCCGCTATAACGGCGCCCCTCACCGCTCCTTGACCCCGCGCATGCGGATATTCAGTCATGCAAAATAATCAGGAATGCGAATGTGCGCAGGGAGCATTTTTGGGTGCGCTAGCGTACGCATTTGGCAACGCCGCACGACCGTATAGAGGATCGCCTCCAGACAAAACCGACAGAATCGGGCAACACTTTGCGCATGACACCGTCAACAATCGATCCCGGCCTGATCCTGCTAGCATTCGCGCCAGTCTTCCTGCTGACCATCGGCGCGGAGGCCTGGTACTGGGCCCGCCGCGACCCCGCCATCTACAGCCTGCGCGATACCGCGTCCAACGCTGCGCTGGCGCTGATGCACCAGGCGTCGGACGCGTTCTTCCTGTGGCTGATGGTGCGCACGGTCTACACGTGGAGCTACCAGCATGGCCTGAGGGCGATGCCGCAGACGGTCTGGTCGTTCCTGCTATTGCTGCTGCTGCAGGATTTCCTCTACTACTGGTTTCATCGCGCTAGCCATCGGGTGCGCTGGATGTGGGCTTCGCACGTCACCCATCATTCCTCGGAGGGCATGAATTTCTCGACGGCGTTCCGCCAGAGCCTGACGTATCCGCTCTCGGGCATGTGGCTGTTCTGGATTCCGCTGGCGCTGATTGGCTTCACGCCCGACTGGGTGATCCTGGCGGTGGGGTTGAACCTGGCCTTCCAGTTTTTCGTGCACACCCGGCTGGGCGGCCGCTGGCACCGGCTTGAATGGCTGTTCAATACGCCGTCAGTACACCGGGTACACCATGCGCGCAACCCGCAGTACATCGACCGCAACTATGCGGGCGTGCTGACCGTGTGGGACCGCATGTTCGGCTCCTTCGTGCCCGAAGAGGCGCCGCCCGAATACGGCATTACGCGTAGCATCGTCAGCCATAACCCGATCACTCTCACCTTCCATGAATGGCGCGGCATGTTCGCCGACGCGTGGCGTCATCGCGACCTGCGGCACCTCTGGAAACCGCCCGAGTGGCGTCATCCGCGCGACTTGGCGGCCAGGGACGTGCCGATGGCCGGCACCGCATATGGGACGGACCACAGCCAGGACGCATGATGGCTGAATAGGCCGAATAGGCTGGATAGCCGAAGGCGCCACGAAAAGCAGACAACAAAAAACCGCGCACAAGGCGCGGTTTTTTTGCTGGCAAAGTAGCCTGGGACGAAAACGCTTACACGGATTCGCGCGAAGCACGCTTACGCTCGTGCTCCTTCAGGTGACGCTTGCGCAGGCGGATGCTCTTCGGCGTGATCTCCACCAGTTCGTCGTCGGAGATGAACTCCACAGCGTATTCCAGCGACATCTGGATCGGCGTGACCAGGCGCACGGCTTCGTCGGTACCCGAGGCGCGCACGTTGGTCAGCTGCTTGCCCTTGATCGGGTTCACAACCAGGTCGTTGTCGCGGCTGTGGATGCCGATAATCATGCCTTCGTACAGTGCATCGCCCGGCTTGACGAACATGCGGCCGCGATCCTGCAGCTTCCACAGCGCGTAGGCCACGGCGTCGCCGTCGTCCTGCGAGATCAGCACGCCGTTGTGGCGCTCACCCAGGCCGCCTTCGCGCAGGGGCGCGTAGTCGTCGAAGATGTGGCTGATCAGGCCGGTGCCGCGGGTCAGCGTCAGGAACTCGCCCTGGAAGCCGATCAGGCCACGGGCCGGAACGCGGTACTCGAGGCGGGTGCGGCCCTTGCCGTCGGACGCCATGTCGAGCAATTCGCCCTTGCGGCGGCCCAGCTCTTCCATCACGCTGCCCTGGTGGCCGTCTTCGACGTCCACGGTCAGCAGTTCATACGGCTCGTGCTTGACGCCGTCAATTTCCTTGAACACCACGCGCGGGCGCGACACGGCCAGCTCGTAGCCTTCGCGGCGCATGTTTTCCAGCAGGATGGTCAGGTGCAGCTCGCCGCGGCCCGACACTTCGAAGATGGTGTCGTCGCCGGTCTCGGCCACGCGCAGCGCCACGTTCGACTTCAGTTCGCGGTCCAGGCGTTCGCGCAGCTGGCGGCTGGTCACGAACTTGCCTTCACGGCCGGCCAGCGGCGACGTGTTGACACAGAAGTTCATGGTCAGCGTGGGCTCGTCCACCTTCAGCATCGGCAGCGCGTCTTGCGCATCCGGTGCGCACACGGTGCAACCAATGCCCAGTTCTTCGATGCCGTTGATCAGCACGATGTCACCGGCTTCGGCTTCCGCCACGATTTCGCGCTCCAGGCCCTGGAACTTCAGCACCTGGTTGATACGACCCTTGATGGGGTTGCCTTCCGGGCCGAACTTGACCACCACGTCTTGCAGCGAACGGGCGCGGCCACGCGAAATGCGGCCTACGCCGATCTTGCCGACATAGCTGTTGTAATCGAGCGAGATGATCTGCAGCTGCAGCGGACCGTCCGGGTTGTCGTCACGGACCGGCACCTTGGCCAGCACGGTCTCGAACAGCGGCTTCATGTCGCCTTCGCGCACGTCGTCGGTCAGGCCGGCGTAGCCGTTCAGGCCGGATGCGTAGATCACCGGGAAATCGAGCTGCTCATCGGTGGCGCCCAGCTTGTCGAACAGGTCGAACGTCTGGTTGATCACCCATTCCGGACGCGCGCCCGGACGGTCGACCTTGTTGATCACCACGATCGGCTTCAGGCCCAGCGCCAGCGCCTTGCGCGTGACGAAACGGGTCTGCGGCATCGGGCCTTCGACAGCGTCAACCAGCAGCAGCACGCCGTCAACCATCGACAGCACGCGCTCCACTTCACCGCCGAAGTCGGCGTGGCCAGGGGTATCGACGATATTGATGTGGGTGCCGTTGTATTCGACAGCACAGTTCTTCGCGAGGATGGTGATCCCGCGTTCCTTTTCAATGTCGTTCGAGTCCATCACGCGCTCGACCATTTGCTGGTTGTCGCGGAAGGTGCCTGCCTGGCGCAGGAGTTGGTCGACCAGAGTGGTCTTGCCATGATCGACGTGAGCGATGATGGCGATATTGCGGATGGCGCGGGTCATTGCAGCGTCTCGCTTTGGGGCTGAGCATCAAAAGATAACCCGAAATTATAGCATGCTGCGGCGCAAAACCCGAGGACGACATTGGGAAGCTTCCCAAGCCGTCACCCCGTCACATACCCAATTATTGCGATATCCGCAATAGCAAATTGACGTCCTTGCGGATCGGCGAACGTGAACATATAGTTGCCACGGCAAACATTGCACCGACAAGCACCGAGCCGAGATGTCCGAGCAGAGCCAGCCCATTTCCGACGAAGCCTTCCCGTTCGACCCGGCCGAGTACCGCATGGGCGAAAGCATCGGCTATCTGATGGCACGCGCCAAGAACGTGCTGTCGCACGGCGTGGAGCAGGAGGTCGATGGCCTGGACATCACGCACGCCCAGGCCACCTGCCTGATGATGCTGGCCGCCGGCCGTGGCAGCACGGTGACTGACCTTGGCCGGGAGCTCAATTGCGATATGGGTTCGGTCACGCGCCTGCTCAGCCGCCTGGAAAAGCGCGGCCTGATCGAGCGTCAGCGCAGCGATGCCGACCGGCGTGTGGTCGACCTGTCGATCACGCCCGCCGGCCAGATCCTCGTGAACCAGCTGCCTCAGATCTATTGCCGCGTGCTGAACCGGCATTTCCGCGGCTTCTCCGAAGCCGAATTACAGACCTTCCGCTCGATGCTGCACCGGATCATCGGCAACAACAGCGGGTAGCGGCCAGGCTTGGCGGCCAGTGACGCCAGCGGCGCCACGATCTCTCAAATACAAGAACAAACACTAACGCTCTATCGCAGGGCACCCAGATGAACCAAGCTCTCTCTTCTTTTTCCGCTTTGTCGCCGCGCGCGCGCGCCGCGGGCCGCCGGACCGGCACGCTGGTGCTGACCGCACTGGCGGCCGCGGTGCTGACGGGCTGCGCCGCGTTCGGCAACTCGCACAGCACGCAGACCGTTACCGCGCCGGCCTCGCTCGCCAGCGCCCAGGCGCTGCCCTCGCAGCATGGCCAGTGGCCTTCGCTTGACTGGGTCGACCAGTTCAAGGACCCGCAACTGCGCGCCCTGGTCGACGAGGCGGTAAAGGACAGCCCCAGCCTGCAAGCCGCTTTCGCGCGTGTGGAAGCTTCCCGCGCGATGGCGGACGCCACGCGCAGCGCGCTGTACCCGCACGTCGACTTTGACGGCAGCCTGGTGCGCCAGCGCTTCTCGCAAACGGACCTGTTCGAAGGCACGCCGCTGGCCGGCTCGTGGCAGAACCAGTCACGCCTGCAAGCCGGGCTCTCCTATGATTTCGACTTCTGGGGCAAGAACCGCAAGGCGCTCGAAGCCGCGCTGTCCGACGACCGCGCCGCCGAGGCCGAAAGCCAGGCTTCGCGCCTGATCCTGACTACGTCGGTCGCCCGCACCTATGCCCGGCTGGCCGCCTTGTACGCGCAACGCGACGTGGCTGAGCGCGCCATCGCCCAGCGCCGCGGCCTGAGCGATCTGTCACGCGACCGGCTCAACGCCGGCCTGGACACGCAGGTCGAAACCACGCAGGCACGCGGCACGGTGGCATCGGCTCAAACCGACCTGTTGCGCGTGGATGAAGACATCCTGCTGGCGCGCAACCAGCTCGCCGCGCTGCTGGGCAAGGGCCCGGACCGCGGCCTGGCGATCCAGCGCCCGACCATCCTGGCGCAAAGCACGCCGCTGCTGCCGGACAACCTCACCATCGACCTGCTGGGCCGCCGCCCGGACCTGGTTGCCGCACGCTGGCGCGTGGAGGCCACCAGCAAGGATATCGAGGTGGCGCGCACGGAATTCCTGCCGGCCGTCACCTTGTCCGCTTTTGCCGGCGTTGCGTCGCTGGACCCGTCCAACCTGCTGATGGGCATCAGCCGGACCTTTGGCATCGGCCCGGCGATCCGCCTGCCGATCTTCGAGGGCGGCAAGCTGCGCGCCAACCTGAAGGGCAAGTACGCGCAATACGACCTCGCCGTGGCCAACTACAACCAGGCGCTGGTCGATGCGCTGCGCGAAGCCGCCGACACGGTGGCCAGCATCCGCAGCGTGGACACGCAGATCACGGCCCAGCGCGAGGCGCTGGCTCTCGCCGAGCGCGCCTACTCACTGTCCACCATCCGCTACAAGGCCGGGCTGGGCACCCAGCTCACGGTGCTCAATGCCGAAAGCAACGTGCTGCAGCAACGCCGCCTTGCCACCGACCTGCAGGCGCGCCGCCTGGACCTGCAGATGGGCCTGATGAAGGCGCTCGGCGGGGGTTACCAGGAACAAGCCGAAAGCGCCGGGACGGATGCGCAGAAGCCAGCCGAGGCACGCGGCTAAACGGTTAGGTGGCTACGGCCAAGCGGCCGGAAAAACAACGAGCAGTACCGACAGCATTCTTAAAAGACGATCATGAGCGATAACAAGCAAGCGGCCCAGACTCCCGCCTCCCCGGCGGCTCCCGTCAACAACAACGGCAAGCGCAAGCGCCTGCTGCTCTCGCTGACCGCCGCGGTCGTGGTGGCCGGCGTGGCCTACGGCATCTACTGGGGCATGTACGCGCGCCACTTCGAGAGCACCGACGACGCGTATGTCGCGGGCAACGTGGTGCAGGTCACCCCACTGGTCGGCGGCACCGTGATTTCGATCGCGGCCGACGACACGCAACTGGTCACCGCGGGCCAGCCCCTGATCCAGCTCGACCGCGCCGACTCGCAGGTCGCCATGGAGCAGGCCGAGGCGCAACTGGCGCAAGCCGTGCGTGAAGTGCGTACGCTCTACGTCAACAACGGCTCGCTGGCGGCCAACGTGACCATGCGCGAAGCCGACGTGGCCAAGGCGCGTGAAGATCTGAAGCGCCGCGAGGCCATCGCCGGCTCCGGCGCGGTTTCGGGCGAAGAAATCTCCCACGCACAGACCGCCCTCACGGCCGCGCAATCGGCGCTGCTGGCCACGCGCGAGCAACTGGCATCCAACAAGGTGCTGACCGACCAGACCACGGTGGAGAAGCACCCCAACGTGCAGCGCGCCGCCGCCAACCTGCGCGCCGCCTATCTCGCGTTCGCACGCTCGACACTGCCCGCGCCGGTGACCGGCTACGTGGCCAAGCGCTCGGTGCAGGTCGGCCAGCGCGTGGCCCCGGGCGCACCACTGATGGCCGTGGTGCCGCTGGACCAGGTGTGGATCGACGCCAACTTCAAGGAAGTGCAGATCACGCATATGCGCGTAGGCCAGCCGGTCACGCTGGAGGCCGACCTGTACGGCTCCAAGGTGACCTACAACGGTAAGGTGGAAGGCTTCTCGGCCGGCACCGGCTCGGCCTTCTCGCTGCTGCCGGCGCAGAACGCCACCGGCAACTGGATCAAGGTGGTGCAGCGCCTGCCGGTGCGCATCGCGCTGGACCCGCAGCAGCTCAAGGACCACCCGCTGCGAGTTGGCCTGTCGATGAACGTGACGGTGGATGTGCGCAAGGAAGAAGGCGCGGCCATGACCAACGCCACGGTTGCGCGCCCGATGCAGACCGACGTCTATGAGAAGGTCGCGCAGGACGCCGACGCGCTGATCGCCCGCATCATCTCGCTGAACAACGGCGGCCGCCAGGCGACCGAGCCCATGGCAGCGCCAGTCTCGTCGGCGCCGGCCGCCGCCAAGCCCGCCAACACCTGAACATGGCTACCTCCCTCCCCGCGCGCGACGGCGCCTCGCCCGGCCCGACGGCGCCAGCGGCGCGCCCCGCCGCGCCAGTGCCGTTGTCGGGCGCAAAGCTGATCGTCGGCACGATCGCGCTGTCGCTGGCCACGTTCATGAACGTGCTCGACTCCTCGATCGCCAACGTATCGATCCCGGCCATCTCGGGCGACCTTGGCGTGGCACCCAACCAGGGCACTTGGGTCATCACCTCGTTCGCGGTGGCGAACGCCATCTCGGTGCCGCTGACCGGATGGATGACCACGCGCTTCGGGGCGGTGCGGCTGTTCATCACTTCGATCCTGCTGTTCGTGATCTCGTCGTGGCTGTGCGGTGTCGCGCCCAACCTCGAAGTGCTGCTGGCCGCGCGCGTGCTGCAGGGCGCAGTGGCAGGGCCAATGATTCCGCTGTCGCAATCGCTGCTGCTGTCGAGCTATCCGCCGCAGAAAAGCACCATGGCGCTCGCCCTATGGGGCATGACCACGCTGGTGGCGCCGATCATGGGGCCGCTGCTGGGCGGCTGGATCTCGGACAACATGACCTGGCCGTGGATCTTCTACATCAACATCCCGGTGGGCCTGGGCGCCGCCTATGCGACCTGGGCGATCTACCGCGACCGCGAGACGCCGATCAAGATCCTGCCGATCGACCGGATCGGGCTGGCGCTGCTGGTGATCTGGGTAGGCTCGATGCAGCTCATGCTCGACAAGGGCAAGGAGCTCGACTGGTTTCACTCGACCTCGATCGTCGTGTTGACGGTGGTGGCCATTGTGGGCTTCCTGTTCTTCCTGATCTGGGAGAGCTACGAGAAGCATCCAATCGTCGATATCACCTTGTTCAAGGGACGTAACTTCAGCGCGGGGGTGGTGGCCATCTCGGTGGCCTACGGCCTGTTCTTCGGCAACCTGGTGATCCTGCCGCTATGGCTGCAAACCATCGTCGGCTATACCGCGACGGATGCCGGCATCGTGATGGCGCCGGTCGGGATCTTCGCCATCCTGCTGTCGCCGCTGATCGGCAAGAACCTGCCCAAGATGGATGCGCGCTGGGTCGCGACCATGGCCTTCGTCACCTTTGGCGTGGTCAGCCTGATGCGCTCGGGATTCACCTTGCAGGTCGATACCCGCACGCTGATGATCCCCACGCTGATCCAGGGCGCGGCGATGGCGATGTTCTTCATTCCGCTGACCTCGATCATCCTGTCGGGCCAGCCGCCGGAGAAGATCCCGTCGGCCTCCGGGGTGTCCAACTTCGTGCGGATCACGTTCGGTGCGATCGGTGCGTCGATCTCGACCACCATCTGGGAAAACCGCACGGCGCTGCATCACGCGCAACTGGTTGAACAGGTCAACCCGTACAACCCGACCTATCTCGACCAGCTCAACCACCTGATGCAGATGGGCATGAGCCAGGCCCAGGCCAACGGCCAGATCGAGCGCAGCATTTCGCAGCAGGCGGCCATGCTGGGCGCCAACGATATCTTCTGGATCTCGGGCGTGCTGTTCTTCGTGCTGATTGTCTTTGTCTGGCTGACCAAGCCCAAGAAGGGAGGCGATCTGGACGCCTCCGCGGCCGGGGCCCACTAACTGCATTAGTTGCACTCAGTACACGCGCCGCACAGCGAGGCCGATGCCGTCACAGGCATCGGCCTCGTGCTTTCTGGCCCTGCCCCCTCACCCCAGGCTCAAGCCGTCAGGATTTCGTGCCCGATGCAGCCGCATTGGCCGCGTTAGAGCTTGACCAGCCGCTCGGGCCGCAAGGCGCCTTCACGCATGCGCGCCACGCCAAGCAAGCGGCGCGGCTCGCCGCCATAGACACTGGCGAGTTCGTCTTCCGCCAGCGCCACGCCCGCCGGCAGGTCGCGCTGCGCGATGCGCTGGCCCTGCAGGAAGCGCGCCATCGCGGCCTCGTCGAGCGTCACTGCTACGCAGCGTTGCAACAGCGCATCGACCGGCGCAAGCATTCCGGGGCGCTCCTCGTCGGAGCGCTGCTCAATCTGCTCCAGCGTGACCGCGCCTTCCAGGCTCAGGTCGCCTACCGCCGTACGGCGCAAGCCGGTCAGGTGGGCGCCACACCCAAGCGCCTCGCCGATGTCCTCGGCCAGGGTGCGGATATAAGTGCCCTTGCTGCAGGTCACGCGCATGCTGAAGGTGGGCACCTGCGGCAGCCCGCAATCGAGCAGCATGATTTCGTGGATGGTGACGCGGCGCGCGGCGCGCTCCACCGTCTGGCCGGCACGTGCGTATTCGTACAGTGGACGCCCGTCCTTCTTCAGTGCGGAATGCATCGGCGGCACCTGCTCGATTTCGCCGGCGAAGCGCAGCATTGCGGCGCGTAGCGCCGCGATATCGCAGGTTACCGGACGCTCGGCGATTACCTCGCCCTCGGCGTCGCCGGTCGCGGTCTTGAGGCCCAGCCGCACAGTGGCTTCGTACGTCTTGTCGGCCTCGAGCAGGTCCTGCGAGAACTTGGTCGCCTCGCCAAAGCACAGCGGCAGCAAGCCGGTGGCCAGCGGGTCGAGCGTGCCGGTGTGTCCGGCCTTTAGCGCGCGCAGCATGCGCTTGGCACGCACCAGCGCATCGTTGGACGAAAGGCCGAGCGGCTTGTCGAGCAGCAGCACGCCATGCACCTCGCGGCGCGGTTGCCGGGGCGGGCGATTGGTGTTGGGATGGGTCATGACGGGGAGCTATGTGACGCCGGCAAAGCTTCGGGGCCGGGCGCGACAGACAGGGACAAAGGAGACGCGAAGCAACCAGCGCGAACAAGAAAACGGCCCGTGGTTACGGGCCGTCTATCAGTCTTCTTTTGCGCGTGTGGAGTTGGCTTCTTTGATCAGCTTGGACATCTCGATCGCTTGTTCCACCGAGGTATCGTGGAAGAAGCGCAGCGTCGGCACGGTATGGATATGCAACCGCTTGTAGAGCAGCGAATGCAGGTAACCGGACTTTTCGTTGAGGATGCCCTCCACTTCCGTAGCATCAGCCGCCAGGACGGTGAAGTACACCTTGGCGTGCGCGTAGTCGGGGGTCAGCGTGACCGACTGCAGTGTGACGAGCCCCAGGCGGGGATCGCGCAGCTCACGCTGGATCATCTCGGCCAGGTCGCGCTGGATCTGGTCGGAAATCCGGAGATTACGAGAGGAGATATTGCCTTTCTTGGCCATTCAATACGCTTGCTGTCGAGAAGGGCAGCGGCGGGCCAGTTGGCCCGCCGCCCGCAACACGCCTTACAGCGTGCGCGCCACCTCGGTGATTTCATACACTTCGAGCTGGTCGCCTTCCTGAACGTCGTTGAAGTTCTTGATCGACAAACCGCACTCGAAGCCTTGCTTGACTTCCTTGACGTCATCCTTGAAGCGCTTGAGCGAATCAAGCTCGCCGGTATGGATGACCACGTTGTTGCGCAGCACCCGTACCAGGGCGGTACGCTTGACCAGCCCGTCGGTGACCATACAACCAGCCACCGCGCCAATCTTCGGCACGCGGAAGACCTGGCGCACTTCGACCGTACCCAGCGTGACTTCGCGCTTTTCCGGTGCCAGCATGCCCGACATTGCCGCCTTGATCTCGTCTACCGCATCGTAAATGATGTTGTAGTAGCGAATATCGATGCCGTTGTTCTCGGCCAGCTTGCGCGCGCCAGCATCGGCACGCACGTTGAAACCGATGATGACCGCCTTCGAGGCCGTAGCCAGGTTGACGTCCGACTCCGAGATGCCGCCCACGCCGCCGTGCACGATCTGTACGCGCACTTCTTCGGTGGAGAGCTTCTGCAGCGATTGCACCAGTGCTTCCTGCGAACCCTGAACGTCGGCCTTGACGATCAACGGCAGCGTCTGCACTTCGCCTTCGCTCATCTGTTCCAGCATCGTTTCCAGCTTGGCCGCCTGCTGCTTGGCCAGCTTGACGTCGCGGTACTTGCCTTGACGGAACAGCGCGATTTCGCGCGCCTTGCGCTCGTCCGGCAGCACCAGCACTTCTTCACCAGCTGCCGGCACTTCGGACAGGCCCTGGATCTCGACCGGAATCGAGGGACCGGCTTCCTTGGTCGGCTTGCCGGTTTCGTCCAGCATGGCGCGAACGCGGCCATAAGCGCTGCCAGCCAGCACCACATCGCCACGCTTGAGCGTGCCGCTGGTGACCAGGATGGTTGCGATCGGGCCCTTGCCCTTGTCCAGCTGGGCTTCCACCACCAGGCCCTTGGCCGGGGCGTCCACCGGTGCCTTCAGTTCCAGCACTTCGGCCTGCAGCAATACTTGCTCGAGCAGGTCGTCGATACCGGCTCCGGTCTTGGCGGATACCGGGACGAACGGCGAATCACCGCCGTACTCTTCCGGCAGCACCTGCTCGGCCACCAGTTCCTGCTTGACGCGGTCCGGGTTGGCTTCGGGCTTGTCGATCTTGTTGATCGCGACCACGATGGGCACGCCCGCCGCCTTGGCGTGGGCAATGGCTTCCTTCGTCTGCGGCATCACGCCGTCGTCGGCCGCGACCACCAGGATCACGATGTCGGTTGCCTTGGCACCGCGAGCACGCATGGCCGTGAAGGCCTCGTGACCCGGGGTGTCCAGGAAGGTGATCACGCCGCGCTCGGTTTCCACATGGTAGGCACCGATGTGCTGCGTAATACCGCCGGCTTCGCCCGCCGCAACCTTGGCACGACGGATGTAGTCCAGCAGCGAGGTCTTGCCGTGGTCGACGTGACCCATCACGGTCACCACCGGCGGACGCGGCAGCTGCTCGGCGTCGGTGTGGTCTTCACCACCCACGACCAGCAGCGCTTCCGGATCGTCAAGCTTGGCGGCAAACGCCTTGTGGCCCATTTCTTCCACCACGATCATGGCGGTTTCCTGGTCCAGCACCTGGTTGATGGTCACCATCTGGCCGAGCTTCATCATCTGCTTGATGACCTCGGAAGCCTTGACGGCCATCTTGTGCGCCAGGTCGGCCACCGAAATGGTCTCGGGGATGTGCACTTCGCGCACCACCGGTTCCGTCGGCGCCTGGAAATTCGTGCCGCGATCGTCTTGCTGGTGACGGTTGCCACGGCCGCGCGGACCGCCGCGCCAGCCGCCAACGCCACCGGACGAATCGCCGCGGGTCTTCAGGCCGCTGCCCTTCTTCTTCGAGCCTTCGTCCTGCCAGGTCGAGGAAGTCCCTGCCTTCACTACCTTGCCGGTCTTCTTGTCGACGGTGGTGGTAGCGGTGGCCGTGGTCGTTGCGGGCTTCTTCTCGTCTTTCTTGACTTCGGTGCCAGGCGGCTTGACCGGTTTGTGCAGCGTGCCGGTTTGCTCGGCCTTCTTTTCTTCAGCCTTGCGTTCCGACGGCGCCTTGAGCACGCGCGCCGGCGCATTCAGCATCTGCTGAATGGCACGGGCTTCGGCTTCGGCGGCCTCGCGGCGCTTGCGCGCTGCGTCCTGTTCGGCACGCGCCTTGTCGGCAGCCTGCTTGGCGTCGTCGGCGGCCTTCTGCGCGGCAGCGCGTTCGGCGGCCAGGCGAGCCTTTTCGTCTTCGGCCTTCTTGCGCGAATCGTCGTCTTCCGGCGCCTTGGCCGTAGCGGCGGCGCGCAGGGCGGCAGCTTCCTCTTCCGCCTTGCGGGCGGCGAGCTCAGCCTGGCGGCGCTCTTCAGCCTCCAGCGCTTCCTGCTTGGCGCGACGCTCGACCTCCTCGCGTTCGGCCGCTTCCTGGCGTGCCTTCGACTCGGCTTCCTGGCGTGCCAGCAACTCGGCTTGCTGACGATCTTCCTCATCCTGGCGTGCCTGCTCGGCCGCATCGACCGGAAGCTCGACCACTTCGTGGCCATCGGCGCCATCGGTGGTAGCCTCGTCGCGCTTGATCAGGACGCGCTTCTTGCGCACCTCGACCTGCACCGTGCGAGTCTTGCCGGTGGAATCAGCCTGGCGGATCTCGGAGGTCTCACGCTTGGTCAACGTGATCTTCTTGCGCGCGCTGTCATCGGCCGCCCCGTGGGAACGCTTGAGGTAATCCAGCAACTTGGTCTTGTCGGATTCGGTGATGATGTCGTCAGGCGTCACCTTGCCCACCCCAGCTGCCTGCAATTGTTCCAGCAGGGCAGCTGCGCTGCGGCTCAGTTCTGCGGCCAGTTGGGCAACTGTTGTGCTTGCCATTCAAACCCTTTCAATGCTCGGTTTATACGTCGGGACAATTGTGTGTGGAATGCGCGCTCAAGCAGCCTGGAAAAGCACTACGTGAGCGTGTCCCTCAGTTAAACCAATGTTCCCGTGCTTTCATGATCAGCGCGCGGGCATCATCCTCGCCAAGACCAACCATGTCGACGAGTTCGTCGACGGCCAATTCGGCCAGTTCGTCACGCGTGTGGATATTGCCTTCGGCCAGCTTGCCGATCAGTTCCGGGGTCAGGCCGTCGAGCGAGCGCAGATCCTGCGACACCTCTTCCACCTTTTCTTCCCGGGCCAGTTCCATCGTCAAGAGCGCATCGCGGGCGCGGTTGCGCAGCTCGTTGACGGTATCTTCATCGAAGGCGTCGATTTCCAACATCTCGCTGATGGGCACATAGGCCACTTCTTCCAGCGTGGAGAAACCTTCGTCGATCAAGATGTCAGCCACTTCTTCGTCCACGTCCAGCTTGGCCATGAACAACTTGCGCACCACGTCGCTTTCCTCGGCTTGCTTCTGTGCCGATTCTTCCTGCGTCATGATGTTGATCTGCCAGCCGGTCAGCTCGGACGCCAGGCGTACGTTCTGACCACTGCGGCCGATGGCGACGGCGAGGTTTTCCTCGTCGACCACCACGTCCATGCTGTGCTTTTCCTCGTCGACAACGATCGACTGTACCTGTGCCGGCGCCAGGGCGCCAATCACGAACTGCGCCGGGTCTTCCGACCACAGCACGATGTCGACCGCCTCGCCGCCAATCTCGTTACGCACCGCGGTCACCCGCGTGCCGCGCACGCCGACGCAGGTACCGATCGGATCGATACGCTTGTCATGCGCCACCACGGCGATCTTGGCGCGCACGCCGGGGTCGCGAGCGGCTGCCTTGATTTCCAGCAGGCCCTGCTCCATCTCCGGCACTTCGTTCTCGAACAGCTTGATCAGGAACTCGGGCGCGGTGCGCGAGAGCTCGATCTGCGGACCGCGTGCCGTGCGGTCCACATTCAGGATATATGCGCGGACACGGTCGCCGGTGCGCAGGTTTTCCTTGGGGATGATCTGGTCGCGGGCCAGCAGCGCTTCGACGCGACCGGACTCGACGATCAGGCCCTTCTTGTCGGCACGCTTGACCGTGCCGGTCATGACCTTCTCGCCACGATCAAGGTAATCGTTGAGGATCTGCTCGCGCTCGGCGTCACGGATCTTCTGCAGGATCACCTGCTTGGCGGCTTGCGCACCGATACGGCCGAACTCGACCGACTCGATCTGCTCTTCGACAAACTCATCCAGCTGGATGTCCGGATCCTGCTCGCGTGCCTCGAACATGAGGATTTGCTTGTCCGGCTCCTGCAGGCCCTGTTCATCGGGGACTACAAGCCAGCGGCGGAACGTCTCGTGCTCACCGGACTCACGATCGATGGCGACGCGAATATCCACATCTTCCTCGAAACGCTTCTTGGTTGCCGAAGCGAGTGCCGCTTCCAGCGCACCGAATACCACATCCTTGTCGACGTTCTTCTCACGCGCAAGCGCATCGACGAGCAACAGAACTTCGCGGCTCATTGCTTGTTCCCTTTTTTCTGATTTCCTTTGAAGTCGATCACCGGCACCAGGCGTGCGCGATCAACATCGGATATGGTGAATTCCAGCAGCGCCGTGCCGTTCTGGCCTTCGAACTCGAGGCCAATCTGCTCTGCCCCCGGCTCACCGGTAGGCGTCTGCAAGATGCCGACGAAGTTCTTCTGCCCGTTGACCGGAAGGCGCAAGGTAACCCTGGCTTCCTGGCCCGCGAAGCGGACGAAGTCAGCCAGTTTCTTGAGCGGCCGGTCCAGCCCCGGCGAGGACACTTCGAGGCGCTCGTAGTCGATGTTCTCGACGGTGAGCACGTGGGTAAGCTGACGGCTTACCTTCTCGCAATCCTCAATGACGATGCCGGTTTCAGGCTGATCGATATAGACGCGCATGAGTCCGCCTGGAGCGCGCTCGAGCTCAACCAGCTCGTACCCCATGCCGTTCAGGGTGGTTTCGATCAAATCTGCCAGATGCACTGTATTCCCGAATAATGGCCATCAATACCGTGGCAGACCCAGCCCATCGGCACGGCCGTCTTGGTTGACGGCTTCAGCCAGCTTGCCTGCCAGTCATCCCGACCGGCGCGCCGCGAAACACGGCAAGCACACGAAACGGGCGAAGCAAAAAAAAAATGGGCGCAATGCCCATCATTCGCCCACCCTTTTGCAGGATGACTTTTGAATAGACTTTGATTATACGCTGTCGCGGTGCAAAAGGCAAAGGCACCCAGCTTTGGCAAGACAGGGATGCGGCCTGCGCCGCTCTTTTCCCTGCCAGGCCCGCCCAAGGCACCCTGCCTCGCATCGCTCAACGATTGCCGTCGCGGCCACCACCACGAGGACGGCGATTGCCGTTGGGCTTGCCGGCCTGCGGCATCACATTCCCATTGGCTTCGCCACCACCGCGGCGCTGGGAACGATTCTGACCGCCGCCCATGCCGCCCATGCCGCCGCCCATGCCAGCGCCACGGCCGCCACTGCGGCCGCCGCGGCCCGGGCCGCCCGGGCCGCGGGGGGAACCCGCCGCGCCACCACCCAGCTTGGTGGTATGGGACGTCAGCAGGGTCGGGCCACCGATGTAGCCCATCGACGTTTGCATCGGATCCGGCTGGCCGCGGCCAGCACCGCTGCCGCGCGGGCCGTTGCCGCGGTTGACGCGCGGCAGGCCGTCCATGCCGGTCGGCATCGGCATGCCGGCAATGGCTGCCTCGGTGCGCTGCTGCCGGCCACCCACCTTGCTGCCGCCGCGGGGACCGCTATCCCCCTTGGACGGCGCCTTCAGGCCGATGGATGCCATCAGCGCGCGCACGTCGTCCGCCGCGAGTTCCTGCCAGCGGCCGCGCTTCAGGCCGCGCGGCAGCAGGAACTGGCCGTAACGGGTACGGATCAGGCGCGACACGGTCAGGCCGACGGCCTCGAACATGCGGCGGACTTCGCGGTTGCGGCCTTCGGTCAGCGCCACGTGGTACCAGTGGTTGATGCCTTCGCCACCACCGTCCGCGATGCGCAGAAAATTAGCCTCGCCATCGTCGAGCTTGATGCCATGCAGCAGGCGCTGGCGATCGGCCTCGGCCAGCTCACCCAGCGTGCGCACCGCATATTCGCGCTCCACGCCGTAGCGCGGATGCATGAACTTGTTGGCGATATCGCCCGAGGAGGTAAAGATCAGCAAGCCCTCGGTGTTGAAGTCGAGGCGGCCCACGGCCACCCACTTCCCTGCCTTGATGCGCGGCAGGCTGTCGAACACGGTCGGACGGCCTTCCGGATCCGACTGGCTGACGATTTCGCCGGACGGCTTGTGATACAGCAGCACGCGCGGAGGCTTGGACGACACACGGCGATGAATCAGCTTGCCGTTGACCCGGACCTGGTCTGCCGGCAGGATGCGCTGGCCGATGTGGGCAGGCAGGCCATTGACCGAAACCCGGCCCTGCAGGATCAGCTCTTCCATTTCCCGGCGCGAGCCCAGTCCACCCTCGGCGAGCACTTTGTGCAGCTTGGGCGCATCATCGTCTGCAGACAGCTCGCGCACCGGCTTGACCCGGGCCTGCGGACCGCTCGACTCTTCCTGGTCGTACTGACCGGAAATGACAAAGCGGAAGAGGTCCTCACCGCTCGCGGCGGCGGGCGCCTTCTCAGGCACACCCGCGGCTGGGCGCTGCGCGCCGCCTTTGCCCTTGTTACCCTTGCCTTGCTGGCGCGGGCCACCTTGCTGCCCTTCGGCGCCACCACGGCGAGCCGCGCCTTGCGGCTGCTGGCCTTGCTGCGGCTTGCGCTTGCGGGCGCCATTCCCGTTCGGGTTGGCGCGCGCGCCGTCACGCTGGCGCTCGCCCGTGGCTTCTCCGCCAGCTTCGCTTGCGCCTTCGGCATTGTCACCGCTGAAGTTCCGGCGGCCTCGCGGCGCCGGGCGTTCGCCCTGCTGCTCGCCGGCCTGCACAGCCTCGCCTTCCGCGAGCTTGCGTTTGCCACGCGTACGTCCCTTCCTTGCGCCGTCGCCACGCGCGTCTTGCGCGGCGCCCGCATCGGGGCCGCCCGCAGGGATTGCCGCCCCGCCGTCCGCGGCACGGTCGCCGTCGCGGTCCTGCGCGGCCTGGCGGCGCGTGGCCACCAGATTGCGCAAGCCACGGCGCAGGCCCTTGCGGCGCGGCGCGCCATCGGTGCCGGCGCCGCCTTCGGCGCCATTGCCGGCATCGCCGGCCGGCGTATCCGCCTGGCGGACGTCTTGATCAGAATCGGACAAGGTATTCACATTCGGATGTTGCATGGTGTTCAGTTGGACACGCGCTGGTCGTGCTCGTCGTGCTCGCTGGGGTGCGCCGGATTCGTCGTGGACGCCCCCGGGACTTCGGACGCCTGCTCGCCGGAGGCCACTTGTACGTGGTAACCGTTGGCGGGCGTGTCCGTTTGCTCATTTGTTTCACCGTCTTCGACGGCTTGCTCCGCGGCTATGTCGCCAGACAGCGCGCCGGCGGGCTCGGCGGACACCGGCTCGCTCCCTGGCTCACTGCCTGGCCCGGGCGTCGCCGGCACTTCCGCCTCGGCCTCGGGCGCGGGTGTGAACCCGGCTTCCGCTTGCGCCAAGGCCTCCTTCCTTTCAAACGCATCCACCAAATCGGCGATGCCATCCATGGCGCCGGCCGCAAGACCGTCGGGGGCAACCACGCCGGAAGAGGTCGGTTCACCCTCTCCGGCATCCGCCGCAACCAGCGCGGCAGCGCCGGCCTGATCAGCGCCAGGTTCCGCGAATGCCTCTTCGTCGCTATCCGCCGGCACCTTGCCCAGCGCCTCGAAGTCAATCGGCTCCTGATTCAGCAGCGCGACCTGCGCCTGGGCCTGGATGTCCTCCAGCGGCGGCAATTCATCGAGCGTGCGCAGGCCAAGGTCATCAAGGAAGTTCTTGGTGGTGGCATAAAGCGCAGGCCGCCCGGGCACGTCACGGTGGCCGATCACCTCGATCCAGCTGCGGTCCTCGAGCTTCTTCACGACTTCGGTGCTGACCGCGACACCACGGATTTCCTCGATATCGCCCCGCGTGACCGGTTGCCGGTAGGCAATGATCGCCAGCGTCTCCATCACGGCGCGGGAGTACTTGGGCGGCTTTTCAGGATTCAGCCGATCCAGGTATTCACGCATGACAGGGCGGCTCTGGAAACGCCAGCCACTGGCCAGTGCCACGAGTTCCACGCCGCGTTGCTCCCAGTCGCGGCGCAGCTCTTCGAGCAGCACACGAATGGTGTCGGCACCGACGTCGTCGGCAAACAGCCGGCGCAAGTCATTGACGCGCAAGGGTTCCTGCGCGCAGATCAGCGCGGTCTCGAGGACGATCTTCGCCTCTTGGGTATTCATGTTGATTGCGTGCAGCCTGTCTTTGCACCTGCGCCCCGGTTGATCCCGGGCGCACTGGAGATTGCGGGTTCAGCGGTAGGGATTGCCACCGCCATCTGGCCGCGCAGCCAACCGCATGCTTGATGCATGCCAGCCGTGCGCCTTCTTTTATTGCATCGGGTGCCGGACCTGACCGGCAGGAGATCGCCCGGCCACCGGCATTATCTGCCAGTCGACGGAGCCCTTGCGTCGCGCCTTCCCCCTGATGTGGCGGACCTGTCCGGCGCGGCGTTTATCATCGAACGCGCCGGGTGCAAGAAAATACGGATATCGGGCCTGCCGGCCTATTTCACCCCGCCCTGCCGTAGCTGGTCTTTTGAACCGAATCTTTTGAACCGGACGGCGGATGGGGAACGGTCCCTGGCGCTGATGCCTGCCTGGGTGTTCCTGGCATGCATCCCTGAGCAGCGGATGCTACCTGACGATGCCACGATGAAATACGTGCGCGATATCGCTGTTCTTGCGATTGTATGGCATTCCCTGGCAAACCTGCAACCGATTCGCACAGCTACCTCAGCGAAGAAGTGACAGATACACCACGAAGCAGCGCTTCAGAAGACCAGGCAGAATCCATGCGCGGCAAGCGTCTCAGGCAAAAGCAGCGCGCGCGCCACCCCGGCCAAGCCAAAGGCCACCACCGCAAGCCCAGCGCCAGCCCGCAACGCCGGGCGCCGCGAAAGCTGCCTGAGATAGCCGGACAGGCCCGAGATCACCAGCAGGTTCGGCAGGGTGCCCAGGCCAAACACGGCCATCACCAGCGCGCCCGACGGGGCATTGCCGGCCAGCAACGCCATGGCAAGAGCACCGTACACCATGCCGCACGGGACCAGCCCCCAGGCTAGCCCCATGCCGTAGCGGCGCAGCAACCGGCCCTGCCCATGCGCCCGGGCCACAGCCGGCAAGCGCGCCCCGACGGCACCAAGGCCGCGCAGCAAGCCACCCGCGCCCCGGGCGGCGAGCCGCTCCAGCCAACCCGTACCCATGGTGCGCCCGCGCAACATCCACAAGCCCGACAGCACCAGCATTACACTGCCGACCCCGAACAGCCAGCGCTGCAGCGGCAGGTACTGCGTCTTCCAGACGCCGGCGCCAAGGGCGCCCAGCAAGCCTCCCAGCACCGCATACATGCTCAGCCGCCCGGCATGCATGACAAGCAGTTCCAGCAACCAATGGCCGGGACGCCGGAGCACCGTGGCAGGCACGCGCGCAACGCCGCCCTGCTCCGCCGCCAGCGCGATCCCGCCGCACATGGCGGCGCAGTGCACGCCGCCCAGCAATGCCAAGGTAAATACGCTGATAAGCACGCCTATGGTCAACTTCTCCTCCCAATCACACAATCGCAACGTCTGGCGCGGTAAAATGCGGCGAACGCGCCCCCGCAGCTCCAAGAGGCGCTATCAACATGAGGCCTTGCGCCCGCGCACACCAGCGCGCTCGCACAACATGACGACGGGCACGGCAAGCCGCGCTGCACAGATAGCGCACTGCCGCAAGACCCGCGCGCCAGGCCGATGTGGATAGCGCTTCCAACCGACGACTCTCAACGTCAAGCTCTCAACTCAATGCGCCCGCCACATCGCGCTTGACTGACTGCGCTAAACCGACAGGCCCCAATTGCTCACCACCATTCCCATTACCGAGATGTCGCCCCGCTGCTCCACTTGCTCGCTCGGCCAGCTCTGCCTGCCCGTCGGCATGTCGCAGCAGGACCTCGAAAAGATGGATACGCTGGTCCAGGACCGGGTGCGCGTACGCAAGGGCGAAACCCTGTACCGCCTCGGCGATCCTCTCACCGCCGTCTACGCGATCCGCTTCGGCACGCTCAAGACCCACCTGACAATGGAAGACGGCCGCTCGCAGATCACGGGCTTCCACCTTCCCGGCGAAGTCGTCGGCCTCGACGGCCTTGGCGAGATGCAGCATGCGTCGGACGCCACCGCGCTGGAAGATACCGAAGTCTGCGTGGTGCGCTTTGGCGATCTCCAGACGCTGTCCAACGTCCTGCCGTCGCTGCAGCATCAGTTCATGCGCCTGATGAGCAAGGAGATCTCGCAGGACCAGGTCATGTTGATCACGCTCGGATCGATGCGCGCCGAGGAGCGGCTTGCCGCTTTCCTGATCAACCTGTCCGAGCGCTTGTCCGCGCGCGGCTATTCGGCCTCCGAGTTCGTGCTGCGCATGAGCCGCGAGGAAATCGGCAGCTACCTGGGGCTCAAGCTCGAAACCGTCAGCCGCCTGTTCTCGCGCTTTGCGGAAGCCGGCCTGATCCAGATCCGCCAGCGCCACGTCAAGCTGGTCGACATGGTGGGGATCAAGCAGATCGTCAACAAGTCCTGCTGACCTGCACGTCGCGCGCCGCCCTCGCCCGCGGCGGCTCGCCGCGATGCCGCGCCTGCTGGCCTGAACCGGCAAGGCGCGCATCGCAATCACTCCAGCTCGTCCGTGTCCGCCAGCCGCGTGGGCATGGTGTACAGCGTCAAGCCGCTCGACAGCGCGCACAGCACCCACGCGATCAGGAAACCCACGGTGTAGACCGCCTCCCGCGATGCCTCGACCGGCTGGCCGAAGAAGCGCAGGTCGCCGGGATCGACCATGGAGAATACCAGCGCGGTCGTCAGCCCGGCGACCAGGAAAGCGGGCCACAGCACCCACATCAGCCAGCGTAGCCTCATGATCACCTCGCTTGCGCCGCGACCGGCGCTGCCTGGCGTGCCGCGCTGCCCGCCTTCTCAACCACCAGGCCGTGGCGCGCCACCCCTTCCTCAATGGGCGGATCCGGATGGGTCATGGCCAGCCAGATCGTGACCCCGCAGGCCACCATGGCCACGAACGGCCCACTCATCAGCAGCCACGGCCATGGCTCCTTCCACCAGGGATTACTTTGCTGCGTCATCTGGCCTCCTCTAGATCTAGATCGCGTATGTTGCGTACGGATTGGTGCAACCAGCGTCCCTGCCGCCTCATAGATTGCGCGGCACGATAAAGCTGGTGCTCTGTCGAATCTCCGCGCCATGGCTCCCCGCGCCCTCGTCGGGCACCGCGGTCACTGTGACCTCGATCTTGTGCGTGCCCTGCGCCGCGGACTCGATCGGCACGCGCACCCGGATGGGAATCAGGCGATTGGACGTGGGCTCCAGGTTGCCGGCAGCGTGATCATATTCCACGGCCAGGCCCTTGAGCTCATCGCTGCCCGCGCTGACGGCGACGCGCATTGGCGCCTCGGTCGTGTTGATCAGCTGCAGCCGGTACACGTTCTCGATCCAGCGCCCTTCCACTTCCCGCCCCAGCGCGCCGCGGTCGCGGATGATATCGACCTTGAGCGGCGTGCGCATGGCCAGCGAGGCCATGAAGCCGGCGACCAGCGCCAGCCAGATCACCGAGTAGATCACCGTGCGCGGCCGCACCAGGCGCTTGCGCGCCACGGTCTCGGAGAGCGCGCTGCGCATGGCGTTCTCGGACGTATAGCGGATCAGCCCGCGCGGGTAAGCCATCTTGTCCATGACCTGGTTGCAGGCGTCGATACAGGCGCCGCAGCCAATGCAGTCGTATTGCAGGCCATCGCGGATATCGATGCCAGTAGGACAGACCTGCACGCAGATGCTGCAATTCACGCACGAGCCCAGCCCGGCGGCCTTGTGGTCCGCCTTGCGCGAGCGGCTGCCGCGCGGCTCGCCGCGGCCCACGTCATAGGTGACCACATAGGTGTCGCGATCCACCATCACGCTCTGGAAGCGCGCATACGGGCACATGTACTTGCAGACCTGCTCGCGCATGAAGCCGGCGTTGCCCCAGGTGGCAAACGAGTAAAACAGCATCCAGAACGTCTGCCACGGACCCAGCGAGAGGCTCAGCACCTGCGCGCCGAGCGTGCGAATGGGCGAGAAATAGCCGACGAAGGTAAAGCCCGTCCATAGCGCGATCACGATCCAGAGCGTGTGCTTGGTGGCCTTCAGGCGCAGCTTGCGCACGCTCCAAGGATCGCCGTCCAGGCGGATGCGGGCAAAGCGGTCGCCTTCCACATGCCGCTCGATCCACATGAAGATCTCGGTGTACACCGTCTGCGGACAAGCGTAGCCGCAAAACAGCCGCCCCGCGATCGCCGTGAAGAGAAACAGCGACACCGCGGAGATCACCAGCAGCACGGCAAGGTAGATCACGTCCTGGGGCCACAGCACCAGGCCAAAGATATAGAACTTGCGCGCGCCGAGATCGAACAACATGGCCTGGCGGCCATTCCACTGCAGCCAGGGCATGCCATAGAAGAACAGCTGGGTCAGGACCACCATCCAGACCCGCCAGCTCGAGAACGCACCCGACACCGAGCGCGGATAGATCTTGCGGCGGACTTCGTACAGGGTCTCGTCCGACGTTTCCGCGTCCGCCGAATCAGGCGTGGGCGCTCGCAGCGGCGCCCACGCGGCCCCGTTCCTTTCAAGCGGCTCCGGTCCGGGGGCGTTCATGGGCGAACACCCCCGCCGCGGTGCGGGCCCGGCTGACAAGCATAAGCGCAGTGGCTCATTGCTTCGCCCCCTCGCCTGCGCCGCCGGTGTTGGACAGGCCCCAGACATAGGCCGTCAACATGCGGATACGCTCCGGCGTGAGGATTTCCTCGTGCGCCGGCATATGGTTGTTGTGGCCCTTCAGGATGGCGTCGACGATGTTCGCCTCCGAGCTGCCGTACAGCCACACGCGGTCCGACAGGTTAGGCGCGCCAAGCGCCTGGTTGCCCTTGCCGGTGGAGCCATGGCAGGCCGCGCAGGTGGACTTGAACGTGCTCTCGCCGCGCGAGGCGCGGATCGGGTCGTAAGACAGGCCGGACAGCGAGCGCACGTATTGCGCCACGTCGCCAGCGAGCTTGCCGTCGATGGTCGAGGCGAACGACGGCATCACGCCGTTGCGGCCCTTGGTAATGGTCTGCGTGATGGTCTCGGGCTCCCCGCCGTACAGCCAGTCGTTGTCGGTCAGGTTGGGAAAGCCGCGGCTGCCGCGCGCATCGGAGCCGTGGCATTGCGCGCAGTAGTTGAGAAACAGGCGTTGCCCGATCTCGCGCGCCGCCGGGTCGGCCGCCACCTGCTTGACGTCCATCTGCATGTACTTGCCATAGACCTCGCGCTGCAGTTGTTCGGCCGCCTGGCGGTGCGCCTCCAGCTCAACCCGGCTGGAGGTCTTGAGCACGCCGGCGTAGGAACCCAGGCCGGGGTACAGCACCAGGTAACCCAGGCCAAAGATGCATGCCAGCAGGAACATCCACATCCACCAGCGTGGCAGCGGGTTGTTCAGCTCGCGCAGGTCGCCGTCCCACACGTGGCCGGTGTCCTCGGGCGCACCCACAATCTTGGTGACCTTGCGCTGGGAAAACAGCAGCCACACGCACCAGACGATGCCGACCAGCGCGATGGCGGCAATGTAGTAGCTCCAGAAATCCGTGAAGAAGTCGCTCATGACTCAGTGTTCCTGCTTGGTGTTGTTTGCGCCGCCGGCATGACGCGCGACGCGGTGGCCGGCATCGGGCCTGGCGTCTTGGCGTGCGGCCAGCGGCTCGTCGGGCAAGGCGAACGGCAGCATGGCCGACTCCTGGTTGGCGGCCTTGCGCCCTGACGACCAGGCCCACCAGCAGATGGCAATGAAGGCAGCCATCGAGACCACGGTGGAAAACGCGGTGATCATTGCCATGGCTTACTCCTTGGCCGGCGTGGCCGCGGGCTGCGCGGCAGCCGCGGTATCGACACGCACATTGCGCTTGGCGATGCCAAGCTCCTGCAGGTAGGCGACCATCGCGTCTTCCTCGGTCTTGCCGGCCAGCGTGGCAGGCGCCTGCTCAATCTCGGCGTCGGTGTACGGCACGCCGAGACGGCGCAGCGCACGCATGCGGTCGCGGACATCGTTGGTCTGCAACGGCGTTTTCTCCAGCCACGGGTAGGACGGCATCACCGATTCGGGCACCACGTCGCGCGGATTGCGCAAGTGGATGCGCTGCCAGTCATCGGAGTAGCGTCCGCCCACGCGCGCCAGGTCGGGACCGGTACGCTTGGAGCCCCACAGGAAGGGATGGTCGTAGACCGATTCGCCCGCCGTGGAGTAGTGGCCATAGCGCTCGACATCGCCTTGCAAGGTGCGCACCTGCTGCGAATGGCAGCCCACGCAGCCCTCGCGGATATAGATATCGCGGCCCATCAGGCGCAGCGCGGAGTACGGCTTGATACCCGCGTCGGGCTCGGTGGTGGAGTGCTGGAAGAACAGCGGCACGATCTGGACGAGCCCGGCGATGCTGACCACCAGGATGGTACAGATGATCAGCCACCCGATATTCTTCTCCAGGGTCTCGTGCGTAAAGAAGCTTCGTTTTTCGGACATCGTTTCTATCCTGGAATGATCAATGGGCGGAGGCGGAAACGCTGGTCGGGATCAGTGCATCCACGGCAGGCTTGCCGATGATGGTCCTGGCCACGTTGTATGCCATCAGCAGCATGCCTGAGAGGAAGCACAAGCCACCCAGCAAGCGGATCAGGTAGAACGGGTACTTGGCCTTGACCGCTTCCACGAAGGCGTAGGTCAGCGTGCCGTCGGGCTGGGTGGCGCGCCACATCAGGCCCTCCATCACACCGGCAATCCACATCGAGGCGATGTACAGCACCACGCCGATGGTAGCGATCCAGAAATGCAGCTCGATCAGGCGCACGCTGTACATCTCCTTCTCGCCAAAGAGCCGCGGGATCAGGTAGTAGAGCGAACCGATCGAGATCATCGCGACCCAGCCCAGCGCGCCGGAGTGCACGTGGCCAATGGTCCAGTCCGTGTAGTGCGACAGCGCGTTGACGGTCTTGATCGACATCATCGAGCCCTCGAAGGTCGCCATGCCGTAGAACGACAGCGCCACCACCAGGAACTTGAGGATGGGATCGGTGCGCAGCTTGTGCCAGGCACCCGACAAGGTCATGATGCCGTTGATCATGCCGCCCCACGAAGGCGCCAGCAGGATCAGCGAGAACACCATGCCGAGCGATTGCGCCCAGTCCGGCAGCGAGGTGAACTGCAGGTGGTGGGGACCAGCCCACATATAGGTGAAGTTGAGCGCCCAGAAGTGAACGATCGACAGGCGGTAGGAATAGATCGGGCGGCCGGCCTGCTTGGGGATGAAGTAATACATCATGCCCAGGAAGCTGGTGGTCAGGAAGAAGCCCACCGCGTTATGGCCGTACCACCACTGCACCATGGCGTCCTGCACGCCGGCATACGCCGAGTAGGACTTCCACATGCCCACCGGCATCTCGGCGTTGTTGACGAGATGCAGGATGGCGATGGTCAGGATGTACGCGCCGAAGAACCAGTTGGCCACGTAGATATGGCGGGTCTTGCGCTTCATGATGGTGCCGAAGAACACGATGGCATAAGCCACCCAGACCAGCGTGATCAGGATGTCGATCGGCCATTCGAGCTCGGCGTATTCCTTCGAGCTGGTGATGCCCAGCGGCAGCGTGATGACCGCGGCCACGATCACCAGTTGCCAGCCCCAGAACGTGAAGGCCGCCAGCGGGCCGCAGAACAGCCGCGCCTGGCAGGTGCGCTGCACGATGTAGTACGAAGTAGCGAACAGCGCGCTGCCGCCGAAGGCGAAGATGACCGCATTGGTGTGCAGCGGGCGCAAGCGTCCGAACGACAGCCATGGCGTGTTGAAATTAAGCTCCGGCCAGATCAACTGTGCCGCGAGCAGAACGCCTACGGCCATACCGACAATCCCCCAGACTACCGTCATGACGGCAAACTGCCGCACAACGCCGTAATTGAAGGTGTCGGCGCGAGAATACGCGGCGGTGACAGCCATTCAGACCCCCAGATTGGATAAACATGAATTGATGTTGTGACTGTAGGAAAAGCGCGCGCAAGCTGTCTTGATCTGTATCAAGCGCACCGGAAAGCATGGGAACTCAGGTGCAACGGCGTCTCACATCCGCACACACGGCAACGCGGCCGCGCACGGGCACGGCCGCATTGCCGTGATCACTCAGGGCTTATCGTTGTCGAGCAGAATGGCCTCGCCGGGCCGGTCGAGGTCGTCGTATTGCCCGGCGTGCAGCGCCCACCAGAGCGCGCCGGCGATCACCGCGACCAGCACCAGACTCATCGGCACCAGCAGGTAGAGCATGTCCATGGCGTCAATCTCCGGGCTTGCCGGCGCGCAGCAGGCGCCAGGCGTTGGCTACCACCAGCAGCGACGACACCGACATGCCGATGCCCGCCATCCAGGCGGTGACATAGCCGGTTGCCGCCAGCGGAATGGCGATCACGTTATAGGCAAAGGCCCAGGCGAGGTTCTGGCGCACCACACTGCGCGCACGGCGGGCCATCTTGAGCGCGTTCGCGATCTCCGCCACGCGGCCATGGGTCAGCACCGCGTCGGCGCCGGCCTGCGCCAGCGGCGCGCCGCTGCCGATGGCGATCGAGACTTGCGCCTGCGCCAGCACCGGCGCGTCGTTGATGCCGTCGCCCACCGCCAGCACCACGGCGCCGCCGCGCTGCAGGCGCGCCACGTACTCGCGCTTGCCTTCGGGCGTGACACCGCCCTCGCGGCGCGGGATCTGGAAATGATCGGCCCACCAGCCGACGGTGGCCGGCGTATCGCCCGAGACGAGATGGCAGGTCACGCCGAGCGCGCGCAACTCGCTGAGCAAGCGCGCGGATTGCTCACGCGCCACATCGGCCAACTCGAACACCGCCAGCGCACCGGCGGCGCTGCCCAGCCATACCAGCGTGGCGCCGCGGCGCTCGCTGCCGGCAAGTTCTGCGTGCCAGCTGGCGGCGCTGCCGTGCTCGCACAGCGCCTCCACGAACTCGCGCCGGCCAAGGCGGTAACGCTGCCCATCCAGATCGGCTTCAAGGCCCTGCCCCGGCACGTTGCGCATGCCGTCGATGGCGAGCGTCTCGTGTGCAAGGCCTTGGGCTTGCGCGGCGTCGACGATGCCGCGCGCGATCGGGTGCTCGCCGGAGCGTTCCATGGCCGCGGCCAGGCGCAGGCAGGTAGCGGCATCGGCATCGCCGCTGGACTGCGTGCGCACCAGTGCGAAACGCCCCTGCGTGAGCGTGCCGGTCTTGTCGAGCATCACGTCCGTGACGCTGGCCAGGGTCTCCAGCGCGTGGCCGCGCGTGAGCAGCAAGCCGCGGCGCGACAACGCGGCCCCGGCCGCGGCCAGCGCCGCCGGCGTGGCCAGCGAGAGCGCGCACGGGCAACTCACCACCAGCACCGCCACCGTCACAAGCAACGCGCGCGCGGGATCGATCCAGGCCCACCAGACGGCGCCGGTGACGGCCGCCAGCACCAGCAAGATGGCGACGAACCAGCCCGCCACGCGGTCGGCCACGGTGGCAAGGCGCGGCTTCTCGGCCAGCGCGCGGTCCAGCACGGCGACGATCTCCGCCAGCCGGGTGCCCGCCCCTACCTTGGCCACGCGCAACTCAAGCGGGCTCGCGGTGTTGAAGCAACCTGCCAGCACGGGATCCCCGATGCTGCGCGGCACCGGCCGGCTCTCGCCGGTCAGCATGGATTCATCGAGCTCGCTTGCGCCGGCGATCACCGTGGCATCGGCGGGTACCACCTCGCCCGCCTTGACGCGGATCAGGTCGCCAGCGCGCAGGCGTGCCACCGGCACCCGCTCGCCCGCGCCGCCCTCGGCACGCAGGCGCTCGCAGGTGGCGGGCAACTGCCGCGCCAGCATCTCGGCACCACTGCGCGATGCCTGGCGCACGCGCAGCTCCAGGTAGCGCGCCAGCAGCAAGAACGCGACAAACATGGTGACGGAATCGAAGTACACCTCGCCGGTGCCGCGTAGCGTCGCCACGGTGCTGGCGATAAAGCCCGCCCCCACGCCCAGCGCCACCGGCACATCCATGCCCAGGTGGCGCTGCCGCAGCCCACGCCACGCCCCAGCGAAGATCGGCGAGGCCGAGTACAGCACCACAGGCAAGGTCAGCACCAGGCTGGCCCAGCGCATCAGCTGCAACTGGCCCGGATCGATGGTGGCTTCATGGGTATAGATGGGCCATGCGTACATCATCACCTGCATCATGCCGAGCATGGCCACCGCCATGCGCATCAGCAGGCCACGGCGCGCATGACGGTCCTGCCGGTCCGAGCGCGAAACCTCGAACGGCCACGCCAGGTAGCCGATCCCCGCCAGCGCAGCGAGCAAGGCGGAGACCGGCTGCTCGGCCGCGCGCCAGCGCACCACCACGCGGCGCGTGGCCACGTTGGCGATCACCGATTCCACACCGGGCAGGCTGCCCAGGTGCTGCTCGATCAGCCAGGCGCAGGCGGCGCAGCGGATATTCTCCGGCGCCAGCGTGATCTCGGCCCGACGTTCGTCCAGCGGGCGCACGAACTGGGCCCGTAACTCCTCGGTGTCGTAGGCGGCCCAGACAGGCTCGGCCTCGCGCCGCGCCGCGTCGTCGATCGGCCGGGCAAAGCGGGCCTGGTCGCCATAGAGATGGCCGAACCCGGCTGCGTGCAGTGTCTGCGCCAGGGCCTGGCAGCCACCGCAGCAAAACGCCTGTTCTTCGCCGTCGATGCTGGCATGCAAGGGCGGCTCGCCGGCCACGAGCGGCTGTCCGCAGTGGAAGCAGCCCGCACGCCCGGCGGCCGCAGGCACGCCGCTTGCGCGTGCAGGCGGCGGATTGGGCAGGGACCGGGCGGAATAGGCTGGGGCTGGGGAAGTCGGCATCGGGACTCTTTTTTACCATCTGCATGGTAAGAGTCCCGGTGGCAAGCCGCCTTGATACAGATCAAGCGGGTGGCCAGACGGCGCACGGCGCGCCGCCTGCGCAGGGCATCAGGTCAGAGAGGTGTCGACCGTACGGCGCGGCGCTTCCAGGTATTCGCGCGACTGCATCTCGATGATGCGCGACACCGTGCGGCTGAACTCGTTGGCCATCTGGCCTTCGGTGTAGAGTTCATCCGCCGGCACTTCCGCCGAGATCAGCAGCTTGACCTTGTGGTCGTAGAACACGTCGATCAGCCAGGTGAAACGGCGTGCCTCCGACGACATGCGCGGCGTCATCCTGGGCACGTCGGAGAGGATCACCGTGTGGAACTCGGTGGCGAGCTCCAGGTAGTCGTTCTGCGAGCGCGGGCCACCGCACAGCGTATTGAAATCGAACCAGACCACCCCGCCCGCCTTGCGCAGCGCGCGCAGTTCGCGGTGCTCGATATGCAGGATGGGGGATTCGTCGGCCACGCCGGCAATACCGGTAAAGGCATGGCGCAGGGCCGAGCTGGCCTCGGGTCCCAGCGGCGTGTGATACGCCTCCACCTGTTCCAGCGCACGCTTGCGGTAGTCGATGCCGGCATCGACATTGAGCACGTCGAGCTTGTGCTGCAGCAGCGCGATGGCCGGCAGCACGCGATCCCGGTGCAAGCCGTCCGGGTACAACAGGTCCGGCCGGTAGTTCGACGTCATCACGAACTGCACGCCATTCTCGAACATCTGCTGCAGCAGGCGGTGCAGGATCATCGCATCGGCCACGTCGCTGACATGGAACTCATCAAAGCAAATCAGGCGGAACCGCCGCGCGATGCGCTTGGCCAGTTCGTCCAGCGGATCCGGGCGCCCGCGCAGCTCTTCGAGCTGGCGATGCACCTCGCGCATGAATTCGTGGAAATGCAGCCGAGTCTTGCGCACCACCGGTACGCAGGTATAGAAGCTGTCCATCAGGAAGGACTTGCCGCGGCCTACCCCGCCCCACAGGTACACGCCCTTGGGCACGTCCGGGTGCACCAGCAGCTTTTTCAGCGTGCTGTTGCGCCGGCTCTTGTAGGCCACCCACTCGTCATAGCATTGCTGCAGGCGCTCGACGGCGCGCAACTGCGCGGGGTCGGTGGTGTAGCCACGTTGCTTCAGTTCCTGCTCGTAGTACTCACGGACGTTCATGCTGACTGCTTGCGCTGGATGCCGGGAGGCGCCGGCTTGAATGAGGATCGGGGCGCGTGACAGGGCAATCTGCCCCTGCCGCCCCGAAAGCGAAAACGGCGCGCCGCTGGAGCGGCGCGCCGGTACACAACAATACGAAGGCTTATGCCTTACATATTGAGCTGGCGCTTGTCGACAGCGAGTGCGGCTTCGCGCATGACTTCCGACATCGACGGATGCGGGTGGCAGGTGCGGCCGATGTCTTCGCTGGCAGCCTTGAACTCCATCGCCACCACGGCTTCGGCGATCAGGTCCGACGCGTTCGCGGCAACCACATGCACGCCCAGGATCTCATCGGTCTTGGCATCGGCCAGCATCTTGACGAAGCCATCCGAATGACCCATGCCCAGTGCACGGCCGTTGGCCATGAACGGGAACTGGCCGGACTTGTACTCGCGGCCTTCGGCCTTGAGCTGCTGCTCGGTCTTGCCCACCCATGCGATTTCCGGGAAGGTGTAGATCACCCACGGAATGCAGTTGTAGTCGATGTGCGGCTTCTGGCCGGCGATGCGCTCGGCAACCGCCACACCTTCGTCCTCTGCCTTGTGGGCCAGCATCGGGCCACGCACCACGTCGCCGATGGCCCACAGGCCCGGCACCTTGGTCGCGCAGTGGTCATCCACCTCGATGAAGCCGCGCTGGTCGGCCGCCAGGCCGATGGCGTCGAGGCCGAGGTTGTCGGTGTTGGGCACGCGGCCAACCGACACGATCAGGCGATCGACTTCCAGGGTCTGGGCAGCGCCGTCCTTGTCGGTGTAGCTGACGGTGACGTTATCCTTGCCGGTCTTGACTTCATTGACCTTCACGCCCAGGCTGAACTTCAGGCCTTGCTTGGTCAGCAGCTTCTGCGCTTCCTTGGCCACGCCTTCGTCGGCGGCGCCCAGGAACGACGGCAGCGCTTCCAGCACGGTCACTTCGGCACCCAGGCGGCGCCACACGGAACCCAGCTCGAGGCCGATCACGCCAGCGCCGATCACGCCCAGCTTCTTCGGCACGCCGGCGAACTTGAGCGCGCCTTCGTTATCGCTGACCAGCACGTTGTCCACCGCGATACCCGGCAGGTGACGCGCCTTGGAACCCGTAGCGACGATGACCTGCTTGGCCGTCACGACTTCGGTACCTGCCTTGCCGGCGATCTCGACCTGGAAGCCCTCGGCGGTCTTGCCGACGAACTTGCCGTAGCCCTTGAGCAGCGTGACCTTGTTCTTGCGGAACAGGAACTCGATGCCCTTGGTCATCTTGCCGACGATATCGTCCTTGCGCTTGAGCATCTTGGCCACGTCGACCTTGACATCGCCAACCGTGATGCCGTGGTCGCCCAGGTGATGCTGTACGTTCTCGAACTCTTCCGAGGATGCCAGCAATGCCTTGGAGGGGATGCAACCCACGTTCAGGCAGGTGCCGCCCAGGCGCGGTTCGTCCTTGGGATCGTCGTAGGCATTGCCTTCGCAGCAGGCCACATTCAGGCCCAGCTGGCCGGCACGAATGGCGGCGATGTAGCCGCCGGGGCCGGCACCGATCACCAGCACGTCGAATTGTTTGCTCATGGAGATTCCTTTTGCAGCCACGGCGGGGCAACGTCGCCCGCCAGGCCGCTTTCAACTCTTCGGTCCGTCATGCCCGCCAGCGCCGCACCCGATGACAGGCGCGGCGGAGGAAATGCGGGCAAGACCTCAGGCTTTGCAGATGATTACAGGTCCAGCAGCAGGCGTGCCGGATCTTCCAGCGCGTCCTTCATGGCGACCAGGCCCAGGACGGCTTCGCGGCCGTCGATGATGCGGTGGTCGTAGGACATGGCGAGGTAGTTCATCGGACGGATCACGATCTGGCCGTCTTCCACCACCGGGCGGTCCTTGGTGGCGTGCACGCCCAGGATCGCGGATTGCGGCGGGTTGATGATCGGCGTCGACAGCATCGAGCCGAAGGTACCGCCGTTGGAGATCGAGAACGTACCACCGGTCAGCTCTTCCAGCGACAGCTTGCCGTCGCGGGCCTTGGCGCCGAATTCAGCGATCTTCTTTTCGATGTCGGCCAGGCTCATCTGGTCGGCGTTGCGCAGGATAGGCACCACCAGGCCACGCGGCGAGCCCACCGCGATACCGATGTCGAAGTAGCCGTGATAGACGATGTCGTTGCCGTCGATCGATGCGTTGATCAGCGGGAACTTCTTCAGCGCGTGAACCGCGGCCTTGACGAAGAAGGACATGAAGCCCAGCTTCACGCCGTGCTCCTTCTCGAAGCGGTCCTTGTACTTGTTACGCAGGTCCATCACCGGCTTCATGTTCACTTCATTGAAGGTGGTGAGGATGGCGTTGGTGCTTTGCGATTGCAGCAGGCGCTCGGCGATACGGGCGCGCAGGCGGCTCATCGGCACGCGTTCTTCCGGGCGGTCGCCCAGGGCGGCGAAGTCCATCGGGGCGGAAACCTGCTGCAGCGCCGGCTTGGCAGCGGCCGGAGCCGGTGCTGCCTTGGCGGCCGGTGCGGGAGCGGGTGCGGCGGTCGCGGCCAGCACGTCACCCTTGGTGATGCGGCCATCCTTTCCCGTGCCTGCAACCTGGCCAGCGGACAGGCCGCCTTCGGCCATCAGCTTGGCTGCCGAAGGCATGGCCACGGCGCCGGCTGCTGCCGGAGCGGCCGCGGCCGCGGCGGCCGGGGCAGCGGCAGCGGGTGCCGGTGCGGCAGCGGCGGGAGCGACGGCGCCAGCGGTGGCTTCAGTGTCGATCTTGGCGATCACTTCGTCGGCAACCACGGTGTCGCCGTCGTTGCGGATGATCTGCGACAGCACGCCAGCTGACGGGGCCGGCACTTCGAGCACGACTTTGTCAGTCTCGATTTCAATCAGGATTTCGTCTTGGGCAACAGCTTCGCCCGGCTTCTTCTTCCAGTTCAGCATGGTTGCTTCTGCAACCGATTCAGAGAGTTGCGGAACCTTGACGTCAACAATAGCCATGGTTGGAATTTCCTTGATGTATTCGTTTTTGCTTAAGGCAGGTGGCAAAAAACATGGCGGTGCGCGCTCTTCGCGCGCGCCGCCATGCTGGCCACGATCATTTGGTCAGGACAAAGCCCTTGAGCTTGGAGAACGCCGCATCCAGCAGCGCCTTTTGTTGCTCGTTGTGCTTGGCGTAGTAGCCCACCGCCGGCGATGCCGAGGCGGGACGACCCGCGTAACCGAGCTTCTGGCCCTCCGCCATGTTTTCCATGATGAAGTGCTGGACGAAGAACCAGGCACCCTGGTTCTGCGGCTCGTCCTGGCACCACACGATTTCGTTGGCGTTCGGGTACTTCTTCAGCTCGGCTGCCACTGCCTTGTGCGGGAACGGATACAGCTGTTCCATGCGGATGACGGCCGTGTCGGTAGCGCCGCGTTCCTTGCGGGTGTTGACCAGGTCGTAGTAGACCTTGCCCGAGCACATGATCACGCGCTTGACCTTGCTGGCGTTCAGTTCTTCGTGATCGGGGATGACCGTCTCGAAGTGACCCTTGGCCAGGTCGGACAGCGGCGAGACCGCTTCCTTGTTACGCAGCAGCGACTTCGGCGTCATGATCACCAGCGGCTTGCGGAACAGACGGATCATCTGGCGGCGCAGCAGGTGGAAGATCTGGGCCGGGGTGGTCGGCTGGCAGACTTGCATGTTGTGGTCCGCGCACAGCTGCAGGAAGCGCTCGATGCGCGCCGAGCTGTGTTCCGGGCCCTGGCCTTCGTAGCCGTGCGGCAGCATCAGGGTCAGGCCCGAGGCGCGGCCCCACTTCACTTCGCCGGAGGAGATGAACTGGTCGATCACCACCTGGGCGCCGTTGACGAAGTCGCCGAACTGGGCTTCCCAGATCACGAGTGCGTTCGGCTCAGCGGTGGAGAAGCCGTATTCAAAGCCGAGCACAGCCTCTTCCGACAGCACCGAGTCGATCACCGTGAACGGTGCCTGGTTTTCCGACACGTTCTGCAGGGGCACGTAGCTGCCGGCATCCCAGCGCTCGCGGTTCTGGTCGTGCAGCACCGAGTGGCGGTGGGTAAAGGTGCCACGGCCGGCGTCCTGGCCGGTGATGCGCACCGGGTAGCCCGAAGCCACCAGCGAGGCGAAGGCCAGATGCTCGCCCATGCCCCAGTCCAGCGGCTGGTCGCCGCGGCCCATGTTGGCGCGATCCTTCACCACCTTCTCGACCAGCGGATGCAGCTTGAGGTGTTCGGGAATGCTGGTAATGCGTTCGGCCAGGCGCTTGAGCTCGGTCACCGGCACGGCGGTGTCGGCGGCGTCGGTCCACTTGCGGTTCAGGAACGGCATCCAGTCCACGGCGAACTTGTTCTTGAAGTTCGACAGGACGGGGTCGACCGTGTGCTTGCCCGCGTCCATCGCGGCACGGTATTCCTTGACCAGCTGGTCGCCGAAGTCGGCAGCCACCAGGTTCTGCGCGGTCAGCTTGTCAGCGTACAGCTTGCGCGTGCCCGGGTGCTGGGCGATCTTCTTGTACATCAGCGGCTGGGTAACGGCCGGCGTGTCCTGCTCGTTGTGGCCCAGCTTGCGGAAGCAGATGATGTCGACCACGACATCCTTCTTGAACTCCATGCGGAAGTCCACGGCCAATTGCATGGCGAACACCACGGCTTCGGGATCGTCGCCGTTGACGTGCAGCACCGGTGCCTCGATCATCTTGACGACGTCGGTGCAATACAGCGTGGAACGCGAGTCGCGCGGGTCCGAGGTGGTGAAGCCGATCTGGTTGTTGATCACGATGTGCATCGTGCCGCCCGTGCCGTAGCCGCGGGTCTGCGCCAGGTTCAGCGTTTCCATCACCACGCCCTGGCCTGCGAATGCCGCGTCGCCGTGCACTTGCACCGGCAGCACTTCCGCATGGCCTGCGGGCTCGCCGCGGCGTTCCTGGCGGGCCTTGACCGAGCCCTCGACGACCGGGTTGACGATTTCCAGGTGGGACGGGTTGAAGGCGAGCGACAGGTGGACCGGGCCGCCTTCGGTGGAGACGTCGCTGGAGAAGCCCTTGTGGTACTTCACGTCGCCTGCCGGCAGGTCATCGACGTGCTTGCCTTCGAACTCGGCGAACAGGTCAGCCGGCATCTTGCCCAGCGTATTGACCAGCACATTCAGGCGGCCGCGGTGGGCCATGCCGATCACGATTTCCTGCACGCCCTTGCTGCCGCTGTGCTGGATCAGTTCGTCCATGGCAGCGATGAAGCTTTCGCCGCCTTCCAGCGAGAAGCGCTTCTGGCCAACGTACTTGGTGTGGAGGAAGCGCTCCAGGCCTTCAGCCGCGGTCAGGCGGTCGAGCACGTGCTTCTTCTTTTCGAGGGTGAACACCGGCTTGGAACGCGTGGTTTCCAGGCGCTCTTGCCACCAGCGCTTTTGCGCCTGGTCGCTGATGTACATGAACTCGGCGCCGATGCTGCTGCAGTACGTTTCGCGCAGGTTGTTGAGCAGCTCGCGCAGGCTCATCGATTCCTTGCCGAAATACGTATTGCTGGCGTTGAAGACGATGTCGAGATCGCTTTCGGAGAAGCCGTAGAACGCGGGGTCGAGGTCTGGCAGGGGCGGACGCTCCTGGCGCTTGAGCGGATCCAGGTCTGCCCAGTGCGAACCGATGTTGCGGTAGGCGGCGATCAGCTGCGTGGCAGCGACGCGCTTGCGCCCCATATCGGAGTCGGCCGAGGCAACAATAGTCTTGATCGGACCCGCCTTGGCACGCTCAGCGAACGAGGCGACGATGGGAGCGTGGGGGATATCGCGGGCGTTGGAGCCATCGACAGCCGGCACGTTCTGCATCGCGTCGAAGTACGCGCGCCAGTTATCGGGAACCGAGGAGGGATTTTCGAGGTAGGCCTCGTACAGCTCTTCTACATAGGGGGCATTGCCGCCGAAGAGGTACGAATTGCTCTGATACTGCTGCATCATGGGGCGCTCACTATTATCCGGGAATGCCGGAATAAAGCGGGTTCATCAACCTTCCGCGACACGGCTTGACCGGTTAGCGGATTGCAAACAACTCTTTCTGGGCAGCAACTGAAACACATTAAATGCATCATTATGCAAACGGCACCGCAGCGGGTGCCGATCTGTTCAGTCGCCCTGAAAGGGTCAGTTGTGCGTGGAAGGACCTAAGTCTTCACTCGCATAAGAATAGCACGTTTGCCGCGTGAGCCGAGGGAATTTTGCCGTAACGCGCGCGGGCCGATCCGCAGTGTTGCGAAGCGGCCAAGACCGCATCCCGAGGGAGATGACGAAACCCGTGCGTTCGATAGCATGGAGCCGTAAACCAAAGGAGCGATCCGTGCATCTCTTGCCACACCCGCCGCGGGCCAGCGCCCGGCCCCGCCAATGATGCCCACTCCCACTGCCGACGCCTCGGCGCCGGGCGCCGCTTCCGCCACATGGCGTGCGGACCTGGTGGCCGGCCTGGCCATCGCCGGACTGCTGCTGCCCGAGGCCGTGGCCTATTCCGGCATTGCCGGGCTTCCGCCGCAAGCCGGCGTGATCGCGCTGTTCGCAGGCCTGCTGGTCTACGGCCTGCTTGGCAGTAGCCGCTTTGCCATCGTTTCAGCCACGTCATCGTCTGCCGCGGTGCTGCTGGCAGCCACCACGGCTGCCGCCGAGGGCGACGCCGGACTGCGCATTGCGCTCGGCGCCGGCGTGATCCTGCTGGCTGGGGTGCTGTTCCTGCTGGCGTCGCTGGCGCACCTGGGGGCGATCTCCAACCTGATCGCCAAGCCGGTGCTGCGTGGCTTCGCGCTGGGACTGGCGCTGACCATCGTGCTCAAGCAATGCCCGAAGGTCCTGGACGTGCATCCGGCGCACGGCGACTTCCTGCGCCTGGCTTGGGAACTGCTCGCCAGCTGGCGCCACTGGAACCTGGCAGGCGCGGCGGTGGCGCTGGTTGCGCTGGCGCTACTGCACGTGTTCGCTCGCTGGCGCGCCATGCCGGGCGCGCTACTGGTCATCGCCACCGGCATCATGCTCGACCTCAGCGGCTGGACCCAGGCACATGGCGTGGCAGCCGTCGGCAACATCGCCCTGCAGTTCTCCGCGCCCCGGGTGCCGGACCTAAGCACGTCCGACTGGATGCGGGTGGGCGAACTGGCCGCCGCGCTGGCCCTGATCCTGTACGCTGAGAGCTACGGCTCGATCCGCACCTTTGCCATGCGCCACGGCGACATCGTCTCGCCCAACCGCGACCTGGCAGCGCTGGGGCTGGCCAACCTCGCTTCGGGGTTGTTCCAGGGCATGCCGGTGGGCGCGGGTTTTTCCGGCACATCGGCTAACGAAGCAGCCGGCGCGCAAAGCCGCCGTGCCGGCTTGATTGCGGGTGCCGTGGTCTTTGCCGCGGTATGCACCCTGCTCCCCTGGATCTCGCACACGCCAGAACCGGTACTCGCGGCCATCGTGATCCGCGCGGTCGGGCACAGCCTAAACCCGGGCAGCCTCAAGCCTTATTTCGACTGGCGGCGCGACCGCCTGGTCGCGGTGACCGCCTTTGCCGGCGTGCTGTTGCTGGGCGTGCTGCATGGGCTGCTGCTGGCAATCGGGGTCAGCCTGGCGATGCTGCTGCAGCGCTTGTCGCGCCCGCAGGTGAGCTGGCTGGGGCGTTGGGCCGATGGCCACGACTTCGTCGACACGGCGCGCCACCCCGAGGCCACCGCGCCCAAGGGACTGCTGATCGCGCGCCCGGAGGTACCGCTTTTCTTCGGCAACGTCGATAGCGTGCTGGGCACCGTGCGCCAGGCGCTGGCGCGCGAGCATCCCCAGTACGGCCTGATACTCAGCCTGGAAGAATCGTCGGACCTCGACGGCACTGCCCTTGAAGCCTTGGGCGAACTGGCGGTGTTCGCGAAGGCCCACGGCATGCCGCTACGGCTCGCGCGGGTCAAGGACGAGGTGCGCGACCTGCTGGCGCATGCGCGCAACCCCGCCCTGCCCGAGGAAATATGGCGCGGCTGGAGCGTGGACGATGCGGTGCGCGAAGCGTTGGCGCAGCCTGCATGAACAGGCCGCGCCGGCACCACCGGGCGGACTAGCCCTGACGCGGTGCGATCAGGTCGACCGCGTCGGTAATCAGTGTGTCCAGCCCCCAAGTCAGCAGTTCCGTCGCGCGCACCGGGTCATTGACGGTATAGCAGGCCACCCGGAAACCGGCCGCATGGGCCGCCTGGATGACCTCGGCGGTAAGCTCGCGATGGTTGGCATCGAGCGCCACGCAGTCCAGCCGGCGCAGCCGCTCCAGCCAGTCGGGCGGCAGCTTGTCCAGCAGCAGCGCGCGCGGCAGGCCAGGCGCGGCCTTGCGGGCCGCTTCCAGCGACTCTTCCGAGAATGACGACAGCAGCGGCAGCACATCGCTGCCGGCCCACAGTGCCTGCGCGTCGAGGGCTACCGCCGCGCCGGTGCGCCATTCCGCGCCGGGCACGGGCTTGATCTCGATATTGACGAAGAAGCCGTTGGCACGGGTATAGCGAGCAATCGCCGCCAGCGTGGGCACTGGTTCGCCGGCATAGGCAGGGCTGTGCCAGCTGCCCGCGTCCAGCATGGCGATCTCGCCCAGCGTCAGCGCATCGGCCCGCCCCTGGCCGTTGGTGGTGCGGTCCAGCGTGGCGTCGTGCAGCAGCACCGGGCGTCCGTCGCCCGACAGCTTCACGTCGAACTCGAACATGCGGTAGCCAAACGATGCCCCGTGGCGGAATGCCGCCAGGGTGTTCTCGGGTGCGAGCTTGCCCGCGCCACGATGGGCGACATGGCGCGGATAGGGCCAGGCGGCTAGGGTCATGTCAGGCCTCGATGCGCTTGCCGGAATCGGCGTCGAAGAAATGCAGGTGCTCGGCCGTGGCCGTGATCGGCAGGCGATCGCCGCTGCGCACAGGCATATTGCTGTCCAGCCGCACCACTACCGGCTGGCCGCCCAGTGTGCCATACGCATAGGAGTCGGCGCCAAGCGCCTCGACCAGGCGGACCTCGATCTCGGCGATCGCCTCATGCGCCGCACACGGCTCGATATGCTCCGGACGCAGGCCGAGCAGCGCGCGCTCGGGCAGGTGCAGGCCCATTGGCAGGTGGCCGAGGGTGGCGGGTGCGCCTTGGGCACCCGGCTTCCGCTCCACGCGCATCTGCGCTTCGCCCTGCCCGCCATTGGTCCGCGCCACCGGAACCAGATTCATCGGCGGCGAGCCGATAAAGCTGGCCACGAAGGTACTGGCCGGGCGTGCATAGACTTCCAGCGGCGTGCCGATCTGCTCCACGCGCCCGCCATTGAGCACCATCATGCGGTCCGCCAGCGTCATGGCTTCGACCTGATCGTGGGTCACATACATGCTGGTGGTGCGCAGGCGGCGGTGCAACTCCTTCAACTCCAGGCGCATCTGCACGCGCAGCTTGGCGTCGAGGTTGGACAGCGGCTCGTCGAACAGGAACACGGCAGGCTCACGCACGATCGCGCGGCCCATGGCCACACGCTGGCGCTGGCCGCCCGACAGCGCGCGCGGCTTGCGCTCGAGCAGCGGCGCCAGCTCCAGGATGCCGGCGGCGTGCTTGACGCGCTGCTCGATCTCGCTCTTGTCCATGCCGCGGATCTTCAGCCCGTAGGCCATGTTGTCGTACACGCTCATATGCGGGTAGAGCGCGTAGTTCTGGAACACCATGGCGATGTCCCGCTCGGCGGGCTCGAGGTGATTGACGACCTTGTCGCCAATATGCACCTCGCCACCGCTGATGGCCTCCAGCCCGGCCACCATGCGCAGCAGCGTGGATTTGCCGCAACCCGAGGGGCCGACGATGACGATGAACTCGCCGTCGTTGATTTCCATATCGATGCCGTGCACAACCTTGACGTTGCCGGCGTAAGTCTTCTGTACGTTGCGAAGCGACAGTTTTGCCATTGCTATTCTTTCTCGCTGGGCAAGCGTGGCGGGCGCGTCATCCTATGAGCGCCCCGCCCCGCCCGCTTATTTTTCGGTTTCGACCAGGCCCTTGACGAACCACTTCTGCATCAGCACCACCACGATCGCGGGCGGCACCATGGCCAGCATCACGGTGGCCATCACCAGGTTCCAGTCGGTCGCGGCATCCCCGGAGCGGGAGATCATCTGCGTGACCCCCACCACCACCGGCGTCATCGACTTCTGCGTGGTGATCAGGAGCGGCCACAGGTACTGGTTCCAGCCGTAGATGAACTGGATCACAAAGAGCGCCGCGATGCTGGTCTTGGACAGCGGCAGCACCACGTCCTTGAAGAAGCGCAGCGGCCCCGCGCCGTCGATGCGCGCGGCCTCGGCCAGCTCATCCGGAATGGTCAGGAAGAACTGGCGGAACAGGAAGGTCGCGGTTGCCGAGGCGATGATCGGGATGGTCAGGCCGAAGTAGCTGTCCAGCATGCCGAGATCGGACACCACCTTGTAGGTCGGCAGGATCCGCACTTCCACCGGCAGCATCAGCGTGATGAAGATCATCCAGAAGAAGGTCTTGCGCAGCGGGAACTTGAAGTACACCACCGCGAAAGCCGAGATGATCGAGATCGTGATCTTGCCCAGCGCGATGCCCAGCGCCATGATCAAGCTGTTCAACATCATGGTGGAGACAGGCGAGGCGGCATTGCCCACGCCGGCTACCAGCACGGTGCGATAGTTCTCCAGAAAATGGCTGCCCGGCAGCAGCGTCATCGGTGCCTGCAGCACCTCCTCGGCGGTCAGCGTCGAGGCAACAAACGTGACATAGACGGGGAAAGCCACTACCACTACGCCCAGCACCAGCATCAGGTGCGAGAGAAAATCTAGAAAGGGTCGTCGTTCTACCATTTTGCCAATCCTTCAGTACTGCACCTTGCGTTCCACGTAGCGGAACTGCACCACCGTGAGAACAATCACGATCCCCATCAGCACAACCGACTGCGCGGCCGAGCCGCCGATATCGAGTCCGCGGAAGCCATCCTGGTAGACCTTGTAGACCAGCGTATTGGTAGCGTTGACGGGGCCGCCATGGGTCACCGCGTCGATAATGGCAAAGGTGTCGAAGAAGGCGTACACCACGTTGATCACCATCAGGAAGAACGTGGTCGGCGACAGTAACGGGAATATGATCGACCAGAACCGGCGCCAAGGCCCCGCGCCATCGATGGCGGCTGCCTCGATCAGCGATTTAGGGATGCTCTGCAAGCCGGCCAGGAAGAACAGGAAGTTGTAGCTGATCTGCTTCCACGCTGCAATCAGCACCACGAGCAGCATGGCCTGGTTGCTATTGAGCAGGAAGTTCCAGTCCACACCGAACCGATGCAGCGCGTAGGACACCACGCCCAGCGTCGGGTTGAACATGAACATCCACAGCACGCCCGCCACCGCCGGCGCCACGGCATACGGCCAGATCAGCAGCATCTTGTAGCCACTGGCGCCCCGCACCACGCGATCGGCGAAGTAGGCAAGCATCAGCGAGACCGTCAGCCCGACCAGCGTCACCCCGACGGCGAACACCCCCGTGACGCGAAACGAGTTCAGGTACTGCGCATCACTGAACAGATCGCGGAAGTTCTCCAGGCCGACGAACTGGAGATCAATACCGAAGGCATCCTGCCGCAGCACAGACTGGTACAGCGCCTGCCCGGCCGGCCAAAAAAAGAAGATCAGCGTCACCGCCATCTGCGGAAGCACCAGCAGATAAGGCAACCATGAAGATCGGAATACGACCCGTTTTTCCATCACGCATCCAAGCCACCGCTATGCGCGGCGCGTCATCAGTCATAGCCAGTGCGGCGAGGCTGCCGCACAAACCAAAGACGGAGGCACAGCCTCCGCCTCCCAAACACTCAAGAAGCCGCAGCGCTTATTCGCGGACCGTCTTCTGGAAACGCTCCAGCAATTCATTGCCGCGCGCAACCGCCGAATCCAGTGCTTCCTTAGGTTGCTTCTTGCCGGTCCACACCGCTTCGAGCTCTTCGTCGATCACCGTACGGATCTGTGGGAAGTTGCCCAGGCGGATGCCTCGCGACTTGTCGGTGGTCTTGACAATCATCTGCTTGACCGCCACGTCCGCGCCGGGGTTCTTCTCATAGAAGCCCGATTTCTTGGTGAGTTCGTAGGCTGCCGTCGTCACCGGCAGGTAGCCGGTCGACTGGTGCCAGTCGGCCTGCACCTCGGGGCGTGACAGATAGGTGAAGAACTTGGCTACGCCCTTGTATTCCTCGGCCTTCTTGCCGCCCATCACCCACAACGAAGCCCCGCCGATGATGGTGTTTTGCGGAGCGCCCGGCACGCCTTGCTCGTACGGCAGCTGCGCCACGGTGAAATCGAACTTGGCGTTCTTGCGGATATTCGCCAGCGCCGCCGAGGAACCGGTCAGCATCGCGCACTGGCCGGCAATAAACTTCGCCTTCGGCTCGTCCTTGCGGCCGCCATAGACAAAGTAGCCCTTCTGCTGCATGTCGAGCAGGTTGGCAATATGCTTGACGTGCAGCGGCGAATTGAACACCAGGCGCGCGCCCGTGCCACCGAAGCCATTGTTCTCGGTGGCGAACAAGACGTTGTGCCAGGCCGAGAAGCTTTCCAGCTGCACCCACGACTGCCAGTCGGTGGTGTAACCGCAAGAGATGCCGGCAGCCTTGAGCTTGGCGGAATCGGTGGCCACCTCTTGCCAGGTCACGGGCGGCTTGTTCGGATCCAGCCCGGCCTTCTTGAAGGCGTCCTTGTTGTAGTACATCACCGTGGTGGAGCTATTGAACGGGAACGACAGCATCTCACCCTTGTTCGAGGTGTAGTAGCCAGCCACCGCCGGGATGTACATCTTGGCGTCGAACTTCTCGCCAGCGTCCTTCATGACCGTCGCCACCGGCTTGATGGCACCCTTGGCGCTCATCATGGTAGCCGTGCCCACCTCGAATACCTGCAGGATCGCCGGCGCGTTGCCCGAGCGGAAGGCAGCGATGCCCGCGGCCAGCGACTCGTCGTACTGGCCCTTGTAGATCGGTACGATCTTGTAGTCGGACTGGCTGGCATTGAACTGCGTGGCGATCGCGTTCACCTTCTCGTTGAGCGCACCTTCCATCGAATGCCACCACTGGATCTCGACGGCGGCATTGGCCGATCCTGCGCCGGCCAGCATGGCAAAAGCGGCCAGGGTCAACGCGGTACGTTTTACGGTCATGGAAATCTCTCCTGTTCTATCTTGCGGCATTGGACAAAAATCGTCCGACTGTATGCAGTTTTTGTGACAGGCGGATGTTACCCCGCCTTGTTGGATTGGAAAACCGGGCATTTCTACTAAATTACAATAATATGACAACGATTTATCGGCAGCTTGACAGGGTAGAATCTCGCGCTATGCAAGCCATACAAAGCCTTCCCGCCCCGGCGTTGCGCCGGATTCGCGGCGTACTGACCGATATCGACGGCACCATCACCACCGACGGCAGGCTGCCGGCGGCCACCTACCTGGCGCTCGACCGCCTCAAGGCAGCCGGGCTGCACGTGATCCCGGTCACGGGACGCTGCATCGCCTGGGCCGAGATCCTGACGCGGTTATGGCCGGTGGACGCCATCATCGGCGAAAACGGTGCGTTCTACTCCCACCTGCGCGCGGGCAAGCTGGTGACCCGTTACCTGGACGACGCCGCCACCCGAGCCGACAACCTGGCGCGCATCCACGCGCTTGGCAAACGCATCGTGCAAGAGGTGCCAGGCTGCGCGCTGGCCTCGGACCAGGCCTGGCACGCCGCCGACCTGGCCGTCGACCACGCCGAGGACGTCGCGCCCCTGCCGCCCGCCGCGGTCGAGCGCATTGCCGGGCTGATGCGCGAAGCGGGCATGACCGCCACGGTCTCGTCCATTCACGTCAATGGCTGGTTCGGTGATCACGACAAGCTCAGCATGAGCCGTTTGTGCGCCGCGGAATTACTGGGCGCCGACCTGGATGCCGAACGGGAGGAATGGCTGTTTATCGGCGACTCAGCGAACGACGCCAGCATGTTTGCTCATTTCCCGCTGTCGGTCGGGGTGGCCAACATCCGCGACATCCTGCCTCAGCTGCCAGCCAAGCCGGCCTATATCACCGAGGCGGCCTGCGGCGAGGGCTTTGCGGAAATGGCCGAACTTCTGCTGGCCGCGCGCGGCTGACCTGCCAAGAGCGCGCCGACAATAAAAAAACAGCCGGGCAAGCCCGGCTGTTTTTTTATGCGCTGCAACGACGGCCATGACCCGATTCAATCGAAGCCCAGCTCCTGCAGCTTGCGCGTGATGGTATTGCGGCCGATGCCCAGGCGCGTGGCCGCCTCGACGCGGCGCCCGCGGGTAACGCCCAGCGCAGCCTCCAGCACTGCCTTCTCGAAACGCCGCGTCAGCGCATCCATGACTTCCGGCTGGCCGGACTCCAGCATGGCGCGGGCCTCCCCCGCCAGCAGGTGCTCCCAGCCGGCCAGCGCGCTGGCCGCGGCCGAGCGGCCGGCGTAAGCCAGCGCGGCGTCTGGCTCCCCACCCAGGGTGGAAGGCGCAGCGCCGTAGTCGACGGCGTCATGGCCGTCGGCATCGTCCGCCCTGCCCTCTGCCCGGAACTCCGCCTGGCGCGCCGCGCCGGCACCGCCGCCCGGCGCCGTGCCGGTGCCGATCATCTCGGCTGGCATGTCCTTGACCTCGATGGTCTGCGCGGGCGCCATCACGGTCAGCCAGTTGCACAGGTTCTCCAGCTGACGCACGTTGCCAGGGAACGGCAGTGTGCTGACATAGGCCAGGGCCTCGTCCGACATGCGCTTGGGCTCCACGCCCAGTTCCTTGGCACTCTTTTGCAGGAAATGACGCGCCAGCAGCGTGATGTCTTCCGGCCGTTCGCGCAGCGGCGGCAAGCGCAGGCGGATCACGTTGAGGCGGTGGAACAAGTCCTCGCGGAACAGCCCTTCCTTGACGCGCGTTTCCAGGTTCTGGTGGGTGGCGGCAATCACGCGCACGTTAGCGCGCAGCGGATTGTGGCCACCCACGCGGTAGAAGTTGCCATCCGACAGCACACGCAGCAGGCGCGTTTGCAAGTCGAACGGCATGTCGCCGATTTCGTCGAGGAACAGCGTGCCGCCCTCGGCCTGCTCGAAGCGGCCGCGGCGCATGGTCTGCGCGCCGGTAAAGGCGCCGCGCTCATGGCCGAACAGCTCCGACTCCAGCAAGTCCTTCGGAATGGCCGCGGTATTGAGGGCGATAAAGGGCCCGTTGGCGCGCGGGCTGTGCTTGTGCAGCGCTTGCGCCACCAGTTCCTTGCCGGTACCGGACTCGCCGGTGATCAGCACTGTCACGTTCGATTGCGACAGGCGGCCGATGGCGCGGAACACGTCCTGCATGGCCGGCGCCTGGCCGAGGATTTCGGGCGCGTCGACCAGGCGGTCTTCGAGCTCCTCCTCGCGCAGGCTTTCCTGCAGCGCGCGGCGAATCAGCTCGACCGCCTTATCCACATCGAAGGGCTTGGCCAGGTACTCGAAGGCGCCGCCCTGGAAGGCCGCTACCGCGCTATCCAGGTCGGAGTATGCCGTCATCACGATGACGGGCAGCCCCGGATGGCGTGCCTTGAGCGCTTGCAGCAGGTCCAGGCCCGAGCCACCCGGCATGCGGATATCGGAGATCAGGACCTGTGGCTCGTCGTCTTCCAGTGCGGCCAGTACGTCGCGCACGTTGGTGAAGCTGCGTGAGAGCAGGCTTTCGCGGGCGAGGGCCTTCTCAAGAACCCAGCGGATTGATTGATCGTCGTCGACTATCCAGATCGGCTTCATGTGCGTCGCTTGTCTGCTCGGTGTCATTTGGTCTTCCGTGAACCTGGCCGCACACCGCCGGCAAGCCGGTCGGCAGCAATCATTGGGGCAGTTCCAATTGCTGTCGCCGATGCGATCAATGCAGGGGCAGCAGGATACGGAAGTCGGTACAGCCCGGCCGGCTCTCGCATTCGATCAAGCCCTCGTGCTGCTGCACGAAGGTTTGAGCGAGTGTGAGACCGAGGCCGCTACCGCCATCCCTGCCCGACACCAGCGGGTAGAAGATGCGTTCGCGGATATCCTCGGGGATGCCCGGACCGTTATCAATGACATGCAAGTCCAATGCCAGCTTGAACAATCGCTTCGCTATGGTTACCTGGCGGGCCACCCGGGTCCGCAGGATGATCTGCGCATCGCCCCGCGCCACGCGCTCCGCGAGTGCCTGGGCCGCGTTGTGGACGATGTTGAGCACGGCCTGGATCAACTGCTCCATGTCGCCGCGCAGGTCGGGCAGGCTCGCGTCGTAGTCGCGCACGATATCCAGCCCGGAGGGGAATTCGGCCAGCACCACCGAGCGCACGCGCTCCAGCACCTCGTGGATGTTGAGGTCGGACACGATGTGCGGATGGCGGTGCGGCTCCAGCAGGCGGTCCACCAGCGTCTGCAGGCGGTCCGACTCCTTGATGATGACCTGGGTGTACTCCCGCAGCGAACGGTCAGGCAACTCGAACTCGAGCAATTGCGCCGCGCCGCGGATGCCGCCCAGCGGGTTCTTGATCTCATGCGCCAGATTGCGGATGAGCTCCTTGTTGGCCGAGGTCAGGTCGAGGATGCGCTCCTCGCGGTCGCTGCGGACCTTTTGCTCGTTGGGCAGCACTTCCACCAGGACCGTGTCGGCCGTGGCATCCAGCGCGCCGATCACCACGTGCGCGTGCATCGGCTCCTGCAGGGGCGGATGCAGTACCACATCCTGCCTGCGCGCATCGAACTGCCGTGAAATCACGGTCTCGATCATGCTGCCAAGCTCTTCCGAAGCGCCGAACAGGTCTGCCAGCGACAACTCCACCATGGCTTTGCGCGACACCGCGAAGCTGGCCTCGGCGGCGGGATTGGCGTAGACGATGCGCAGGCCGGGCTGGCGCACCAGCAACACGGGGTTGGCGACCACGTCCAGCCCCTGGTGGTAGGACACATCGCCCAATGGCAGCACCATGGCTCCACCCTCGGCCGGCGTGCCAGCCCCGGCCGAAGCCACCTTGCGCGAGACGCTGCGAATCAGGCGACGCATAGTGCTAGTCCTTCAAATTGGAGAGTTCGCGCCGCAGCGAAGCGGCATTGGCCTCGCCACGCGCGATGTCGTCGCGCAGCGTGGCGGTGCGGTCGAGGTACTTCTGGTAGTTACGTTCATTGCCCTGGCGCTCGGGCTGGCCGTTGTTGAACTCGGCGCGCAGCGCGGCCAGCTTGGCCTCCTCGCTTTGCAGCTCCTGCTCAAGCACCGCGCGGCGCTCGCCATCGCGGCTTTTCTGGGTCGCGCTGTCCACGCGCGGAAACGCGGTGGGCGCCATCGCGGGCCCGGCGCCCTTGCCCGCCGAAGGGGCGCTCACGCGCCCGCCCGGCACCGTCGTGACTTCCGGCAGGCTGAGCCGCTTGCAGCCCTTGCCCCCGTTGCCGTTGCGGTATTCAGGCACGCCGTTGGGGCCAGCGCAGACATAGATATCCGACTGCGCCGGGGCCGGCCGGCTCCAGCACACCAGCACAAGCGCCAGCATGGCGCAGGCAGCCGCCGATACGTGCATGGAGGCACTGAACCGGTGCATCGGTCGAAGCGAGGAAAGCGGGAATTCGAGCGCGTCCATTGACATCAGCAGGGATGGTGGGAAAGGAGCCCCATTCTAGCGATCAAACCGGCGAACAAAACAAAAAGGGACAGCCGAGGCCGCCCCTTCCTGGTGCAACTGTTGCCCGGTCACAACCTGGCAACGCCTCGCCTTACAGCGAGTAGTACATATCGAACTCGATCGGGTGCGTCGTCATGCGGAAGCGGGTCACTTCTTCCATCTTCAGCTCGATGTAGGCATCGATCATGGAGTTGGAGAAGACGCCGCCGCGCGTCAGGAACTCGCGGTCGTTGTCGAGGTACTCCAGAGCCTGATCGAGGCTGTTACACACGGTCGGGATCTTTGCATCCTCTTCCGGCGGCAGGTCGTACAGGTTCTTGTCGGCAGCTTCGCCCGGGTGGATCTTGTTCTGCACGCCGTCCAGGCCAGCCATCAGCAGCGCCGAGAAGCCCAGGTACGGGTTCATCAGCGGATCCGGGAAGCGGGTCTCGATACGACGGCCCTTCGGGTTGGCAACGTACGGAATACGGATCGATGCCGAACGGTTGCGAGCCGAGTAAGCCAGCTTGACCGGTGCTTCGAAGCCCGGCACCAGACGCTTGTACGAGTTCGTGCCCGGGTTGGTCAGGGCATTCAGCGCGCGAGCGTGCTTGATGATGCCGCCGATGTAGTACAGCGCGAACTCCGACAGGCCGGCGTAGCCGTTGCCCGCGAACAGGTTCTGGCCATCCTTCCATACGGACTGGTGCACGTGCATGCCCGAACCGTTGTCGCCAACGACCGGCTTCGGCATGAAGGTGGCGGTCTTGCCGTAGGTGTGGGCGACGTTCTGGATCACGTACTTTTGCAGCTGGGTCCAGTCGGCGCGCTGCACCAGCGTGCTAAAGCGGGTGCCAATTTCGTTCTGGCCCTGGCCGGCGACTTCGTGGTGGTGCACTTCCACGGGGATGCCCAGCGATTCCAGAATCAGGCACATTTCCGAGCGGATGTCCTGGAACGTATCGATCGGGGCAACGGGGAAGTAGCCGCCCTTCTTGCCCGGACGGTGGCCGCTGTTGCCGTGCTCGAATTCCTTGCCCGACGACCACGGTGCTTCTTCCGAGTTGATCTTGACGGAGCAACCCTGCATGTCGATGTTCCAGGTCACGCCGTCGAAGATGAAGAACTCGGGTTCCGGGCCAAAGTAGGCGGTGTCGCCCAAGCCGGTGCTCTTCAGGTAAGCCTCGGCGCGCTTGGCGATGGAACGCGGGTCGCGGTCGTAGCCCTTGCCATCCGACGGCTCAACCACGTCGCAGGTCAGGATCAGGGTCGGTTCTTCGTAAAACGGATCGACGTTAGCGGTATTCGGATCCGGCATCAGCAGCATGTCCGAAGCCTCGATACCCTTCCAGCCGGCGATCGACGAACCGTCGAAAGCGTGGCCGCTTTCAAACTTGTCTTCATCGAAGTGCGACACGGGTACCGACACGTGCTGCTCTTTGCCTTTGGTATCGGTGAAACGGAAGTCGACGAACTTGACGTCGTTTTCCTTCACAAGCTTCATCACATCTGCAACGCTGTGGGCCATGCCTATCTCCTGGAAATTCGGCTGAATCTAGAAAAGCCATTCTTGCGTCGATCCCCGCTGTGCAACGCATCAAAGACGTTTGCATCAATACAAAGATCGGCCACGAAAGGGACGAGGAATGTTAGCAGAAAGCATGCCAAGGCAACCCCCTAGTTACCCCTGCGTTCCCGAAAAAAGTGCAGCCAGACGGCGCGATACGGGGGCCCAGGCGCGTTTCGGGTGCCGCATATGGCATACGCATAAATCCGTTTGGCTTCCGCCTCATTCCGGGAACGCCAGCGGCTCTCCCCGCCCTCCATGAAAATCACCAAAAACGTGCATACGCACGCCTCATTGCCCAATTTTGGTGCCTACGCACCAGATTAGAACATTTTGGTGCAAACCGAATGCCGTTGCCTGCTTGCGGTGCAAGATCCTGCTACCAAGGTACCCGCAGCGCGCGACCAAGCCGGCGCAACTCCGGCACAACCGATGCCGCTAGCTGCCCTTCACATCCAAAGGCCGCCGGCGAGCACGCCCGCCGCGCTAGAATATCCCGCAGCCTCTGCCAGATGCCATTTCACCCACCGATTTTGTCACCCAGATGACCACCCGAGACGATCTACTCCAAGCGGCGCGTGAGCGCCAGCAGCAAAACCAACTGCCGTACTTCGGCGCCCTCTCCCCGCAGGAAGCCTTTGCACTGCTGCAGGGCGACCCGACCGCCGTGATGGTGGACGTGCGCACGCAAGCTGAGCTCGACTGGATCGGCGGGCCGGACCTGCCGGAAGCCCAATCGGCGCATGTGGAATGGAGCAGCTATCCGGGCGGCGCGCAGAACGCCGCCTTTATCGCGCAGCTCAAGGCTCGCGTGCGCGCGGATGTGCCCGTGCTGTTCCTGTGCCGCAGTGCGGCACGCTCCAAGCACGCTGCCCGCGTCGCCACGGAAGCCGGCTATCAGTTCGCCATGGACGTGCTGGAAGGCTTCGAAGGCGCTCGCGATGAACAGCACCACCGCAAGACGGTGGAAGGCTGGTGCTTCCGCGGCCTGCCCTGGCACGGCGCCTGAAGCTCGGGAACGCGTAAATCGCGTAAATCACCTGCATCGTGCAAGAAAAAGCAAAACGGGACAGCATGGCTGTCCCGTTTTTTCATTGCACCGGCCACGCCCGCCCCGCGGCTCAGTCCCCTGCCGGATCTCCCGGGCGCCGCGCCGCAACCTCCACCAGCTCGAAGCCCATCGCCTGCACGCCTTCGCGCAGCATGGCATAGGCTGGCTCGACCAGGTCGGCCAATCCCTTTACACCCAGGTCGATGTGGCGGCGCGCATAGAGCTCGCCGCGCTTGGCGTCGCCCACCGACGGCAGGCTGAACACGCGGACGCCTTCGAAGGCGGCCTCGACCCGCTCCATCAGCGGCGTCAGCGTGGATTCCGGCGCCTCGAACACCAGGAACGACCGCTCCACTTGCACCGCCTGATGGAACAGGTGGGAATAGTAGGTATCCAGCACCCATTCCATCATCGGCCACGCCATGACCGGGAAGCCAGGCATGAAATGATGGTCGGCCACGGAAAAACCGGGGATGCGGTTGTAGCTGTTCGGGATGATGCGCGCCCCGGCGGGGAATTCGCCCATCTTGAAGCGATGCTGGTTCTCCGGCAGGTTCAGGTCGGCCTTGGCGGGATCGCCCGCCGCGGTCTCCGCGATCCGCAAGGCGATCTGCTCGCGGGCGTCCGGATGCAGTTCCAGCGGCACGCCGAGCGCGGCCGCGGCGCACTGCCGGGTGTGGTCATCGGGCGTGGCGCCGATGCCGCCGGTGCAGAACACCACATCATTGCCCGCGAACGTGCGGCGCAGTGTGGCGGTGATGCGCGCGCGCTCGTCGCCCACGTACTCCGCCCAGTCCAGCGCCAGCCCGCGCGCCGCCAGCAGTTCGATGGCACGGCGCATATGCTTGTCTTCGCGCCGCCCCGACAGAATCTCGTCACCAATGACGATCAGGCCGAAACCCATGATGCCCTCGCTTCAGGATTGTTCAATGCGCCGTACATCGGACGGCGCCAGGTCGATAACGTCCACCACCGGCGCCGCCGCGGCTGCCGCGGCAGCGCGCTCGGCGCGCAATTGCTCCAGCGCGCGCAGGCAGAAATGGCCAAACCACAGTGCCGAGAAAATAAAGATCAGCACATACAGCCACAGCGTGCCCGCGAGCACGAACGGGAACAGGAAAATCAGCGCCGCCGAAGCCACCCAGATCAGCGTCGGCGCCGAGCCCAGCAGGCCCACTGCCACGCCGATGGAGAGCAACGCCATGCGATGGCGCTTCATCAGCGTCTTGCGCTCCTCTGGCGTGGCATGCTGCGCGAGCGCGTCGTAGGTCATCACGCGATAGGTCAGCCAGCCCCACAGCAAGGGTGGGATCAAGGCAAAGAAAGGCGGGATCAGCCACAGCGGCAGCGTCACCAGCGCCAGCAACAGGAACACCATGGTGCTGCCCAGCGCCTGAAACACGCTGCCCACCATGCTGCCACCCTTGGCCTTCACCAGGTCCGGATAGCTGCGCTCCAGGTGCCGCACCGCGGCTGGCACCGAGAACAAGCTGATAAACACCAGCATGGAGGCAATCACCAGCGGGATCATCAGCGCTATCACGAACAGCGGCGCCACCACCGTGCGCAAGGACTGCAGGCCGAACCAGTCGAGCGCGCCGTAGATCCAGCTGGTCAGCACCGACGTCTCGAGCACGCCGCGCGCGGCCGTCATGATCGGCTCCCACCCCCACAGCAGCAGGCCACCCCACAGCCCGGTGGCGAGCAGGAAAGGAATGACGGTAAGCATCAGCATGCGCGGATGCAACTGGCTGATCAGGGCACGGCCTAGCGCGCGAAAAATATCGTTCATGCAGTAAATTGGGGTTCCACAAAGGCGGGGATAACTAGACTAGCACACGTCATAAGTGCCGCGGGGGACGCGTGCGCCGCTAGCGCAAGACGGCAGGGCGCGGGGCGCGCACCTTGCGAGGAAATACGCGCTCACGGGGCTGCCACGGCAGGCGCCCCGCCGCTTCAGCCGAGCCGCAACAGGCGCTTGATCCCGTACCACTGCTGGGACAGGAAGCCAGCGCCGTAGTCGCGCCCCTTGCCTGCCGGTGGCGGCATCTGGTCGCGCACACCGGTGGGGTAGTAGGCGTCGGTGAACACGGCGGTGCGGAACAACATGTCCCACCACGGAAAGATCACCCCATAGTTGCATCCGCCCAGCTTGGTGGGCCGGCCGATGGCTTCGTGGCCGACGCCAACCGCATGGTGGGTGCGGTGAAAGCGCGGTGAGACCAGCAGCCGCTCGCCCAATGTGCCAAAGTGCAGGCGCAGGTTGGCATGCTGCAGGCTCTGCAGCAGTTGCGACAGCGCCACCAGCAGCACGTACTGGGAAGGCTCCACGCCCACCGCGAGCGCCGCCACCGCAAACACCACGTCGCGCAGCATGTCGTCGAGCAGGTGGTTGCGGTTATCGCTCCATAGCGTCATCTGGCGCTGGCTGTGATGCAGCGAATGCAGGCTCCACCACCAGCGGTAGGTATGCGAGAGGCGGTGGTACCAGTAGTCGAGCAGGTCGAACAGCAGCAGGTAGATAAAGAAGCTGACCAGCGGGATCGACGTCACCGCCGGCCACCAGTCTTCCACATTGACCCGCTGCCAGCCGAGCAGGCGCAGATGCCCTTCCACACCGTCCATCAGCGGACCGAGCAGGAAGAACATGGCCAGCCGGAACAGGCCGAGGCGATGCACGACGGTGTAGAGGATGTCGGTGCGAATGGCGGCGCGGTCGGTCACGGCTTCGACCGGGCGCAGCTTTTCCAGCGGCCCGAGGATCAGCACCATCACCACGATCTGCACCAGCCCGACCAGCAGCCATTCGGTGCCGGTGAAGGCGTCCTCGGCATAGCCGCCCAGCCCAAGCTGGTAGACCACCGGCAGGATCACGTCCTGGAACAGCGTGGCTTCAATCTGGCCGATCCAGCCGTTGAGCAGGTCGAGCATCAGCGGCTCCCGGCTGGTTGTCCGGCCACCGTGGCGGACTGCCCGCGCTGCCAGTCGCGATAGGCGGGATGCTCGCGCAACGTGGCAAAGCAGAAACCCTTGCGCTCCAGGCCGCTGATCAGCGGCTCGAGCACGCCGGGCGCCCAGGGGTCCTTGCGCGACCAGATCCCGAGGTGCGCCATGGCGATGTCGCCATCGCGCAGGCCGCTCAATGCGCGCTCCAGCAGCGCCTTGTTCGGGAAACGCTCGGACGAAAGCTCGTCACCCAGGAAGCCGGCTGGCGCCCAGGCCACGTGCTTGAACCCGCATTGCTCGGCCCATTGCAGCGTCTGCGGCGCGGTATGGCCGCCCGGCGCCCGCCACAGCGGCGACATGGTCGCGCCGCTGAGGTGCTTCAGCGCCTGCGCGCTGCGGTTCAGCTCGCTGCAAAAGCTTTGCTGGTCCATCACCACGTCCTGCCCCGCATGCGCGCCGAACTGCGGCCGCATGGTGACCTTGCCGTCGCGTACGCCGCGCAGGTAGACATGATCGAACGTGTGGCTGCCAAAAACATGGCCATCGGCGGCCAGCGTCTTCCAGTACGCCGCCCAGCCCGGGTCGAGCGAGCTGTCCTTGTTGATGGTGGGTTCGTTGGCGAGGAAGAACGTGGCCTTGATATGGTGCCGGCGCAGCGTATCGGCGATCAGCGCCGCCTGGCTCATGCTGCCGGTGTCGAAGGTCAGGTAGAGCGTGCCGGCGCGGCAGGCCTGGGGCGCGCCGGCAGGCACCGGGCCCGCCGAACTGGCCGGCCCGGCGGCCAGCGCCAGTCCGGTGGCTGCAAGCCCGGCAGCCACCGCGCGGACCAAAGCGCGGGGCAACCGGGGCTGCGAATGCTTGCTCATGATGCCTGTCCTGATTTCCTGTGACTGCATTGGAGTGGCGGCGGCCATACTAGTTCGATGCCGCGCCCGCCATGGCGTTCCCGGACGGGCGCCCTCTCTCAATAAAGCGGTGCGCGGGTACGGAAATAAATGCCGTGCGGCGAGCGGCCCACGCGGATGGTCTTGACCAGCTTGCGGCTGGCCACGTCGATCAGGCCCACCGAACGCGCCCAGCGGAAGCTCACCCACAAGGTCTTGCCGTCGGCGGTCAGCTCCATGTCATCGGGGCCAGCCGGCAGGCCGGTGATGTCGCCAACCTTGGTCAGGGTCTGCTGGTCGATGATGCTGATGGTGCCGGAGACCCGGTTGGACAAGAACAGATGGCGCTTGTCGCCCACCGCGCGGAAATTGTGCGCGCCCTTGCCGGTCTGGATCTGCTTGACCACGGTGCGGGTATGCCAGTCGATCACGGCGACATAGTCGGCACCGGTCATGCCCACCAGCAGGTATTTCTGGTCCGGCGTAACCCACACGCCCGCCGGCGCCGAACCGGCGTTCATGCGCCACATCACGGTCTGCGTGGGCAGGTCGATGGCGACCACTTCGTTGGAGTCCTGCAGCGTGACGAAGGCAACACGGCTGTCGGCGGTAAAGGCGATATGGCTCGGCGTCTTGGCCAGTGGCAGTTGCTTGGCGATCTTGAGCGCCTTGCCGTCCCAGCGATACACGTCGACGCGATCAAGGCGGTTGCCCGTGGTCAGGAACCACTTCTGGTCGGGCGAGAAGCCGATCTGGTAGGGATCGTCGATATTGGCCACGCGCTGCTGGACCTTGCCGGTAACCGGGTCGAGGAACACGAGGTCGTTGCCGACCGCATTGGCAACGATCAGCGATTTGTCGTCGGGCGTGGCGATCAAGTGGTGCGGCTCCTTCCCGACCGGGAACGTCTCCAGCACCTTCTGGGTGTCCTTGTCGATCAAGGTGACGGTAGCATCACCCGAATTGAGCACCACCACCACTTCCGCCAACGCCGGCGCCGCTACCATCCCCAGGGCCAGGGTGCCGATGGCGGCAAACCCGGAAACTACACGACGCAATGCGAGCATAAGACTGTTAAACAATGACTTAATCGACCATTCTAACGTTTTCGGACTGTGATCCGATGACGTAGCGCAACAAACTAACATTTGGTCACAATCTCCGCGCGGGCTAGCGTTCGCGCGAAAGGCCGGCAACCCTGGTTTCAGCGCTGCATCGCTTCCCACACCTTTTGCAGACGCTTGACCGACATCGGCACAGGCGTGCGCAACTCCTGCGCGAACAGCGCCACACGGAGTTCTTCCAGCATCCAGCGGAACTCGTCCAGGCGCGCGTCTTCCACGCCCCGCCCCTGCTGCCGCAACTGCGTCTCGGCCCGCTGCCATTGCTGCAGCAGCGGCGTGATTTCCTGCAACCGCTGGGTGTCGCGCGCGGGATCGCCCTTGATCTTGTCGATGCGCATGGCGATGCCCTTCAGGTAGCGCGGGAAATGCACCAGTTGCAGGTAAGGCGTATCGGCCACAAAGTGCTTGCCCATCAGCCGCGTCAGCTGCGCCTGCATGTCGGCGTGCGCCGCGGCGAACGGCTTGGCCTGGATCAGCTTGCGCGGCAGCGTCGCGTACTCGGCCAGCACTGCCCCTACCAGCCGGGCAATCTCCTGCGCCAGCAGGCTCAGGCGCGAGCGCCCTTCTTCCTTGCGGGCGGCGAACTCAGCCTCGTTGCGCGGCAGCGGCGCCTGCAGGCAGGCCCGCTCCAGCGCCAGCATCACGATCTGGTCGCGCAACATTTCCTGCGTGCCCAGCGTCATGTACTGCATCGCCATCTGCTGCATGCCGGGGATGTTCTTCTCCAGGAACTTCACCTGCTCGCGCAACTGCAACGCAAACAGGCGGCGTAGCCCGGCTTGATGGATGCGCGCAGCTTCCTGCGGATCGTCGAACACCTCCACGTCGCAATGCGTGGCGTGGTCGACCAGCGCAGGATAGCCGTACAGCGTCTGGTTGCCCTTGCGGACCTCCAGCAGCTCGGGCAGTTCGCCGAAGGACCAGCTGGTCAGGTTTTCGTATTGCCCCGCCTCGGCCGCCGGCACATCGCGCGCGGCGATGTTCTGGAACGACTGCTGCGCCTGCCCGCCAAACTCGGCGCGCAACTGCGCCAGGTTGCGGCCCATGTCCAGTTGCCGGCCGTGCTCGTCCACCACCTTGAAGTTCATGGCGTGGTGGGCGGGCAAGGTTTCCAGCTTGAAGTCGGCGCGCTTGACCATGGTGCCAGTCTGCTCGCGGATGTCGGCAATCAGCACATCCAGCAACTCGCCCTCGCCAAAGGCATTGCGATCGACGAAGCCCGCCGCGTAATCCGGCAGCGGCACGCAATGGCGGCGCAGCTTCTGCGGCAGCGACTTGAGCAGCAGGTGCACCTTCTCCTTGACCATGCCCGGCACCAGCCAGTCCGCACGCTCCTGGCGCACCTGGTTGAGCGCATACAGCGGCACCGTCAGCGTCACGCCATCGCGATGGCTGCCGGGCTCGAAGTGGTACGTCAGCGACATATCCACACCCGCCACCGGCATCAGCTTGGGGAACAGGTCCGTGGTGATGCCGGCCGCCTCGTGGCGCATCAGCTCCTCGCGGTTCAGGTAAAGCAGCTTGCGCTCGCGCGCGCTCTCGGCCTGGTACCACTGCTCGAAGGTGGCCTGTTGGTGAATCTCGGCGGGGATCAGGCGATCGTAGAACGCGAAGATCAGCTCATCGTCGACCAGAACGTCCTGGCGGCGCGCCTTGTGCTCCAGGTTTTCGATCTCGCGCGTCAAGCGCTGGTTATGGGCGAAGAACGGCAGCTTGGTATCGAACTCGCCTTCCACCAGCCCGCGGCGGATAAACAGCTCGCGCGCCTCGGCCGGGTTCATCGGCCCGTAGTGCACGCGCCGGTGCTGGTAGACCACCAGCCCATACAGCGTGGCGCGCTCCATTGCCATCACCTGGCCGGATTTCTTCTCCCAATGCGGATCGCTCCAGCTGACGCGGAGCAAATGGCGGCCGACCTGCTCCAGCCATTCCGGCTCGATCTTGGCCAGCGTGCGCGCAAACAGCCTGCTGGTTTCGATCAGCTCGGCGCCGATGATCCAGCGGCCGACCTTGCGCGCGATCAGCGAGCCGGGCCACAGGTGGAACTTGATGCCGCGCGCGCCCAGGTACTCGCGCCCGCGGCCGTCGGCGTCTTCAATCTTGCAACCTACGTTGCCGAGCAACCCCGTGAGCAGCGCCTTATGCACCTGCTCATAGGTGGGCTCGCTCTCGTTGAGCTTCCAGCCCTGCTCGGTGACGGTAGTCAGCAGCTGCGAATGCACGTCGCGCCATTCGCGCAGGCGCACATGCGACAGGAAACTGGCGCGGCACTGGTCCTGCAGCTGGCGGTTGGTCTTCTTGTGCGCCACCGCGTCCTCGAACCACTTCCACATCTTGACCCAGCCCAGGAACTCGGAGCGTTCGTCCATGAACTTGCGGTGGGCCTGGTCGGCGGCTTCCTGCGCCTCCTGCGGACGATCGCGCGGATCCTGCACCGACAGCGCGCTGGCGATGATCAGCACCTCGCGCAGGCAATGGTGCTCGCGCGCGGCCAGCGTCATGCGGGCCACGCGGGGGTCCAGCGGCAGGCGGGCCAGCTGGCGGCCGACCTGGGTCAGCGCGTTGGCGTCGTCGCCCACGCTTTCCACCGCGCCCAGCTCCTGCAACAGCTGGTAGCCGTCGGCAATGGCGCGGCCCAGCGGCGGCTCGATAAAGGGGAATTCCTCGATCGCCGTCAGCTTCAGCGCCTTCATGCGCAAGATCACCGCGGCCAGCGACGAGCGCAGGATCTCCGGATCGGTAAAGCGCGCCCGGCTGACGAAATCGGCCTCCTCGTACAACCGGATACACACGCCGTCGGCCACCCGGCCGCAACGCCCGGCACGCTGGTTGGCGGCGGCCTGCGAGATCGCCTCGATCTGCAACTGCTCGACCTTGTTGCGGTAGGAATAGCGCTTGACCCGCGCCATCCCGGTATCCACCACATAGCGGATGCCCGGCACGGTCAGCGAGGTTTCTGCCACGTTGGTGGCCAGCACGATGCGCCGCGCGTTGGAAGGCCGGAACACCCGTTCCTGCTCCTGCACCGACAAGCGCGCGAACAGCGGCAGGATCTCGGTATGCGGCGGATGGTGCTTGCGCAGCGCCTCGGCAGCCTCGCGAATTTCGCGCTCGCCGGGCAGGAACACCAGCACATCGCCCGGGCCGAGGCGGCACAGTTCGTCCACCGCCTCGACGATGCCGTCGAACAGGTCGCGATCTTTCGATTGCGCGGACTTGGGCGCGCCCTCGCCGGGCGCCGGCTTGTCCTTCTCGATCGGCCGGTAGCGGATCTCCACCGGATACAGGCGCCCGCTGACCTCGATCACCGGCGCGGGCTTGCCGCCCTGCGCAAAGTGCTCGGCAAAGCGATTGGCGTCGATGGTGGCCGAGGTGATGACCAGCTTGAGGTCTGGCCGCTTTGGCAGGATCTCCTTCAGGTAGCCGATCAGGAAATCGATATTGAGGCTGCGTTCGTGCGCCTCGTCGATGATGATGGTGTCGTAGGCGCGCAGCAACGGATCGTTCTGCGTCTCGGCCAGCAAGATGCCGTCGGTCATCAGCTTGACCGACGCGCCCGCCGACATGGTGTCGTTGAAACGCACCTGGTAGCCCACGTGCTCGCCGAGCGGCGTGCCGATCTCCTGCGCGATGCGCTTGGCCGTGGAGGTGGCGGCAATCCGGCGTGGCTGCGTGTGGCCGATCAGGCCGCCGGTGCCGTCGGCACCCGGGCCGCGCCCGATCGACAGGCAGATCTTGGGCAACTGGGTGGTTTTGCCGGAGCCGGTCTCGCCGGAGACGATCACCACCTGGTTGGCCAGCAGCGCCTGTGCGATCTCCTCGCGGCGGCCGGATACCGGCAGCGCCTCGGGGAAGGTGATGGGCGGGAGCAGGTTGGCCTGGCGCACCGGGCGGCGTGCCTCGCGGGGCGGGCGTTCGGTGCGTTCGGTGCGCTCCGGGCGAGGCGGCCGGGGAGGCCGGGGCGTGCCGTTTGCCGGCTGCGGCCTGGCTTGCCGGGCCTGGCCCGGCTGCCGAGGTTGGCGTTCGGCCGGCGGGCCGGCCGCCGGCGTGGTGGACACGGCCGGCGCGCGCGCCGGCCTGGCGACAGGCTGGACAGCAGGCTGGGCTGGCGAGGGGGCGGCCTTGGGCGCGGGGCGGCCGGCATCGGTTTTCCGATCCGGCGACAAAGGTTTGGCGGGGCGTTGTGCTGACATTGGCCGGGATTATAATCCGCGGCATGAATGCAAGAACCGACACGCCAGCCGACGCGCCCGCGCCGTCCGAAATGGACGAGCCCCTGCCCGTCACCGCCCCTTCCACGCTGCCCGCGCACGCTACCGGCGCCGACCCCGTCGAGCGTGGCGCCCCCGACCACCAGCAGTTCGTCGACTGGCTGCGAGCGGTTGCGCCCTATATCCACGCCTTCCGCGGCAAGACCTTCGTGATCGCCTTCGGCGGTGAGCTGGTCAAGGCCAACATCCTTAACGCCCTGGTCAATGACGTGGCCCTGCTGCACGCCATGGGCATGCAGATCGTGCTGGTGCACGGCTCGCGCCCGCAGGTGGAAGAGCAGCTGGCTCTGCGCCATGTCGAGTCGCAATTCGCCGACGGCGTGCGCGTGACCGACAACGCGGCGCTGGAGTGCGCCAAGGAAGCCGCCGGCGAACTGCGCCTGGATATCGAGGCCGCCTTCAGCCAAGGCTTGCCTAACACGCCCATGGCTGGCGCCCAGCTGTCGGTGATCTCCGGCAACTTCGTCACCGCCCGCCCGCTCGGCATCGTCGACGGCGTGGATTACCAGCACACCGGGCTGGTGCGCAAGATCGACGGCGAGTCGGTTCGCATGTCGCTGTCGCACGGCAAGATCGTGCTGCTCTCGCCGCTTGGCTTCTCGCCCACAGGCCAGGCCTTCAACCTGTCGATGGAAGACGTGGCCAGCGCTACCGCCATCGCCCTGAAGGCCGACAAGCTGGTATTCATCACCGAAGTGCCAGGCGTGCAGGACCCCGTTGGCAAGCTGATGCCGGAAATGTCGCTGCGCACCGCCATCGAGCGGCTGCAGAACAACCACCTGCCGCCCGATGTCTCCTACTACCTGGAACACCTGGTCAAGGCGCTCAAGGGCGGCGTGCCGCGCGCCCACCTGATCCCCTTCCAGCTGGACGGCTCGGTGCTGCTGGAGCTGTTCCTGCACGACGGCGTCGGCACCATGATCTCCGACACCGACCTGGAAAGCCTGCGCGAAGCCACGCTGGACGACGTCGGCGGCATCCTGCAGCTGATCGCCCCGCTGGAGCAGGACGGCACGCTGGTGCCACGCGGGCGCCACCTGATCGAGCGCGACATCGCCAACTTCTCGGTGATCGAGCACGATGGCGTGCTGTTTGGCTGCGCCGCGCTCTACCCCTACCCGCGCGAAGGCATGGCCGAGATGGCCTGCCTGACTGTGTCATCCGAAGCCCAGGGCACCGGCGACGGCGAGCGCCTGCTCAAGCGCATCGAGCGCCGCGCCCGCAGCCTCGGCCTTGACCGCCTGTTCGTGCTCACTACCCGCACGGAGCACTGGTTCCTCAAGCGCGGCTTTGTCCACGCCACCGTGGACGACCTGCCGGAAGACAAGCGCAAGCTCTACAACTGGCAGCGCAAGTCGATGGTGCTGATGAAGAAACTGTGACGGCGGTGGGGGTAGCCTGAAGGCCGGCCCCCGCTTCGTTACAATAGCGGCACCGCAACGGTCGGCCCCTCGCCGCGCCGGCTACATCACACGACAACAAGGAGTTCCCATGGCCCGCATGGTTCAATGCGTCAAGCTCAACAAAGAAGCCGAAGGGCTAGACCTGCCGCCGCTGCCGGGCGAACTTGGCAAGAAGATCTGGCAAAGCGTGTCGAAGGAAGCCTGGGCCGGCTGGCTCAAGCACCAGACCATGCTGATCAACGAAAACCGCCTGAACATGGCCGACACCCGCGCTCGCCAGTACCTGCTCAAGCAGACCGAGAAGTACTTCTTCGGCGAAGGCGCGGACCAGGCACAGGGCTACGTGCCGCCGCCGGCTGCCTGATCTGGCTGAGCGCGGCTTGGCGCCGCGCGGTGGAAAACAAAAAGGGTGCCTGTTACGGCACCCTTTTTCATGTAACGATCCTCCAACGGGACCGGCAGACTCAATAATCGCTGCGCTTCACGCCCTCTGGCGTGCCCAGCAACAGTACGTCCGCGCCGCGCAGGGCAAACAGCCCCACCGTGACCACGCCCGGCATGTGATTGATGGCTTCTTCCATCGACTTCGGATTGTTGATCTTCAGGCCTGCCACATCCAGGATCACATTGCCGTTGTCGGTCTTGAAGATACCGCCTTCCTTGGTCATGCGCAGGCGCGGCTGGCCGCCAAATGCGGCCAGTTGGCGTGCGACCGCGGCGCGTGCCATCGGAATCACTTCCACCGGCAGGGGAAACGCGCCCATCACATCCACCAGCTTGCTGCCGTCGGCGATGCAGACAAAGCGCTTGGCCACCGAGGCCACGATCTTCTCGCGCGTCAGCGCGCCGCCGCCGCCCTTGATCATGGCGCCGCTGGCATCGATCTCGTCCGCGCCGTCGACATACACGGGGATCTCGTCGACCTCATTCAGGTCCAAGACCTGGAAGCCGTGCTGCTGCAGGCGGCGCGTGGACGCCTCCGAGCTGGAGACCGCGCCGGAAAAGCGTTCCTTGAACGCCGCCACCGCATCGATAAAGAGGTTGGCCGTGGAGCCCGTGCCCACGCCCAGCACCGCGCCCGCCGGCACTACCTCTTTGACATAGTCGGCCGCGGCTTGCGCCACCAGCGCCTTGAGTTCATCCTGTGTCATGACAACAGCCCATCTGCTTTGGGGGAAACCGCATAGTGTACCGGAATGCCGTGACATCCCCGGCGTAGGCGCGAGCCGACGGTACAATGACCCGAGGCATGCATCAGCGCGGCGCCCGGGGCCTGCCGTTTTGGTCCTGCGCCATCACCAACCCTTAAAAGCAACTCACTGACCATGAACCAGCTCGATCAGCTCAAGCAGTTCACCACCGTGGTGGCGGACACCGGCGATTTCCAGGTGATGAAGCAGTACACGCCGCAGGACGCCACCACCAATCCTTCCCTGATTCTGAAGGCCGTCCAGAAGGCCGAGTACCGTCCCCTGCTGGAAAAGGCCGTGCGCGGCAATGAAGGCACCGACGCCGTGATGGACGCCCTGCTGATCGCCTTTGGCTGCGAGATCCTGGCCATCGTGCCGGGCCGTGTGTCAACCGAGGTCGACGCCCGCCTGTCCTTCAACACTGAAGCCACACTGGCCAAGGCCCGCCACCTGATCTCGCTGTATGAGCAGCGCGGCGTGGCCCGCGAGCGCGTGCTGATCAAGATCGCCTCCACCTGGGAAGGTATCCGCGCAGCTGAAGTGCTGCAGCGAGAAGGCATCAACTGCAACATGACGCTGCTGTTCTCGCTGGCCCAGGCCGTTGCCTGCGCCGAGGCCGGTGCGCAACTGATCTCGCCCTTCGTTGGCCGCATCCTGGACTGGCACAAGAAGCAAGCCGGCGACAAATGGGACACTGCCGCCAACGCGGCCGACAACGATCCCGGCGTGCGTTCCGTGCGCCAGATCTACGACTACTACAAGAAGTTCGGCCACCCCACCGAAGTGATGGGTGCCAGCTTCCGCAGCACCGAGCAGATCCTGGCGCTGGCCGGCTGCGATCTGCTCACCATCAGCCCGGACCTGCTGGAGAAGCTGGCCGCCAGCGAAGGCACCGTGGAGCGCAAGCTGTCGGTCGACCAAGCGCAGGCCGGCAATATCGCCCGCATCGAGTGCGGCGAGGCGGCTTTCCGCTGGCAGCTCAATGAAGACGCGATGGCGACGGAAAAGCTGGCAGAGGGGATCCGCGCATTTGCGGCGGATGCGGTCAAGCTGGAGGCGTTGATTACGGCTTGAGAGGGGGGAATTGAGAGGGAGAAAACAGAAGCCGCCCGGGAATCCAGGCGGCGAGCCGGTTCAAGCTGGTGTCGCGCTCACACCGTCCCACAGCAAAGGCAAGACCACCCCGGCCGGTCCGCGCAGCACCAGATCGGCGGTCTGGTCCAGCGCCGAAGGCTCGGGATTGACCACGATGACATGCGCGCCATGGTCCTTGGCAGCGCCGGGCAAGCCGGCTGCCGGATAGACCAGCCCGGAGGTGCCCACCACGATGCACAGATCGCACTGCTCGGCCGCGTGCTCGGCGCGATAGCGGGCCACGCGCGGCAGTTCCTCGCCGAACCACACCACGCCGGGGCGCATCATGGCATTGCAAAGGGAGCAGCGCGGCGGCATGCCCGGCACGGCGGTCGCCGGGTCGCAACGGCCGCAGCCGTCAAGCCACTTGTTGGCGAACAGGTTGCCGTGCAGCTCGATCACCTCGCGGCTGCCGGCGCGCTGATGCAGGCCATCCACGTTTTGCGTGACCAGGGTCACGGCCTTCTGCGCGGCGAGCGCCACCAGGGCGATATGCGCTGGGTTGGGATCGGTGGCCGCCACCAGCTCGCGCCGGTGCAGGTACCACTCCCAGACCAGCGCGGGCTGTCGCCGGTAGGCGTCTTCCTGGGCCAGCTCCTCGGGATTGAAGCGCGACCACAAGCCGGTCATGGCATCGCGGAACGTGGGCACGCCGGACTCGGCGGATACGCCCGCGCCGGTGAGCACCATGATATTGGTGGCTTCGCCGATCAGGCGGCGCGATGCCGCGAGCGCCTGCGCGTCGATGTACGCCGTCATGGATGCCGCCCCAGCGCTCAGCGCTTCAGGCGGCGCTGGCGCACCGCCTCATACAGGCACACGCCGCTGGCCACGGAAACGTTCAGGCTTTCCACGCCGCCGGCCATCGGGATGCTCACGAGCTCGTCACAGGTTTCGCGGGTGAGGCGGCGCATGCCCTCGCCTTCGGCGCCCATCACCAGGGCAACCGGCCCCTTGAAATCGACGTCATAGAGCGTCTTTTCCGTGCCGTCGTCCGTACCGATCACCCAGATGCCGCGTTCCTGCAACTCGCGCAGCGTGCGTGCCAGGTTGGTGACAGTGATGTAGGGGACGGTTTCCGCCGCACCGCTGGCCACCTTGGCCACCGTGGTGTTCAAACCCACGCTGCGGTCCTTCGGAGCGATCACAGCGTGCGCGCCAGCGCCATCGGCCACGCGCAGGCAAGCGCCCAGGTTGTGCGGATCGGTGACGCCGTCGAGCACCAGCAGCAAGGGCGTGCCCTCGATGCCGTCGAGCAGTTCATCAAGATTGAGGGCCAGCGCCACATCTTCGGCGCGGGCGACCACGCCTTGGTGGCGGTCGGTGCCGGCCATGCCGCGCAGGCGCTCGGCATCCACCGGATGCAGGCGCACTTTGAGGCTTTCGGCAAGGCGGATGAAGTCCTGCATGCGGCGGTCACGCCGCGCGGATTCTACGTAGACATCGGTGACGCCAGCGGCGTCCTGGCGCAGGCGCGCGGTGACGGCGTGAAAGCCGATCAGGAGTTTTTGTTTAGCCATGGCGAGATTGTACATTCCCGCCGGAGCTTGCCCCGTGTCCGCAGCCATGGCGCCGGAACCGGGCAAGCCGGCGCCGGCGCCATGGCCGTCAGGTGCGCTTGCGCGAAGCGCGGCTGCTCTTGCCGGCCGGCTTGGCGCCGCCCTTGTGCGTCGAGCCCAGATGCTGCGGCTTGGGCTTGGCGGCGCGCTTGGCCGGCTTGCCGCCGGCCTTGGCGCCCTGCCCCACGTGCGGCTTGACCGGCGTCATGACAGCTTCGAACACCGGCTGCTCTTCGATCACGCGGTCCAGCGTTTCGTCGAACGACTCTTCCGGCTTGGAGCTGCCACCCAGCAGCGCGGCCAGCTGACGGCCCTTCTTGCGCGCGGGCACGGCGTGCGCGGCGGGCACGCGCGGCGCGGCATCGACGGTCGGGGCGCGGCCACGCAGGTTCTTGGCTGAGGGCTCCTGCACCAGGCGGAAGTCGATCTTGCGCGCATCGAGGTCCACGCGCGAAACCTGCACGCGAACGCGGTCGGTGAGGCGGTAGCGGATGCCGGTACGCTCGCCGCGCAGTTCATTGCGCGCCTCGTCGTACTGGAAGTAATCGCTGCCCAGCTCGGTGACATGGACCAGGCCTTCGACATAGAGCTCGTCGAGCTGCACGAAGATGCCGAACGAGGTGACCGAGCTGATGGTGCCCGAATATTCGCTGCCAAGCTTGTCGCGCATGAAGTAGCACTTGAGCCAGGCCTCCACATCGCGCGAGGCTTCATCGGCGCGGCGCTCGTTGGCCGAGCAGTGCAAGCCGAGCTCGTCCCAGATGGCTTCGTTGCGCTGGGCGCGCGCGGCGCTTCGCTCTGCCTTCTCGGCGGCGTCCTTGGCCTGCATGCGGCGTGCCTTGGGCGCGATCGCGGTGTTCAGCGCGGTGCCCGGCGCAAATGCCGGCCGGTACTTGGTATGGGCCAGCACGGCCTTGATGGCGCGGTGCGTGAGCAAGTCCGGATAGCGGCGGATCGGGCTGGTGAAGTGGGCGTAAGCCTCATACGACAAGCCGAAGTGGCCGATGTTGTCCGGGCTGTAGACCGCCTGCTGCATCGAGCGCAGCAGCATGGTCTGCAACATCGGCGCGTCGGGACGGCTCTTGATCTTGTCCATCACGTCGGCGTAGTCGCCCGCTTGCGGCTTGTCGCCACCGGCCAGCGAAAGCCCGACGGTGCGCAGGAACTCACGCAGGTTCTTCAGCTTTTCCTCGCTCGGGCCGGCGTGAATCCGGTACAGCGTGGGATGCTTGAAGCGTTCGAGGAAGTCGGCGGCGCACACGTTGGCGGCCAGCATGCATTCCTCGATCAGGCGGTGGGCGTCGTTGCGGGTGCGCGGCAGGATCTGCTCGATCTTGCCCTGCGCATTGCAGACGATATAGGTCTCGGTGGTATCGAAGTCGATCGCGCCACGCTCGCGCCGCGCCTTGAGCAGGACCTGGAACAACTCGTACAGGTTCTGCAGGTGCGGCACCAGGTCGGCACGCTTGTGCGCCTCCGGGCCCTTGGTGTTGGACAGCACCGACCAGACCTCGTTATAGGTCAGGCGCGCCGCCGAATGCATCACGGCGGGATAGAACTGATAGCCCTTGAGCTCGCCCTTGGCGGTGATCACCGCATCGCACACCATGCACAGGCGGTCGACTTGCGGGTTCAGCGAGCACAGGCCGTTGGAGAGCTTTTCCGGCAGCATCGGGATGACGCGGCGCGGGAAGTACACCGAGGTGGCGCGATCCAGCGCATCGGCGTCGAGCGCCGTGCCAGGGCGCACGTAGTGCGACACATCGGCAATCGCCACCACCAGGCGCCAGCCCTTCGAGCGGCCGATCTTGACGGGTTCGCAGTAGACGGCGTCGTCGAAGTCGCGCGCGTCTTCGCCGTCGATCGTCACCAGCGGCACGTCGCGCAGGTCGATGCGGTGCTCCAGGTCGGACTCGCGCACCTCGTCGGGCAGGCCGGCGGCTTCTTTGGCGCAGGCATCCGAGAATTCATGCGGCACGCCGTACTTGCGCACGGCGATTTCGATTTCCATGCCGGGGTCGTCGAAGTCCCCCAGCACTTCCACCACTCGGCCCACGGGCTGCACGTAGCGATCGGGGTAGTCGATGATCTCGACGCTGACCACCTGGCCGACTTGCGCCTTGCCTTGCGACTTCGGCGGGATCAGGATGTCCTGGCTGATGCGCTTGTCTTCGGGCGCCACCACGAGCACGCCGCCTTCGCTCAGCAGGCGGCCGATCACGTAGCGGTTGGCGCGCTCAAGGATCTCGACGATCTGGCCTTCGGGCCGGCCGCGCCGGTCGTAGCCGATCACGCGCACCTGGGCACGGTCGTTGTGCATGGCCTTCTGCAGCTCGCGCTCCGGCAGGAAGATGTCGTCATCGCCATCGTCGCGGATCAGGAAGCCGAAGCCATCGCGGTGGCCCTGCACACGGCCGACCACAAAGTTAGGCTGGTTGGCCAGCTCGTAGCGACCCTTGCGGTTGAGTTCGATCTGGCCATCGCGCTCCATGGCGGCGAGGCGTTTCTGGAAGCCGTCGTGTTCTTTGCGCGTGACAGCGAGCGCCTTGGCGATATCGCCGCCCGACAAGGGCGACCCCGACGTCCGCAGGACGCCAAGGATTTCTTCCCGACTAGGGATCGGATAGTTATTCTGATTCAATTTTTTCTAGAATTATTTGACAAACGATTTGCGGTCGCTATAATGAGCGCTTCGGTTGTTTCGACGCCCGCCCAGGTGGCGAAATTGGTAGACGCACTAGGTTCAGGTCCTAGCGGTGGCAACACTGTGGAGGTTCGAGTCCTCTCCTGGGCACCAGATCAAACGGAAAACCCGCAGCGCTTTCGAGCCCTGCGGGTTTTTTGTTTTCCGGCGTCTGATCTTGCAACTTGGCACTCCCGATTCGATATTGGCGCGACTGCGCGACTTAACTATTAACTATTGACTAAATACCAGTCGCAGCAACGACCGCTCCGGGGCGTGGAGTCCGCTCTTGCCTGTTGAGGCAGAGGCATCCACACAGCCTGGCGCTCACACGAACTGCCAGGGCGCGACCGGAGCAGCAGCCGACTGCTGCGCTGCGGGTGAGTGTATCAGTTTCAGTGGCGCTCCCGGCATTCTTCCGCCATCCACACGCTGGAATGTCGCGTTTTCCGACGTATTCAGGCGCAAACCACCCTATTGCTGCAGGCGTATGCCACACCGGCATGCCTGCGTGGCCCGCCAGTCGCTTGACAGCGACGGCCATCTGCAACTAATATAGTTTCACATCGCCTCACCCACCATGACCACCAGCAGCCGATTCGCCGTCGCCGTCCACATCCTCACCTTGCTGGCCAGCGCCGCGGAGCCCTTGCCGTCGTCATTGATCGCGGGCAGCGTGGGCACGAACCCGGTCCTGATCCGCCGCCTGGTCAGCCAGTTGGCCGAGGCGGGGCTGGTGAGCACGGTGATGGGCAGCAACGGCGGCGCCTCGCTGGCGCGCGCGGCGGCATCGATCACGTTGCTCGATGTGTTCCGTGCGGTGGAGTCGGCCACGCTGATCGCGCCGCACCACAGCGTGCCCAATCCGGCGTGCATGGTGGGACGGGAAATTACCGGTGCGCTGAAGCACGCCGCGGACCGCGCCCAGGCCGCGATGGATGGTGCGCTGGCCGAGATCACGATTGCCGGCATGCTCGCCGATGTGGAGCGCGCGGCCCGGCAACGCAAGCCGTAAAAATTTTTATCCCGATATGTAACTAAATTAGTTTCATATCGATATTCAACAGCGCAACAAAGGAGTCAACATGAAGATCGCAATCATCGGCGCCACCGGCCGTGTCGGCACCCGCCTCATCGACGAAGCCCTGAGCCGCGGCCACACGGTCACCGCCATCGCGCGCCAGGCCGACAAGCTGGCCACGCGGCCGGGCCTCGCCACGATCAATGCAGATGTCGCGGACACCAAGGCCCTGGCGGCCGCCCTCGCCGGCCACGACGTGGCAATCAGCACAGTACGTTTCCTGCAGACCACGGCCGAACAGATCACCTCCGCGGTCAAGGCCGCCGGCGTGCCTCGCCTGCTGGTGGTGGGCGGCGCGGGCAGCCTCTTCGTAGCACCAGGCGCGCAACTGGTCGATACGCCGCAGTTCCCGGAAGCCTATAAGGCGGAGGCCCTCGCTGGACGCGACTTCCTCAACGCCCTGCGCAACGAGACAGCGATCGACTGGACCTTCCTGTCCCCCGCCGCCCTGTTCGAGCCGGGCACGCGCACGGGCAAGTTCCGCGTGGGCGAGGAGACGCTGCTCTCCGACGCCAGCGGCAAGAGCTGGATCTCGATGGAGGACTATGCCATCGCCATGATCGACGAAGTGGAAAAACCGGCGCACTCGCGCCAGCGCTACACGGTCGCATACTAAGCAGGAAACAGGCAGGTGCCTCCGAAACATGCGTGCCATGGCGCGTGGCCATCGCGGCAAGCACGACGGAGGGCATAAAGAATAATGGCCGCCCTGCTGGCGGCCATTTGCGGCGAGCCGTGAAAGCGCAGGTTAGCCGAAGCGCCTGCGCCGCGGCGGTGCATTGCGCACTGCCTGCACGATGGGGGCACAAGGATGGGGCGAGCCCGCTCACCTCGGCGGCCATCTTCGATATCGGGCCGCCCGGGAATCAGGCCTGCGAGCTGCCGGCGGCGTGCTTGCCGCGCTTGAGCCAGGCCGCCAGGTTATGCGGACGCAGCGTGTCGTACTCTTCGAACGGCTGGTGAATCCAGGGATTCGTCGGCAGGAAGGTCACGTGGTAGTCCGGCTTGACCTTGGAGCAGGCCTTGTACCACAGCACGGACGAACGCACTTCCGTCACGGCGGGATAGCGCTCCTGCAAATGGCGGCCCACGCGCTCCAGCGTGACGCCGGAATCCACCAGGTCATCGACCAGCAGGATCTTGCCGGAGAGGTCGCCCTTGGTCATGGTGATGTACTGCGCGATATCGAGGTCGCCCTGCTGTGTGCCCGCTGCCTCGCGGTAGCTGCTGGTGGCCAGGATGGCGAGAGGCACGTCGAAGATACGGGACATCTGGTCGCCAACGCGCAGGCCACCGCGGGCCAGGCACAGGATCTTGTCGAACTTCCAGCCCGACTCGTGGACGTTCAGCGCCAGGCGCGCGATCAGGCTGTGGTAGTCGTCCCACGAGATCCACAGGTTCTCTTCGTCGTTCGATGGCAGGGTCATGATTGTTTTAGCTCTTCGGCTTTAGGCATAAGGTCTGTCGACCGATAAAGTTTCGGCCCGCTTGCGCGGGCCGATTTGCTCTTGTGCATCTGCCGTCTTTTTGCCTGCGCGGCTTCGTTCAGCCGCGCGGCGCCCTTACGGGCAAGACAGCATCAGGCTACGTAGGGGTGACGCAGCAGGATGGTTTCGTCACGGTCAGGGCCGGTCGAGATCATGTCGATCGGGATGCCGACCACTTCCTCGACGCGCTTCAGGTAGGTGCGAGCCTGTTCCGGCAGCGCATCCCAGGCCTTCACGCCGAAGGTGGATTCGTTCCAGCCCGGGAATTCCTCGTACACCGGCACGCAGCGCGCCACGGCATCCGAACCACGCGGCAGGATGTCGACGGTCTTGCCGTCCAGCTCATAGCCCACGCACAGCTTGAGGGTTTCAAGGCCATCCAGCACGTCGAGCTTGGTCATGCAAAGACCCGACACGCCGTTGATCTGCACTGAACGCTTGAGCGCGGCGGCATCGAGCCAGCCGGTACGGCGGGGTCGCCCGGTCACCGAGCCGAATTCCTTGCCGACGTTGGCCAGGCGCACACCCACCGGGTCCTGGCGCTTGGGGTTGTCGTTGTCGTACAGCTCACTGGGGAACGGGCCTGCGCCCACGCGGGTGCAGTACGCCTTGGTGATGCCCAGGATGTAATTCAGGCGGCCCGGGCCAACGCCAGCACCGGCGGCGGCCGCACCGGCCACGCAGTTGCTGGAGGTGACGAACGGATAGGTGCCGTGGTCGACGTCGAGCAGCGTGCCTTGCGCGCCTTCGAACATCAGGTTGCCGCCGGCAGCGTTGACCGCGTAAAGCTCCGCCGACACATCGGCCACCATCGGGGCCAAGCGCGGCGCGTAGGCCAGCATTTCGTCCAAAGTCTGCTGGAAGTCGACTGCTTCCGCGCCCAGGTACTGGGTCAGCATGAAGTTATGCAGGTCGAGGTTCTCGCGCAGCTTCTCGGCGAAGCACTTGGGATCGAACAGGTCCTGCACGCGCAGCGCGCGGCGGGCCACCTTATCTTCGTAGGCCGGGCCGATGCCGCGGCCGGTGGTGCCGATCTTGTCGGCGCCACGGCGCACTTCACGGGCCTTGTCGATGGCCACGTGGTACGGCAGGATCAGCGTGGTCGCTTCGGAAATGCGCAGGCGGTTCTGCACCTGCAGGCCGGCGGTTTCCAGTTCCTCGATCTCACGGAACAGCGCCTCCGGCGACAGCACGACGCCGTTGCCGATGTAGCAGATCGTGCCTTCACGCATGATGCCCGAGGGGATCAGGCGCAGGATGGTCTTCTTGCCGCCGATGATGAGCGTATGGCCGGCATTGTGGCCGCCCTGGAACCGCACCACGCCCTTTGCATGATCGGTAAGCCAATCGACGATTTTTCCCTTGCCTTCGTCACCCCATTGGGTGCCGATCACGACGACATTGCGTCCCTGGCTTACTGCAGAAGCGGACATGTTGATTTTGGTCAGTGGGTTAAAAACGTATTTTACTCTCGTTGCAGGTCAACTCCCCGATTTTGGGGAGATCGGCCTGCAACGCGGGGGAATTCCGCGGCCTGGCGCTTGCGCTCAGGCCCCGGCGCTGCGTGGAATCACCGTCCAGCCGCCATCCTGGCGGACCAGTTGGCGATCGCAGTTGAACTCGTCGAGCTGGTGCGTGTGCCCCGGCAGCGACTGGATGACGATCTCGCCGGCGGCGCGCAGCGCGGTAATCGCGGCACGCAAGGCAGGATCCGCATCCCACGGCGCGAAAATGGCAAAAGCACGCACTTCCAGCGGAGAAAGCGAGGCAACTTCGCGCAAATCCAGCGAAAAGCCGGTTGCCGGCCGCGCGCGGCCAAAGGCCTCGCCGACCTTGTCGTAGCGGCCACCGCGCGCCACGTAGTTGGGCAGGCCAGCCACGTAGGCAGTGAACATCACGCCACTGTGATAATGGTAGCCGCGCAGGTCGGACAAATCGATATTGACGCTCGCCCCGCTCACTTCCGCGGCCAGTGCAGCCAGTTCGTCCAGCGCACGGCCAATCGCCGGGCTCGCCGGCAGGGTCGCGCGGGCGCGCTCGATCACCTCCACGCCGCCGTACAGCGTCGGCAGCGCCAGCAGCGCGTCGCGCTCGGCCTGCGGCATGCCTTCGGTCAACTCGCGCAGCGCTGACACATCCTTGGTCTCCAGGGCCGCAAACAGCACATCCTCGATCCTGCGGCTGGACGGCAGGCCGTCCAGCAAGGCTTCCAGGATGCCCGCGTGGCAAAGGTCGAGGCGGATCTCGGTCAGGCCGGCAACCTGCAGCGCGGCCAGCATCAGGGCCTGGATTTCCACATCCGCTTCCAGGCCGGCATGGCCGTAGATCTCCGCGCCAACCTGGATCGGCTCGCGGGTTGCGCGAAAGCCGGCCGGGCGAGCGTGCAGCACATTGCCGGCGTAGCACAGCCGGGTCACGCCGGAGCGGTTCAGCAAGTGGGCATCGATGCGGGCGACTTGCGGCGTGATGTCGGCGCGCAGGCCCATGGTGCGGCCGGAGAGCTGGTCGACCAGCTTGAGCGTGCGCAGGTCGAGGTCGTGCCCGGTCCCGGTGAGCAGCGATTCCAGGTATTCCAGCATCGGCGGCATGACCAGCTCGTAGCCGTAGGTGCGGAACAAGTCCAGCATGCGGCGGCGCAGTTCCTCGATCTTGCGGGCCTCCGACGGCAGCACGTCGGCGATGTTTTCAGGCAGGAGCCAGTGATTGGACATGGTAAATCTCTTCACTTCACACAGTTGCCGGGGGGCCTTGAGCCACCCGTTGAAATTCGATCCCGCCGCGTGCCGTGCCGGGGGCACCAGCCGCAAGCGGGGAGCCAGTCACCTGGCATGGCGGATGAGACGGCAGCGACGCCCCTCGGGAGCCTCACTTGCCGCCCCTCCAGCCGGACAAAACCCCGGCAAGCCGGGGTTTTGTCGAAGCGCCTGGCGGACGGAACCGCCTAGCTTAGCGACGGCTCGCCGGAGGCGCCGCCGCCGGCGCCGCTGCGCCGCCCGACGACCGCATATAGCGGAAGAACTCGGAATTGGGCTCCAGCACCAGCACGTCGCGCTTGTCGCGGAACGTATTGCGGTAAGCCTCCATGCTGCGCCAGAACTGCGCGAACTGGGGATCTCGGCCAAACGATTCGGCGTAGATCTGCGAGGCGCGGGCATCGCCCTCGCCCTTGATCTTCTGCGCATCGCGGTAGGCCTCGGCCAGCACGACTTCACGCTGGCGATCGGCATCGGCGCGGATCTTCTCGCCCTCGGCCGCGCCGGTGGAGCGCAGCTCGTTGGCCACACGCTTGCGCTCGGCTTCCATGCGGCGATACACCGATTCGCTGATCGCGGGCAGCAGGTCGACACGCTTGAGGCGCACGTCGATGATCTCGACGCCCACGGACTGCGCATAGTCGGCCATCGCGGAGCGGATATTCTGCATCACCTTCTCGCGCTCGCCGGCCACCAGCTCCGCCACCGTGCGCTTGCCGAATTCCTCGCGGGCGACGGAGTCGATACGCTGGGTCATGCGGTCCTGCGCCCCGCGGATGTTGCCATTGAAGGCCACGTAGAACTTGCGCGGATCGGTGATGCGCCACTTGACGAACCAGTCCACCACCATGCTCTTCTTCTCGGCCGTCAGGAAGCGCTCCGAAGCGGCCACGTCGATCGTCAGCAGGCGGCGATCCATGAAAATCACGTTCTGCAGCGGCGGCGGCAACTTGAAGTGCAGGCCCGGCTCGTTCACCACCTGCTTGATCTGGCCAAAGGCAAACACCACGGCGTACTGACGCTGGTCCACCACGAACACCATCGAGGAGCCAATCGCCAGCACGATGAAGAGGCCGATTACTACGGAAATCAGTCGGTTCATGTCGGGTCTCCTCAGCGCGAATCGCGGTCACGGTTGCGCAACAGCTCGCGCGACCGGTTATCGCCGCTGGCATCGGGCGCGGGAGACGTGCCGCTGCCCGCGGCAGGGGCCTGCGCGGTGCCGGAAGCCGGCGCGCGCGCATCCACCGCCGATTGCGACATCAGCTTGTCCAGCGGCAGGTAGAGGAGATTGTTACCCTGGCGTGAATCCACCAGCACCTTGGTCGAATTGGTATAGATCTGCTGCATGGTCTCGATATAGATGCGATCACGCGTCACCTGCGGGGCCTTGGCATACTCGGCCTGGACCTGGCGGAAACGCGAGGCATCGCCTTCGGCCTGGGCGATCACTCGCGCCTTGTAGGCTTCAGATTCTTCGTTCAGGCGCGCGGCGGTACCCTTGGCACGCGGAATCACGTCATTGGCGTAGGCCTGGCCTTCGCTGATGGCGCGTTCGCGGTCCTGGCTGGCCTTGTTGACATCGTCAAAGGCCGCCTGGACCTGCTCGGGCGGCTGCACGCTCTGCACGTTGACGGAAATCACGCGGATGCCGGTCTTGTACGCGGTCAGGATCGACTGGATCGACTTGGCCAGGTTCTGGGCAATCTGTTCACGGTTCTCGTAAAGCACCGCGTCCATCTTGTTGCGCCCGACGATCTCGCGCACCGAGGTCTCGGCAGCCTGGGTCACCAGTTCTTCGTCGCCACCTCGGTCGGTCTTGTTGTAGAACAGGAATTCGCTCGCGTCCTGGATGTCGTACTGCACCGTGAAGCGGACGTCGATGATGTTCTCGTCCTGCGTCAGCATCGACGCGTCCTTCAGGTTGCTGTCCTTGATCGAGGTGGAACGGCCCACTTCAACCGAGCGCACGCCCGACAGGTTGACGATTTCGGCGGACTGGATCGGGTACGGCAGGCGCCAGTTGATACCCGGGCCCGTGGTGTACTTGAACTTGCCGAACTGGAGGATAACGGCCGTCTGGCCTTCCTGCACCATGAAGAAACCGCTGGCCAGCCAGATGCCAACCGCTGCGATCACCACCACGCCGGCGCCGATCCCCGAGCCCTTGCCCGGCGTGCGCGCACCGCCGCCAAAGCCCTGGTTGCCGCCACCACCGTTGTCCTTGCGGCCAAGCAGGCCGTTCAGGCGGCGGTTGAAATCGCGCCAGAGCTCGTCGAGGTCGGGCGGGCCATCCTGGGGCGGACGCTGGTTTTGCTGGCGATTGTTGTCGCGACTATCCTTGTCCTTGTCTTTGTCTTCGTCATCCGGGCCGCCCCTACCCCAACGGGGATCGTTCAAAGACAGGATCGCGCGCAAACGCTGCCAGGCCGTTCGCGACGGTGCATGGCCGCCGTTGCGGCCACCTGCGCGGCTGCCAAAGGCATGGCTCGATTCAGAATTCCGGGGAAACAGGGGCATGAAGTGCACGGGTCCGGGATAGTTGGAACAAGGGGATTCTAACAGTCATCGACGCCACTTTTACCCATTTGGGGCAATCTGGCTGCGATTTCCGTCGAACTGGCTCACTGCGTGTCGGGTTCTTCCGGATCCACCCGGGTGTCATCGCCGTCAAAACCGCTGTCGAGATCGTCGTCCGGGTAAGGCTGCGCATCGGCAAGGCGCGGATCCAGCGGGGGGCGCTCTGGCGGGCGCTCGGCCAGCCAGCGCGCCACCTCCACCAGCGCCTCGCGCAAGGCATCCAGGCCAATGCCGTCGCGCGCGCTGACGAACACGCGGGTCGGCACACCCTCCTCGTTGCGCTCCACGCGGGGGCCCTGCTCGAGCAGTTCCGGCGACGCGTCGATCTTGTTCATCACCACGATCTGCGGGATGTCGTCGGCATTGATTTCGGCCAGCACACGGTTGACCTGCTCGACCTGCTCATGGCGCACGGGGCTGGAAGCATCAACCACATGCAGCAGCAGGTCCGCGTGCACGGTCTCCTCCAGCGTGGCGCGGAACGCGGCCACCAGCTGGGTCGGCAGGTCGCGGATGAAGCCCACGGTATCCGACAGCACCACGTTGCCCGCGCCTTCCAGGTACAGCCGGCGCGAAGTGGTATCCAGCGTGGCGAACAGCTGGTCAGCGGCGTAGGCCCGGGCCTTGGTGAGGGCGTTGAACAGTGTCGACTTGCCGGCGTTGGTATAGCCGACCAGCGAGATGCTCAGGGTGTCGTTGCGCGCGCGCGCGCGCCGCTGGGTGCTGTGCTGGCGCTGCAGTCGCGTCAGGTCAGCCTTCAGCCGCTTGGCGCGCTCATCCAGCAGGCGGCGGTCGAGCTCGAGCTGGCGCTCGCCCGGGCCGCCACGCATGCCAATGCCCCCCTTCTGCCGCTCCAGGTGGCTCCAGGCGCGGACCAGCCGCGAGGCCTGGTACTGGACCTGGGCGAGCTCGACCTGCACCTTGCCGACGTGGCTCTGCGCCCGCTGGCCGAAGATGTCCAGGATCAGCCCCGTTCGGTCGATGACATGGCGCTGCAGGAAGCGCTCTAGATTGCGTTGCTGGGCAGGGCTGAGCGAGTGGTTGAACACCACCACGTCGGCATCGAGTGCATCGGCGGCCTCCTTCAGTTCCTCCGCCTTGCCGGAGCCGATGAACAGCGCCGGGTCGGGACGGGACCTGCGTCCGGTCAACGTGTGCACCGGCGTGGACCCCGCGGTCGACGTCAGCAACGCCAGCTCGCTCAGGCTTTCCTGGAAATCATGCTTGCCGAAATCGACACCAACGAGGATGGCGCGGGAGGACTCGGAATTGGAAGTGGCTCTAGATTGCAAACGGGAGGATCGCGAAACGCGAGAAAGGAAAACGGGTTGGAGGCTACTGGGAGGCAGCGGCTGGCGCCGTTAGGCAGAAGCCCTGGCCTGGGGAAGACGCTTGAAGCGGGGACTCTGTCCGTGGCGGAATGCACCAGGGTGAAGCATGTCCGTGCCCGTGGCCACTCTGCAGCCAGGATGGGCTGGCGTCTTTTGGTGTCGCGCCGGAGCATCTGGCCCCTGCGCGACACCGGCAACTGGCGGCCGTGCCGTGGTACGACTGGCCTGCCGGAAAACTGCGGTGCTATCCGCGAATGATCAGCCTTCAGCCGTTTCGTCCACGCGGAAATTCACGGCGCGGGCCGGTACGACGGTGGAAATCGCATGCTTGTAGACCATCTGCGTCACGGTGTTGCGCAACAGGACGACGTACTGGTCGAACGACTCGATATTGCCTTGCAGCTTGATGCCATTGACGAGGTAGATGGAAACCGGTACGTGCTCTTTGCGCAGCGCGTTCAGGAACGGGTCTTGTAGCAATTGCCCTTTGTTGCTCATGGCACACTCCAAATTTATAGATTTAGTGATAGATGATGGGGACGGTAATCCCCGATTCAAGTCAAACGGCGCAAGCCGCGCCAAAAAAAGATCAAAACGGTACCAAGCTAGCATCGCCTCGCAGGGAACCCCCTGCTACCGTGAATTTAGCCTCAGTTCCAAACGAACGCAAACGAAACTTGCCCGCCCGGGCTCCCGTCGACTGACTCAATCCTTCGAGTCGGCATATGGGTTTTTGTTCGTTCTAAATTCGATGCGAAGCGGTGTGCCCTTCAGTTTGAAAGCCGAGCGGAAACGGTTTTCGAGATAGCGCCGATATGTGTCGGCGATGCCGGAAAGCGAATTGCCGTGCACGATGATGATGGGCGGATTGGACCCGCCCTGGTGCGCGTAGCGCAGCTTGGGCCGCGTCGCGCCGACACGCCGCGGCTGCTGGAACTCGACCGCTTCCTGCAGGATCCGCGTGAGCTGCGGCGTGGGCAGCTTGACCATGGCCGCGGCATACGCGTCGTCCACCGAGCGCAGCAGCGCGCTGATGCCCGTGCGCTGCTGCGCGGACACAAAGTGGAAGTTGGCGAAGTCCAGGAACTGCAGCTTGCGCTCCAGATCGTGCTTGATACGGTCGCGGCTATGGCCGTCAAGGCCGTCCCACTTGTTGACGCCAACCACCAGCGCGCGCCCGGATTCCACGATGAAGCCGGCGATGTGCGCATCCTGCTCCGACACGTCCTGCTGCGCGTCGAGCAGCAGCACCACGACGTTCGCATCAGCAATCGATTGCAGCGTCTTGACCACCGAAAACTTCTCGATGGCCTCGAACACCTTGCCGCGCTTGCGCAGGCCGGCCGTGTCGATCAGCGTATAGGGCTTGCCGCCGCGCTCGAACTCCACATAGATGGCATCCCGCGTGGTGCCGGGCATGTCGAACGCGATCACGCGTTCTTCGCCGATCAGGGTGTTGACCAGCGTGGACTTGCCCACGTTCGGCCGGCCCACGATAGCGATCTTGACGCCGCGCTGGGCGCCCTCGTCTTCCTCGGCGAGTTCCGGGCGCTCTTTCACCGCCAGTTCCAGCGCCTCGTCGACCAGCTCGCGCACGCCATCGCCGTGGGTCGACGAAATGGCATAGGGATCGCCCATGCCAAGCTCGTAAAACTCCGACACCACGGTGGTGTATTTCATGCCCTCGGCCTTGTTCACGGCCAGCATGACGCGGCGCCCGGTCTTGCGCAGGTAATCGGCGATCACGCGGTCCTGGGGCGCCAGCCCGAGGCGGCCGTCGACGAGGAAGATCACCACGTCGGCCTCGACCACCGCCTGGCGGGTCTGCTTGGCCATTTCGGCAACGATGCCTTCCTTGGCCACCGGCTCGAAGCCGCCGGTGTCGATGGCGATGAACGGACGTTCACCGATGCGGCCTTCGCCATAGTGGCGATCGCGCGTGAGCCCGGGCAGATCGGCGACAAGCGCGTCGCGCGAACGGGTCATGCGGTTGAATAGCGTCGACTTGCCCACATTGGGACGGCCGACCAGAGCGATAACTGGTTTCATGCAATAAACGGAAATGGGGGCCGGCAGATGCCGCCCCCCAGGAACTCCGGAGTGATATGGGTCCGACGGCCGGGCGTCGCGCGCCTGGCCACTTTTCCTGTCGGGTGATCAGGCTTGCATTGCAACCCGACCTCGTTCACCTGCACGGCCAGAAGGGCCGTGCTACCGGATTGGCGCCGCCCGTGCCGACAGGTGCACGGACAGTCGCCATGAATGTCGACCGCCTCAGTCCGGCACGAAGCCGTAGAGGTTGCCGTCGCGTGTCTGTACCACCAGCGACGGGCCCGCCACCACCGGCGCAGCGGTAATCTCGCTGCCATCGGTCTTCAGGCGTGCCACGAACTGGCCGTCCTCGCGCGACAAGAAGTGTACATAGCCTTCGTAATCGCCCGCCACCACCGAACGTCCCACCGCCAGCGGCGTGCCGAGACGGCGATACAGCAGTTGATCGTTCTTCCAGCGTTCAGTGCCGTTCTGGCGGTCAAATGCATGGACCACGGAGCGCTCGTCCCCGGCGTACAGCGAAGTGTCATCCTGCGCGGGGCCGGTCGGCGAAGAAAAATCCTTGCCCCACTGCGGCTGGCCATTGGTCAGCTCAAGGCAGGCGATCCGGCCCTGGAACGTGGTCGCGCAGACCTGGCGGCCATTGACCATGGGCTGGCCCGTCACGTCATTAAGCCGTTCGATCTCGGACACGCCCTTCGGATAGGAAACCGTGCTCTCCCAGCGCAGCACGCCGTTGCCCGGAGCCAGCACACCCAGCTTGCCGCCGGGGAAGCCCATCACGATGCCGTCGCCGGCGAACACCATGCCCATCGAGGCGCGCAGGTTGAGCGCGGTCTGCGAGCGCTGGTAGATCCAGCGGCGCTCGCCGGTCTGCGCATCCAGGCCAAGCACCCGGGTATCGGTCGTGCGCACGACCACCAGGCCGTTGCCGACCAGCGGCGCCGAGAGAACCTCCCCATTGACCTGCTTCTTCCAGATCTGCTTGCCGCTGGCGTCAAAGGCAAAGACCGCGCCCTTCTCGCCCGCCACCGCCGTGACGGTGCCGTCGCTGCCGGGGCCGGAGGTCAGGTCGATGTCGGTCTTGGCCTCCCACAAGGTGCGTCCCGTGACGCCATCGAGCGCCAGCACCTTGCCGCCATTGGAAGATGCATAGACGGTGCCACCGGAGACAGAGGGTTGCAGCGAGTACGGGCCGCTCTTGCCGACGCTGGCCTTCCAGGCCTGGCGCACCGACAACGTCTGTGTGATCGGCTTGAGTTCGACCGGCGTGCGCTTGTCAGCCTTGCTGAACAGCGAGCAGCCGCCCAGGCTGGCGACGCTGGCCGCACAAGCGGCGGCCACCACCAGGCCGCGGACAGATTTGCCGTGTTGCTGGTTCTGGGCCGTGCCGGAAAACAATGACTTCATGAGGTTCCGATCCTGATTTAAGTTGAGGCGCAAGGGTGCGGGCAAGCGGGGCATGCATGGCATGCGAATCCCGCGGGCCTGCCGGCGAGCCGGGCCAACCGCCTTCAGGCGGTGCCCAGCGCGTCAAGCTTGAACTGAATGATCTGGCGCATGGCTGCATCGTTGGCGCTCAGCTTGTCTAGCGCCTTCTGGTAGGCCGAGCGGGCTTCCGGGCGCTTGTCCTGGGCAGCCAGCAGATCGCCCCGGCGGTCCGCATACAGCGCCACGAACGGTGCCGGCGGCTCGTCCTTGAGCAATGCCAGGCCCTGGTCGTAGGCCTTCTCGTCAAGCAGCACGCCAGCCAGGCGCACGCGCGCGAGGTGAGCGTACTCGCCATCGCCATGGTCGATCGCCCATTGCAACTGGGCCTTCGTACCTGCCAGGTCGCCTGCATCGTACAGCACCTTGGCCGATACCAGCGCGGTCATGGGGCCATAGGCGGTCTTGCCGAACTTTTCCTCGAGGTCGCCGGCGGCGCGCTTGATCCGCTCGACATCGCGGCTCTCGGCCGCCTTGACCACCTGCTCGTACAGCAGCGCCGCTTCTCCAGCCTGCTTGCGTTGCCAGTAGTTCCAGCCGCTCCAGGCAGCGAAGGCCAGCAAGCCGGCGATCAAGGCCCAGGTCACGGTGTTGCCGTACTGGCGCCACCAGGCCTTGAGGCTCTCAAGCTGTTCCTGTTCTTCTAGATCGTAAGCCATGTCGAGGGATCCACCCGCGTTTGTTTGTATGAAGGACCGCGCTCTTGCGGTCCCTGGTTCCGATACTGCCTGCTGACCAGCAGGCTTACTCGCTGGCGCCAACCATGGCGTCGATGATGTGGTCAACCAGTTTTTCAGCCTCCACCGTCACCTGCGCGCCGCCGCCTTCGGCCTGGGCGCCCTGGCGCAGGTCCTTGACCTGTGCCGTGCCCGCCACCACCTCATCCTCGCCAATGATAACGGCATAGGCCGCACCGCTACCGTCGGCGCGCTTCATCTGCGACTTGAAGCTGCCGCTCTTGCCGTCGGGCGTGGCATGCAGCAGCACGTCGAGGCCGGCATCGCGCAGGCGCTCGGCGATGATCATGGCCTGCTGGCCAGCCGCTTCGCCCTGGTGGACGAGGTACACATCGGCGCCTTCCGCCTGCGGCACGAGCTTTTCCTCTCGCAGCAGTTCGATGATGCGCTCGATGCCCATCGCCCAGCCACAAGCTGGTGCCGCCTTGCCGCCCATCCGCGCGATCAGCGGATCGTAGCGGCCGCCGCCGGCGATGGTGCCCTGCGCGCCGAGCTTGTCGGTGATCCACTCGAACACCGTCAGGTTGTAGTAGTCCAGCCCGCGCACCAGGCGCGGATTGATCTTGAACGGGATGTTGTTGGCCTTGAGCAGGCGCTGCACGCCGTCGAAGTGGGCAAGCGACTCCTCGCCCAGGAAATCGATCAGCTTGGGCGCGTTGCTTGCCATTTCCTGCAGCGCGGGATTCTTGGTATCCAGCACGCGCAGCGGGTTGGTGTACAGGCGGCGCTTGCTGTCTTCGTCAAGAATGTCCTGGAAGCCTTCCAGGTACTTGATCAGTTCTTCGCGGTGCGCGGCGCGCTCCTCGGCCTGGCCCAGCGAATTGAGCTCGAGGCGCACGCCGACCAGGCCCAGGTCATCCCACAGGCGCTGGCACATCATGATGATCTCGGCGTCCACGTCCGGGCCGGCAAAGCCTAGGGCCTCGGCGCCGAGCTGGTGGAACTGGCGATAGCGCCCGCGCTGGGGACGCTCGTGGCGGAACATCGGGCCGGTGTACCACAGGCGCTTGGGGCCGTCGTACAGCAGGTTGTGCTCGATGGTGGCCCGCACCGCGGCCGCCGTGCCCTCGGGGCGCAGCGTCAGTTGCTCGCCGTTGAGCGCATCGGTGAAGGAATACATTTCCTTCTCGACGATGTCGGTGACTTCGCCGATGCCGCGCACGAACAGCTGCGTGTGCTCAACGATGGGCGTGCGGACCTGCTGGTAGCCATAGGCACGCAGCATCGCGCGCGAGGCGTTCTCGAAATGCTCCCACAGCGGTGCGTCGGCGGGCAGCATGTCGTTCATGCCCTTGACGCCCTGCAGGGCTTTCACTGCCTTGCTCTTGCTCTCTGCCTTGCTGTCGGCAGCCTTGGCGCCATCGCTGGCGGCCGCCGGATTCACGGGTTGGTTCATTGTGTCTTGTCTTTCCCTGTAGCGCCTAGCCGCAACGGCTCAGGCTGCCACCTCATTGCCGGCGCTCCCGGCCTTGTTGCCGTAGTGGGTGCGCACATAATCGTCCACGATCGCCTGGAATTCCTCGGCGATGCGATCGCCGCGCAGCGTCTTGACCTTCACGCCGTCGACAAATACCGGCGCCGCCGGCGATTCGCCTGAGCCCGGCAGCGAGATGCCGATATTGGCATGCTTGCTTTCGCCCGGCCCGTTCACGATGCAGCCCATCACGGCCACATCCATTTCTTCCACGCCAGGGTAGGCGGTCTTCCAGGTCGGCATCTGCTCGCGCAGGTAGCTCTGGATGCTGGACGCCAGTTCCTGGAAGGTGGTGCTGGTGGTACGGCCGCAGCCCGGGCAGGCAATCACCATCGGGGTGAAGTTGCGCAGGCCCATGGTCTGCAGGATCTCCTGCCCCACGTAGACTTCCTTCTCGCGCGCAGCGCCGGGTTCCGGCGTCAGCGAAATGCGGATGGTGTCGCCAATGCCTTCCTGCAGCAGCACCGACAGCGCGGCGGTGGAGGCCACGATCCCCTTGCTGCCCATGCCCGCCTCGGTCAGCCCGAGGTGCAATGCGTAGTCGCAGCGCTTGGTCAGCTCGCGGTACACAGCGATCAGTTCCTGCACCTGCGAGACCTTGCACGACAGGATGATCTGATCACCCGAAAGCCCGATTTCCTCGGCCTTCTTCGCCGACTCGATCGCGGAGGTGATCAACGCCTCGACCATCACGTTCTGCGCCGGCCACGGCTCGGCGCGCAGGGCGTTCTCGTCCATGATGCGCGCCAGCAGCGACTGGTCCAGGCTGCCCCAGTTCACGCCGATGCGCACCGGCTTGTCGTAGCGGCAGGCCATTTCGATCATCTGCGCGAATTGCGTGTCGCGCTTGGCACCCTGCCCCACGTTGCCGGGGTTGATGCGGTACTTCGACAACGCCTGGGCGCAGTCGGGATAATCGCGCAGCAGCGTGTGGCCGTTGTAGTGGAAGTCGCCCACCAGCGGCACGTTCACGCCCATGCGGTCCAGCTGCTCGCGCAGGGCGGGCACCGCAGCCGCGGCTTCCGGCGTATTGACCGTGATGCGCACAATTTCGGAACCGGCACGCGCCAGTTCCTTGACCTGGATCGCGGTGCCGATGGCGTCCACCGTGTCGGTGTTCGTCATCGACTGCACGCGCACGGGAGCGTCGCCACCGATCGTGACCACATTGTCGCCCCACACCACGCGCGCCTGGCGCGTTTTGCGGCGGGGCAGCGGGCCGGGCAGCACCGGCATACAAGCCTTTTGGTTCATAGCATTACCACCTTGCAATGCGGCGTTGCGCATGGCTGGAGAAACGATGTTCAGGGCAGCGTCAGGCGCGCCACGTTATTGCGGTTGGCCGCCTGCAGGTCGACCGGCGTGCCGTTGCGCGTCAGCGACTCGACGCCCTTGACGTTGCCGATCACGATTTTGTACGGTGGCGTACCGCCGCCGCTGAGATCCTGGCCCGCACGCGCAGTACCGCCGAGCACAACCTTGCCGCTGCGGTCGCGGATCTCGTACCAGGTATCCGATGCGAAACGGATGCGCAGCTCGGCAGCACCGTCTGCCGCTGCGGGGGCAGGCACTGCCGCTGAAGCAGCTACCGCGGAGACGGCGGCCACGGCGGCCGGAGACGGCGCCGCCGAAGGTGCGGGTGCTGCCGAAAGCGCTGGCGCCACCGCCACCGGGCCGCTGGCGGGCAGTGACTCGGACGGCGCGGGGGCATCGGACGCGGCCATCACCGGCGGCAGTGCGGCCGTGACGGTACCGGGCTCGCTGCCTTGCACCGTGGCTTGCGCCGCCGGGGCCGCCGTGAGGGTTTCCTTGCGCGCTTCGATCCATTGCTTGAAGTGGTCCAGCCCGAACAGCACCCCGCCACCGATCACGGCGACCACCAGGGCCAGCCAGATCCACCGGCCGCCGGAGCCGCCGGAGCCAAAGCGGTTACGGTCGTCGAAGCTCTCGTTCAGGCCACCTTCGCGGCGCATGCCGATTTCCACCACCGGCACAGCCTGCGCGTGGAAACGCGCCAGCAAGGCGTCGATGTCGATCTGGAGCATGCGCGCGTAGGCGCGCATCACACCCTTGGCAAAGGTCACGTCGGGCAGCGCCGCGACGTCGCCCTGCTCGATGGCGGCCAGCTTGTGCGAGGCGACCTTCAGCCGCGCACTGACATCCTCCAGCGAGAAACGCTGGTCCTTGCGCGCTTGCGCCAGGCGTTCGCCAATCTCGCGCGCCACCGCCTCGCGCCCGGCATCCGCAGGGGTCCCCCCCGCATGACCCGTCGCTGCAGTCTGGCCTTCGGCGCGCTCGTGCTCACTCATCCCATGCTCCTTGTTCGTATGCGGTCAACTCACGCGAATCGGGGAAACGGCTGCGCAACTGTGCCACCAGGGCATTCTGCGCCGCTACATCACCCTGACGGCGGGCAATGCGCGCACCCAGCCAGAGGGATTGCGCGCTGACGAAATTGCTGCTGTTGATGCGGCCGACATACTGCTGGGCACGCTGGTAGTCCCCGCGCTGGTAATACAGCAGCGCCAGGTTGTTGTTGGCTACCGGGTTGTTGCGATCGTAGCGCAAGGCGCCAAACAAGCTCTTCTCGGCTGCCTCGCTGCTGCCATTGCGTAGCTGGCAGGCGCCAAGGCTGGTCAGTGCCTTGCCAGGCCCGCTTGCCGAGGGCGCGTTGACCGCGCGCTCCAGGTAAGGCACGGCCTCGGCATAGCGTCCGTTCACGCACAAGAACCAGCCGTAGTTGTTCAGCACGTCGCCGTCATCGGCACGCATGGCCAGCGCGCTACGGAAGCTCTCTTCCGCCAGCACGCGCTCGTTCATGTTCATGTAGACCAACGCGCGGATATGGTACGCGTCGACCAGCGTCGGGTCGATGGCAATGGCCTGCTTGGCCTCGTCCAGCGCGACGGTGTACTGCCCTGCCTCAAGGTAGCTGGTAGCCAACTGGAGACGGATGGTGGCACGCCGGCTCAGCTCGGTCTGGTCGGATGCGGTCTGCAACTCGGGCTTGACCGGCGGCGGCAACTGGCACGCGGACAGCAGCACCAGCCCCATCAGCGCCGCAACTATCAGACGGGTCATGCAGGCCGGGCCTCTTGCGGCTGGCCGGCCGCGGGCGCCGCCACAATCGGCGTGATCTTGCCGAACTTGCCACGCTGGGCCAGGCGGGTACGGTCCTTGACCTCGCCCGCGAGCTGGCCGCAAGCGGCATCGATATCGTCGCCGCGCGTCTTGCGGATGGTGGTGACGATGCCGGCGTCCATCAGGACCTGGGCGAAGCGGCGGATCTGCTCGTTGTTTGAGCGCTTGAGGCCCGACTCCGGGAAGGGGTTGAACGGGATCAGGTTGAACTTGCAGGGCACATCGGCCACAAGCTTCAGCAGTTCCCGGGCATGCTCGACGCCGTCATTGACGCCATCCAGCATGCAGTATTCGAAAGTGATGAAATCGCGCGGGGCGAATTCCAGGTAGCGGCGGCAAGCCGCCATCAGCTCGGCCAGCGGGTACTTCTTGTTGAGCGGCACCAGCATGTCGCGCAGCGGATCATTGGACGCGTGCAGCGATACCGCCAGCGCCACGGGCAAATCCTTGGCCAGCCGGTCCATCATCGGCACCACGCCGGAGGTGGACAGCGTCACGCGCCGGCGCGACAGCCCGTAGGCATGGTCGTCCAGCATCAGGCGCATGGCGGGCACAACCTGGTCATAGTTGAGCAGCGGCTCGCCCATGCCCATCATCACCACGTTGGAGATGACGCGGTCGTCCTTGGCGCCACGGCCCAGTTGGGCACGCATGGCAAACTCGGCCATCCACAGCTGGCCGATGATCTCGCCAGTAGACAGGTTGCGCGAGAAGCCTTGCTTGCCGGTCGAGCAGAACCGGCAATTGACGGCGCACCCCGCCTGCGAAGACACGCACAGCGTGCCGCGCGTCTCCTCAGGGATGTACACCGTCTCCACCGCATCGCCGGCGCCAACGTCCAGCAGCCACTTGCGCGTGCCGTCGGCCGACAGGTTGTCGGTGATGACGGCAGGCGAGCGGATCTCGGCGCGCGTGGCGAGCTTTTCGCGCAGCGACTTGGCGAGATCGGACATGGCATCGAAACGGCTGGCGCCGAACTGGTGAATCCAGCGCTGCAACTGCCGCGCACGAAACGGCTTCTCGCCGAGCTCTCCGCAATAGGCGGTAAGCGCGTCCGCATCCAGATCGAGCAGGTTGACGAGAGTGTTCATGACGGCAGTATCAACTTCTAAGGCAGTCTAGTCTTGTGGAATAGACCAGACAATCAGCGGCTGTAAACGTTCATGCCGGGGAAGAAGAAAGCGATCTCGACGGCAGCGGTTTCTGCTGCGTCCGAGCCGTGAACGGCGTTGGCGTCGATGCTGTCAGCGAAGTCAGCGCGGATCGTGCCGGCTTCAGCCTTCTTCGGGTCGGTTGCGCCCATCAGGTCGCGATGCTTGGTGATGGCGTTTTCGCCTTCCAGGGCCTGGATGATGACCGGGCCGGAAACCATGAAGTCCACCAGGTCCTTGAAGAACGGGCGCGCAGCGTGCACTGCGTAGAATTGCTCGGCTTCACCGCGCGACAGGTGAACCATCTTGGCAGCCACGATCTTCAGGCCTGCGGCCTCGAAACGAGCGTAAATCTGGCCGATGACATTCTTTGCCACGGCATCCGGCTTGATAATCGACAGGGTGCGTTCGATCGCCATAAAAACTCCAAAAAATGAAGGGGTTACAAGTCAAGTAAACGTGCAATTCTAGCACGAGACGGTTATGGTTTCGAGAAGGCCCATGGCCGCAGGTTCCCGGGAGCCAACCAAGGCACGGCACACACCATAAAGTTACCAAGAATGCACTTTTAATGACGTGCCACGCGCAGGGAACGCGAGAGGCCAGTTGCGATCCAATCACCACTGGCAGCGCGGATTTTGCGAAAATGTGGCTGATACGTTCCCTCAACCCTTGCAATTCCATTACTGCGATGCCACATTGGCGTTGTGCCCGCCTGGGTTACCCCGGCGCCTCACCGTTTTGAGACAGGAGTCACCATGGATAACAAGCTGAACACATACAGTTTCGGCAGCGGCACCGCGACGAGCGACGTCGTGGTGCGCAATCGGGTCATGCGCAACACCTACTGGTTGCTTGCCATTTCGATGATCCCCACCGTCATCGGTGCGTGGATCGGAGTCACCACGGGCTTCAGCCTGATGAAAGGCAGCCCCGGCCTGTCGATGATCCTGTTCCTGGGCATCGCGTTCGGCTTCTTCTATGCCATCGAGAAGACCAAGAACAGCAGCATGGGCGTGGTCCTGCTGCTGGCCTTCACCTTTTTCATGGGGCTGATGCTGTCGCGCCTGATCGGGTCGGTGCTGCAGTTCTCCAATGGTCCTGCACTGATCATGTATGCCTTTGGCGGCACAGCGGCGGTGTTCGGCGCCATGGCCACCATCGCGACTGTCAGCAAGCGCGATTTCTCCGGGCTGAGCAAATTCCTGTTCGTCGGCGTGATCCTGCTGATCCTGGCCAGCGTCGCCAACATCTGGCTGCAACTGCCGTCGCTGATGATCACGGTTTCGGTGATCGCCATCGGCATCTTCTCCGCCTACATCCTCTTTGACGTGCAGCGCGTGCTGAACGGTGGCGAGACCAACTACATCACGGCAACGCTGGCGATCTACCTGGACGTGTACAACGTCTTCGCCAACCTGCTGGCGCTGCTGGGCATTTTCGGCGGCAACCGCGACTAAGGCGGCGGCCCGGCCGCCCTGCCCCGGACTAAAAAGGCCAGCGCATCCGCGCTGGCCTTTTTCTTTGCCGCGGCCGCAAGGCCGCGCCCGCCTTCCTCAGCCGCTCAGGCGCGGTCGAACACCGCAATCGATTCCACGTGCGAGGTGTGCGGGAACATGTTGACCACGCCAGCACCGGAAAGCCGGTAGCCGGCCTCGTGCACCAGCAGGCCGGCGTCGCGCGCCAGCGTGGCCGGGTTGCACGAGACGTAGACGATGCGCTTGGGCAGCACGTCGCTGCCAGCCTGGGCCAGTTCACCCAGTGCCTTGCTGACCGCCAGCGCACCTTCGCGCGGCGGGTCGATCAGCCAGCGGTCGAAACGGCCCAGTGCGGCGATGTCTTCCGCACCCACCTCGAAGAGGTTCCTGCAGGCAAATTCGGTTTTGTGGTCCAACCCGTTGATGACCGCATTGGCCAGTGCCCGGGTGGTCAGGACCTCGCTGCCTTCGATGCCCATCACCGAGCGGCCGCGCGTGGCCAGCGGCAGCGTGAAATTGCCAATGCCGCAGAACAGGTCGAGCAGCCGGTCATCCGGCTGGGCATCCAGCAAGCGCAGCGCCCGGCCAATCAGCGCGCGGTTGATCTGGTGGTTGACCTGGGTAAAGTCGGTCGGCTTGAACGGCATGCGGATACTGAATTCCGGCAGCGTGTAGGCCAGTTCGCGGTCCAGCGGGTAGAACGGCACCACGGTGTCCGGGCCCTTGGGCTGAAGCCAGAACTGCACGCCGTGCTGGTCGGCGAAGGCGCGCAGCAGTGCCTCGTCGGCCTCGGTCAGCGGCATCAGGATGCGCAGCACCAGCACCGTCACATCCTGCCCCACTGCCAGCTCGACCTGCGGCAGGCGGTCTCGGATCGACAAACCCGTGATCAGTTCCCGCAGCGGCACCAGCAGGTCCGATACGTGCGGCGGCAGAACTTTGCAGCTCGCCATATCGGCCACATAGCTGCTCTTGCGCTCATGGAAGCCGACCAGCGCCACGCCTTTCTTTGCCACGTAGCGCACCGTCAGGCGCGCCCGGTAGCGGTAGCCCCAGTCCGGGCCGGCGATCGGGCGGAACACCACGTCCGGGCGCAGCTTCGACAAGTGCCAGAGATCGTCTTCCAGCACGCGTTGCTTGATGGCCACCTGCGCGCGTGCGTCCAGGTGCTGCATCGAACAACCGCCGCAAACGCCAAAATACTCGCAGCCCGGCTTCACGCGCATCGACGAGGCCTTCTTGATCATGCCCAGGTTGGCCTGCTCGAAGCTGGCCTTGCGCTTGAAGCTGCTGTAGCTGACGGTTTCGCCCGGCAGCGCGCCCTCGACAAAAATCACCTTGCCCGGGCTGCCATCCTCATTGACCAGCCGGCCAACGCCGCGCGCCTCCATGTCGAGGCTGTGGATCTGCACGACGGGCAGTTGCACGGGCGCAGGCTTGACCGGTGCGGGTACGGCCGGGGAGGCGAAGGCGCCACCTTCTGGCGCAGAATGGGCTTGCGTAAGAGTCACGGCTTGAGACACCTGGGGAACCTGACGTATTGTTTTGTGAAAGCGCGATTGTAGTCCAGACGCACAGCCGGGCGGCCCTGCGGCAAGCCCGGCGGCATGAAGACCGGGACAAGCGCGCGAGATAGGCGCAACATGGGTGCAGCACGCGCGAGGCACTCCCGGCACAGAACACCGGCACCGCGCGCCGTGGCAACCGAGCAGGGGGCGACATGGAACTGATTTCCTGGAACATCCAGTGGGGTCGTGGCGCCGACGGGCGCGTCGACCTGGCCCGCACCGTCAGGACGCTGCACGCGATCGCCGACGCCGATGTAATCTGCCTGCAGGAGGTGACGCGCGGCTATTCCGACCTCGCAGGCGAGCCTGGGCCCGACCAGGTGGCCGAGCTGGTAGCGCTGCTGCCCGGCTACCGGATCCTCTACGCGCCTGCGGTGGACCGTTTCACCGCGGACGGCGCGCCACGCCAGTTCGGCAACCTCATCGCCACCCGCCTGCCCTTGCTCGAAGTGTTTCGCCATGCCCTGCCCTGGCCCACCGATCCAACCGTCCCGTCGATGCCGCGCGTGGCGCTGGAAGCGACGGTAATGGCGGGAGAGCGTCGCCTGCGCGTGATCTGCACCCACCTGGAGTATTACTCGACACATCAGCGCGCGGCCCAGACCGACGCGCTGCGCGCCTGGCACCGCGAGGCCTGCGAGCACGCCAGCCAACCCGGCCTGCGCGAGACTGGGCCCGGCCCGTTCACGCCCGAAGCGCGGCCCGCTTCCGCCGTGCTGTGCGGCGATTTCAACGGCGCGCCGGACGATATCGCTTACCTGCGCATGTTGGCGCCATACGACGGTTGCCACGAAACCGGCATCATCGGCTGGCACGACGCCTGGACGCATACCCACCCCGGCAAGCCCCATGCGCCAACTTGCGCCCTGTATGACAAGGAGCAATGGCCGCAGGCGCCGTTTGCCTGTGACTTCGCATTCCTGACAGAGGACCTGCTGTCGCGCGTGCTGTGCTGCGAGGTGGATGGCGAAACACGGGCATCCGACCACCAGCCGATCTACCTGTCGCTGGCGGACGAATAGGGGCCTGTAACGGAGCGGCGCTTAGATTTCCGGTTCTTCGTCGTCATCGCCGCCGGCATATACCGGCTTGATGCGGAAAGACTGGAGGTACTGGATCCACTGCGAACCCGGCAACTCGGCGAGCGACTCCTGCACGAATTCGATTTCGGTATCGAACTGCTTCGGCGTCAGGCCGCCGCGCATCAACTGGAAACGGCAGTACACCAGGTAGGTATTGACGACATCGGTTTCGCAGTAATCGCGGATCGCGGGCAACTGGCCGTCCTGGTAGGCCTGCCAGACCTTGCTGCCGTCCATGCCCATCTTGCCGGGAAACCCGCACAGCTTGGCGAGATCGTCCAGCGGTGCGCTAGCGCGCGGCTGGTACATCGCCAGCAAGTCCATCAGGTCCAGGTGCCGCATGTGGTAACGACTGATGTAGTTGTTCCACTTGAATTCGCGGCTGTCGGACTCGCTGCCTTCGCCCATTTCCCAGTAGCGCGGCGCCACGATGCCATGCACCAGCCCGCGGTAATGCAGCACGGGCAGGTCGAAGCCGCCGCCGTTCCACGACACCATCTGGGGCGAGTAGCGCGCCACCAGGTCATAGAACTTCTGGATCAGCACCGCCTCGCCGTCTTCCAGCGTGCCAAGCGAGCCCACATGGAAAACCGGTGTGCCGTCGCGCTGATTACGGCGCAGCACGCAGGAAATGGCCGCGATGCGCTGCAGGTAGTGTGGCAGGAAATCGGTGCCGTTTTTCTCGCGGCGGGCCGCGAAAGCATGTTCGGCGACCTCGGCATCGGTCATGGAATCGGGATGGTCGTGCAGACGACGCAAACCATCGACATCGGGAATCGTCTCGATGTCGAATACCAGCACAGGTGTCATAGAACAGCGTCCTTGCGCACGCCTTGCGAAGCAAAATGGCGTTTGAGCTTGACCAGCGCCTCTTGCTGGATCTGGCGCACACGCTCGCGCGTCAGCCCCATTTCCTCGGCAAGTTCTTCCAGCGTGGCCGGCTCGATGTGATTAAGCCCGAAGCGGCGCTCGACAACATAGCGGTGCTTTTCGGACAAACGCGCCAACCATTGTTTCATCAGGTTTTCCAGCTCGCGGTGGGCGACTTCCTGGTCGGGCGCGGCGTTGTGCTCGTCCGAGAGGAAATCAAGCAGGCTGGATCCGGGATCGAGATCGAATGGCGTGTCGAGCGAGGTGGTGTGCTCGTTGAGCGCGAGCACGTCTTGTATTTCGTCAGGGGTCTTGCCCAGCAGGTGGGCAATATCTTCCAGGCTGGCATCGCGGCCGTCGGTGCCGCCCTTCTCCAGATGACGCTTGGCGCGCAGCACCTGGTTGAGTTCGCGGATGACGTGGACCGGCAGGCGTACGGTGCGCGCCTGGTTCATGATGGCGCGCTCGATGCTCTGGCGGATCCACCATGTGGCGTAGGTCGAGAAACGGAATCCGCGGGAGGGGTCGAATTTCTCGATGGCGTGCATCAGGCCGAGATTACCTTCCTCGATCAGGTCCAGCAGCGGCACGCCGCGATTGAGGTAGCCCTTGGCGATGCTGACCACCAGCCGCAGGTTGCGCTCGATCATGACCTGCCGCGCCGAGAAATCGCCGCCCTTGGCCAGGGTAGAAAAATGCAGCTCCTCCGGCGCAGACAGCAGCGGCTTGATGCTGATGCGATTCAGGTAATGCTGGACGGTGTCGGCTGCCAGTTCGGTGTGCAGCACGGTGCGGAAGTCGTCATGATCGGGCGCAGCCGGCTCGGCTGCGGCCTCGCCTTCTTCTTCGTCCTCGGACTCTTCTTCGTCCTCGTCGCGGGCCTGGCGCTCGACTTCCTCGACCATCAGGTCGGCCTCGCGCAGGCCTACCGCCGTACCCGTGGTGATGGGCTCATCGGTAAGCGGCACCAAGTCGGCGGCCGGGTCCTGGCCGTAGGACTCGGAATCTGCATCGGCATCGGCTTGCGCCACGCCAGTGGACTGCTGCAACTCCGGCTGCTTGGGACGCCGAGCGCGGCTGGTGCTTCCGGTGGAGACAGTTTTCTGGCGTGGCATGAACCCTCACTGTGGCGGCAAATACCGCATCGGATCGACTGGTTTCCCGTTCTTGCGTACCTCGAAATGCAGCTTCACACGATCGGTGTCACTGTTGCCCATCTCTGCAATCTTTTGTCCCTTGCGGACCGTTGCCTGCTCCGTCACCAGCACCTTGTCGTTGTGGCCGTACGCAGTGAGATATGTATCGTTGTGTTTGATGATGACAAGATTCCCGTAGCCGCGCAAGGGGCCAACGTGAATCACGCGGCCATCGTCGGCTGCTTGCACCGGATCGCCCTTTTTGCCGGCAATATCAATGCCCTTGTTGCCTTTTTCGTCGAAACGCCCGATCAGTTGGCCGGTGACCGGCCATGCCAGCTTGACCGAGCCATCGGCGGCTGGCGCGGAGCCCGCCGCCACGGGCGCGGAAGCCCCGCCAGCAGTGGCTGTCGACGGAACCGGCGTGGGCACAGGACGCGCCTGGTCGATCGGCTGGCCCTGCACGCCGCCTGGCGCCACCGGCATGGTGGCGACGCCGGTGCCCGCGTTGACGTCGGCGCCAGGAGGCGCCACGCGCAACAATTGACCCACTTCGATCTGGTTGGCATTGGCCAGCGAATTCCAGGCCGCGACATCGCGATAGGACTGGCCGTTCTCGAGCGCGATTCGATAAAGCGTATCGCCTCGCTTGACGCGATAGTACCCAGGCGGCGCGGGCTCCAGCGGGACGACACCGGCGACGCCGGCTCCGGAGGTGCGGTCCACCACGGGCGCCGGCATGGGCGAGGAGGCGCAGGCGGCCAGCAAGGCCAGCAGCAGGGAGGCGGTAGCGAGCTGCCCGGCGCGGGCGAAACGTTCCGTGTTCACGATATTGTGCATAGTTCGACTCAGATAGTGCCCGATTTTAATGGCACAAAGAAAACGGCTTCAAGCGCGGTCCGGTGAAATCGATGCCGGTTACGCCGCTCGATCAACAATAATTGCTGTGTGACGGTCTGCCCTGGGCCGCCGGCGGAGGGAGGTACCGCCACGGGCGCGATCAGCCGCCCGCCAATGGCAAGCTGCTCCAGCAACGCCTGAGGCACCTCCATGCCGGCCGCCGCCAGGATAATCGACGAAAACGGCGCCGCCTGGGGTAAACCCAGCATGCCATCGCCATAATGCAGGCGCAGGTTTGGCACCCGCAGCGGCCGCAAGTTCGCCTTGGCTTGTTCGTGCAGCGGACGAATCCGCTCGATAGAGAACACTTCGCGCGCCACCAGGCTCAGCACGGCCGCCTGATAGCCGCAGCCGGTGCCGATTTCCAGCACGCGCTCCAGCGGCTCATCCGCGCCGAGGCCATCGCGCAACAACTCGATCATGCGAGCCACCACCGACGGCTTGGAGATGGTCTGCTGGTGGCCGATCGGCAACGCCGCATCTTCATACGCTTGCGACGACAGGCCGGGCTCGACAAACAGGTGGCGCGGGATGGTAGCAATCGCGTCGAGCACGCGGTCGTCGCGGATGCCGGCCGCGCGCAGCCGCGCCGCCAGCGCGCCACGCGCGCGTTCCGAGGCCATGCCGCCGCCGCCCGCCGTGGCGGCACTGGCGCGCGCCTGCACGGCGCTCGCTGCCGGGGTGGGCGCAGCAGGCGCCTTGGCCGCGCGCGATTTGGCAGCCATCGCCGCGCCGCGCGCGCCGCCCACGGCAGGCATGCCAGCGGTACGCGCCGGCGCGGGCTTGCGCTCGACCACCGCGTCCAGCGACAGGGGAAATTTTGGGCGACGCGGGACGGAACTCATGACGGCCGGCTACTGCGCGGGCAAGGGCTTATGCCAGCCACTGGTTGACCTGCTCGAGCTGCCCGCGGTGAGTCAGGTCCAGCTGCAAAGGGGTCAGCGACACGAAGCCTTCGCCCGTGGCATGGAAATCCGTGCCCTCGCTCGCATCGCGCGCGTCGCCGGCGGGCCCGATCCAATAGTTGGTATCGCCGCGCGGGTTGACCTGCTTGATCACCGGCTGGGACGGATGGCGCTTGCCGAGCCGGGTGGCACGGTAGCCGTTGATGTGTTCGAACGGCAGGCTGGGAATATTGACGTTGAGCAGGAACGGCTCGGCCGAGGGCCTGGCGATATAGCGCTCGACAATGTCGCGTGCCACGCGCGCGGCGGCGTCAAGATGGGTCCAGCCCTTGTCCACCTGCGAAAAAGCGATCGAGGGAATGCCGAGCAGGAAGCCCTCGATAGCGGCGGCGACGGTGCCGGAATACAGCACGTCCTCGCCCATGTTCTGGCCCTGGTTGATGCCGGACACCACCAGGTCGGGCTTCTCGTCGAGCAAGCCGGTCAGCGCGATATGCACGCAATCGGTCGGCGTGCCGTTGACGAAGCGGAACCCTTTCTGCACGCCCTCCCGGGCTTCATAGATGGACAGTGGCCGCTGCAAGGTCAGCGAGTTGGATGCACCGCTGTGGTTTTGCTCAGGTGCAATCACCGTGATGCGCGCCAGCGGCGCCAGCGCGGCATGTAGCGCGGCTAGCCCCGGCGCCAGGTAACCGTCATCGTTTGCGAGGAGGATATGCATGGCCGGGATTGTACCTGACAAGGCTGCCGCAAGCGGCCTGTCCGCAGCGCAAATCCTGCTGCAAAACCAGTACCCGGCGGCGGCTCGCCAGCTTGTAACAGAACGACCGTGCTATTTTTGCGCTACACTTGCCCGGGCCTGCCTGGCGCAACTGGCATGGACCACGCGTGCACCGCGCATGCACCCTTTTGCGCCGTCTTCTGCCGGGCATCGAACATATCACCGGAGACATGATGAAAGCCGTACTTTGCAAAGCCTGGGGCCCGCCTGATTCGCTGGTGCTCGAAACCCTGCCGGACCTGGTGCCCGGCCCGGGCGAAGTCGTCATCGATGTGAAGGCGGCTGGCGTGAATTTCCCCGACGTCCTCATCATCCAGAACAAATACCAGGCCAAGCCGCAACTGCCCTTCTCGCCCGGCTCGGAACTGGCCGGCGTGGTCAATGCGGTGGGCGAAGGGGTGACGCACGTCAAGCCCGGCGACAATGTGATCGCCTACCTGGGCAACGGCGCCTTTGCCTCGCAGGCCAAGGCCCCCGCCGCCGCCGTGGTGCCGATGCCGCCGGGCATCGACTTCGAGACCGCCGCGGCATTCACCCTCACCTACGGCACCTCGCACCACGCGGTGATCGACCGCGGTGAACTGAAAGCGGGCCAGACCATGCTGGTGCTCGGCGCTGCCGGCGGCGTGGGCCTGGCCGCCATCGAAATCGGCAAGGCCATCGGCGCGCGCGTGATCGCGGCGGCCTCCACCGACGAAAAGCTCGCGGTCTGCAAGGACCATGGCGCCGATGCGCTGATCAACTACAGCACCGAAGACCTGCGCGAACGCGTGAAGGCGCTGACCGATGGCCGCGGCCCCGACGTGATCTATGACCCGGTGGGCGGCATCTACGCCGAGCCGGCGTTCCGCTCGATCGGCTGGCGCGGCCGCTACCTGGTGGTGGGCTTCGCCAATGGCGAAATCCCCAAGCTCCCGCTGAACCTGGCGCTGCTCAAGGGCGCCTCGCTGGTGGGCGTGTTCTGGGGTGACTTTGCGCGGCGCGAGCCCAAGGCCAATCAAGCCAACATGGCGCAGATGCTGGGCTGGATGAAGGAAGGCAAGATCCGCCCGCATATCTCCGCGCGCTATGCGCTGGAGCAGGCGCCGCAAGCCCTGAAAGACATGGAAGCCCGCAAGGTCACCGGCAAGATCGTCATCGTGCCCTGACGTTGCGCGCCTCTGGCGCCGTGCAAGAGCAAAAAAAGCGCCTGGTGCCGTAGCACCAGGCGCTTTTTTCTTGCTCGGCGGCGTTTCACGCAGCCATCACTGCGCGCATCAGAAGCGATGCTGCAAGCCGGCGGTCACCCCCACCTGGTTGTTTGCATAGCCGATGAAGTCCCTGGACAAGCTCACATTCTGCCCGTTGCGCGCCTTGGCATAGCCGCCCGACAGGTAAGCCGTGGTGCGCTTGGACAGCGCGTACTGGGCGCGCACCGAGAACAGGATCGGATCGGCATCGCTGCCGCCCTTGATATTCTGCTTGTAGACCGCGCCATACAACGTGAACGCCGGCGTGAAGTCATACGACGCGCCGCCCCAATACATATCGCTGCGATGAGACGCGGCTGCCGTGGTGAAGGTCCGCTTGTAGTTGCGATAGCCCGCGTAAAGCTTCAGGTCGCCGAAGTCATAGCTGGCGCCAGCGTGGATGCCCTGAATGTAGTCCGTGACATCGGCCGGCGTGGTGCTGGTGCCTGCGCCGTTCTGGCGGTCCCAGGTGGCGGCCGCGGCAAAGCCGCCCGCACTGTAGCCCACGCCGAGATCGTACTTGGACGAGCTCTTGAAGCTGCCGGCCACTTCGCCCAGTGCCACCGTGGCGCCCAGCTTCACGCCACCAAAAGTGCCGTCGTAGCGGATCGCGTTGGACGCGCGCGAGAACAAGCCATCCTTGCGCTCGCCGGTAGCGGTCGCCGAGGTCGCCCACGAGTAATTCGGCGCGTAGCCCATCGGGTCGAACGGCAGCATGAAATCATAGGTGGTGGTGAAGGTGCGGCCCAGCACCACTTGGCCGTACTTGCTGGACAAGCCAACAATGGCGCGCCGATCGAACAGCGTGCCATCGGAATCCAGCCGGCCTGTATCGATGGCGATGCCGCTCTCCAGCTGGAACAGTGCCTTGAGCCCACCGCCAAGGTCCTCGCTGCCGCGCATGCCCCAGCGCGACGTGTTCTTGCCACCCGAAGTCATCTTGACCACCGAACCATTCGGGCCGGCATGGCTGGCGTATTCGATGCCGGCATCCATGATGCCGTACAGGGTCACGCTGGATTGCGCCGCTGCGCCACCGGCCAGGCTCATGCCGACTGCTGCCAGCGCGATCGATTTCAGCTTCATGCTGTCTCCTCTTGTGATTTGTGAGTTGTGATTGTTGTGGTGATGTCCGGGCAGGCCCCCGGGATGGCACGCATGGTATGGCAGGCGCACTTTCAGTTCGCTTTCGAAATTCGACGGATTTCATCGCCGCGCCGGCGTTCGGGGTTGGGAGTTTCCCTAGCTTCAAAGTCGGGCCGGATACCTGTATTTCTCAGCGCGGCCCGCCTTCGCGGCCCTCCCCCGCTTTTACCGATTTCACCCGGGCGCCCTGCCCGCCAAGAGAATGCGAATCCTGCTCGTTGAAGACAATGTGATGCTGGCGAATGCCCTGGTCGAGGCGCTCGGCCAGGCGGGCTTCGCCGTGGACTGCATGCACGATGGCCGCGCGGCAGATCACCTGCTCTCGACTCAGGACTACGCGCTGGTCATCCTCGACCTGGGCTTGCCCAAGCTCGATGGCCTGGAGGTGCTGCGGCGCCTGCGGCAACGGCGCAATGCCATGCCCGTGCTGATCCTGACCGCGCACGGCTCAGTCGAGGACCGTGTGAAGGGGCTCAATCTTGGTGCGGACGACTACCTGTCCAAGCCGTTCGACCTGTCGGAGCTGGAGGCGCGCGCGCGCGCGCTGATACGCCGCAGCTTTGGTCACGAGAGCACGCAACTGCAATGCGGCCCGCTGTGCTATGACGGCATCAGCCGAGCCTTCGTGCTGGGCGGCGAGCCCCTGGCGCTGACCCGGCGAGAGCGCGCCGTGCTCGAGGTGCTGATGCTGCGCGACGGACGCGCCGTCAACAAGGAAGCCATGTCGGAGAAGATTTTCGGCATCGACGAATCGGTCAACCCGGACGCCATCGAAATCTACGTGCACCGCCTGCGCAAGAAGCTCGAAGGCAGCGGCGTGGCCATCGTGACCCTGCGCGGGCTGGGCTACCTGCTCGATGCCTGCGCACAAGCGAACATGGCCACGCCGGCTGCCCGATGAGAGTCCCGAGCCTGCGCCTGCAACTGTCACTCTGGCTGCTGCTGCCGTTGCTGGCCCTGCTGGCAATGGACGCATGGATGACCTATCACCGTGCGATGGACGCCGCCCACGTGGCGTTCGACCGCACGCTGGAAGCCTCGCTCAAATCGATGCGCGAAGGCATCCGCCTGCATGAGGGCCGCTTCGCCATCGACGTGCCTTACCTGGCGCTGGAGATCTTTGAGTCCGAGGCCGGCAGCCGGATCTACTACGTGATTCGCGACGAGCACGGCGCCACGCTGACCGGCTACGACGACCTGCCGATGCCGGCCACGCCAAAGCAGCCGCTCTACAAGACCGTCTTCTACGACGCCGTTTTCCGCGGCGAGCCGGTGCGCATGGCGGCGCAGCCGCTGCCGGTGCGCGACATGCCGTCGGGGCAAGCGCGGCTGGTCTGGGTGCTGGTCGGCGAGACCATCGAGCCGCGCCAGTCGCTGGCGCACGAGATCCTGGCCGGCTCGCTGCAACAGGAAATGGTACTGGTCACGCTGGCGCTGGGCATCGTGTGGTTCGGCGTGCGGCGCGGCCTGCGGCCGCTGCACCGGCTCAGCGCCACGGTGGCCGAACGTGGCGCCGACGACCTGGCGCCGCTGGAGCAAAAAGACCTGCCCGCAGAAATGAAGCCCCTGGTCGAGGCGATCAACCAGTACGTCGCGCGCCTGCACCGCATGTTGCTGGCGCGCAAGCGCTTCTTTGCCGATGCCGCCCACCAGTTGAAGACCCCGCTGGCCATCATGCAGGCGCAGTCAGAACTGGCGCTGCGCGAGCGCGATGGCGAACGCATCCTTCGCCATCTGCGGCCGCTGCACGATACCGTGCGCCACGCCGCCAAGGGCGTGCAGCAACTGCTTTCGCTATCGCGCCTGGAACCGGACAGTGGCTACGCGCCGGCGTTGCTGCCCTTGCGCCTCGATACGCTGGCCAGGGACGTCGCCCTCGAATGGGCACCGGTGTCGCGGGCCGGCCAGGTCGACCTGGGCTTCGAAGCCGATGCGCCGGTGCAAGTCTTGGGGCAAGCGGAACTGCTGCAGGAGTTGGCCGGCAACCTCGTGGACAACGCGATCCGCTATGCCGGCCCCGGCGCGCAGGTGACGGTCCGCGTGGCGGGTCCGGAGAACCAGCCGTTGTTGCAAGTGGTGGATAACGGCCCGGGCGTTGCTGCCGACGAGCGCGACAAGGTATTCCAGCGCTTCTATCGCGGCGAATCCACCCCGGGGCAGGATGGCAGCGGCCTGGGCCTGCCGATCGTGCGCCAGATCGCGCGCGCCCATGGCGCCACGGTGGCGCTTGAGGAAACCCCGGGCGGCGGCCTGACCGTCAGCGTGCGCTTCGCGGTGACCGCGGTGGCAGGCGCCGGGGCCGGGCTCGCGTCGCGCCAAAGCTGGCGGGACCACTAAGCGGCGGTTTCAAAATGAAGCGAAGCGGTTCTGGCTAGGCGGGCGGCCGCAGACAGTCAAGTGGATCGGCCAACGCCGTGCAACGACGCCAGCATCCTTTTGGAGATGGCCTCTAAGGCGGGCAATTGGACGGCAGCGCCAGCTCCTGCCGAAACGGATCGACCTTCAGGCTTGGATCCTTCATGCGCAAGCAGTAAGTCCCTGCAGCGCCGCGCACGCGCGCGGTACGACTCGTGCCCACCTGCGACTCGACAAGGGCTTCGCCCTGCGCGGCCCCTGCCATGCCCGCGGCAAGCCGCTGCGCAGGCGAGGCCACCGCGTCAGAGGCGGCGCGCTCGAAGACGGCCTCGCCCCGCTGACGACTGCGGGCGATATTGTCCCGCGCAACGCCAGTGGCAGATGCCGGATCTGCGGAGCGCATTGGTGCCAGCGGCAGCATGGGCACGCTGGCCGCGCTCGAACTGTTGAAAGGTACGCCCGCCCCGGGCGGCAAAGCCATCGTTGCGACTGGCTCCCGGCCGGGCTGCCCTGCGCACGCGCGCTCAGGCCGAGGCGCAGGCAAGGTCTGCGGCTTGGGAGAGGATGCAACGGGCTTGACGGTAGCGGCCGGCGTTGGCAACCCGGTGAACGGCAACACTGCCACCCACTGCATGGCCCGCGGGTCCCGCTCGCCCGGCCAAGGCAACGAGAGCGAGGCCTGCCGTGCCGGCCAGGGCACCGGACCCAGCACGAGCCCATGCGCCACCAGCACCAGCGCCACCACGATCGGCCACTGGCGGCGGCGCATGGCGTTCGCGCCGCGGTCAGCATTGGGCATCACGCTGGCTTAGCACCAGCTGACACGGACGATGCGTGAGGAAACAGGAGGATGCATAGCGACTCCGGTGACGGTGAGCAAGTCGTGATTCTATGCGGAAATGATTGTTTTACAAACAATTTTTATTGTAAAACAATAAATTAAAGCCAACTTCCACCACGTCCCGGCTCACTCTCGCTATCGCCCGGGCGCCAGCCCCACGGCTGGCTTACAGCCGCTCGGTCTCTCCGCTCTTGGGCTGCCACTTCATCAGCCGCTTCTCCACGCTGCCGACCAGCGTATCCAGCATCAGCGCCGCCGCGGTCAGCACCACGATGCCCGCAAACACGGTGTTGATGTCGAAGGTGCCCTCGGCCTGCAGGATCAGGTAGCCGACGCCGCGCGCCGAGCCCAGGTACTCGCCCACCACCGCGCCCACGAAGGCCAGGCCGACTGACGTATGCAACGAGGAAAACACCCAGCTGGTCGCGCTCGGCAGATAGACATGGCGCAGCAGCTGCTTGCGGTTCGCGCCCAGCATGCGCACATTGGACAGCACCACGGGGCTGACTTCCTTGACGCCCTGGTAGACGTTGAAGAACACGATGAAGAACACCAGCGTCACCGCCAGCGCTACCTTTGACCATATGCCCAGGCCAAACCAGACGGCGAAGATCGGCGCCAGGATCACGCGCGGCATCGAGTTCATCGCCTTGATATAGGGATCGAGGATGGCCGAGGTGAGCGGGCTGAGCGCCAGCCACAGGCCAACGCCAAGGCCCGCGGCCGTGCCGATGCCGAAGGCCAGCAGCGTTTCGATCAGGGTCACGCCGAGGTGGACGTAGATGTCGCGCTCGACGACGAACCAGTTCCAGATGCGCTGGGCCACCATCAGCGGCTCACCGAAGAAGAAGGCAACCTGCTGCGAGCGCGTGGCGGCATGCCAGGCGCCGAGGATCACAACGAGGACGAGCAACTGCCAGAATCGCAGCATGCCCTTGGAGTCGGGACGGAAAGCCATGGGAATCGAAACTCGAATTGAAATCAGACCGGATTGAATGGGAACGAAGCGCGCCAGGCCGTCTCAGGCCACCTTGCGCTGCTGCGCATAGCCCTTGAGGACTTCCTCGCGCAGCACGTCCCAGATGGCCGCGTGCAGCTCGATGAAGCGAGGATGGTTGCGGATCTCGGCCACGTCGCGCGGGCGCGGCAGGTCGATGGCGAACTCGCCGATCGGGTGCGTGCCGGGACCTGCCGACAGCACCACCACGCGATCGCTCATGGCGATGGCCTCGTCAAGATCGTGGGTGATGAACAGCACTGCCTTGCGCTTGGCCGCCCACAAATCCAGCACCTCGTTTTCCATCAGCTGGCGGGTCTGGATGTCGAGCGCGGAGAACGGCTCGTCCATCAGGATGATGTCCGGATCCAGTATCAGCGTCTGGGCCAGGCTCACGCGCTTGCGCATGCCGCCGGAGAGCTGGTGCGGATAGCGGTCGCCAAACCCGCCCAGGCCGACGCGGCGCAGCCAGGCCTCGCCCTCCTGCTGCGCTTCGGCACGCGCCATGCCGCGGAACTCAAGCCCGGCAATGACGTTGTCGAGCGCGCTGCGCCACGGCATCAGGGCTTCGGCCTGGAACATGTAGCCAGCGCGGGTGTTAATGCCGCGCAGCGGCTCGCCGAACACCCGTACCTCGCCGATCGAGGGCTGCAGCAAGCCGGCCCCCACATTCAGCAAGGTGGACTTGCCGCAGCCGGTCGGCCCCACCACGGAGACGAACTCGCCGGGCTGGATGTCCAGGGTGGTCTCCTTGACGGCGGTATAGCGCTGGCTGCGATCGTCGCGGGAGACGAAGGTGCAGGTGACGTTGTCGAGGGAAAGTGCGGGAGTGCTCATGGCAGGCTCTTGGCGGATACGGTGCTGAATGACGCAACGGGTGCGATCGATGCAGGCACCGCGGCTCCGCGCGATAGTAATGACGTGGAAAGCAGGTTCAGGACGGCGCGACCAGCGTCCCGCACGGCATCCCGTTTTCCCAC
>NZ_JBXAHA010000009.1:107936-342367 GCF_058794615.1 Cupriavidus sp. GW823-FHT07A04
GATGCCATGCATGGCATCCGGTGCGCCAATGCAAAGGCCCGCTGCACGCAGCGGGCCGCCGGCACCCTGGGCGCGGGCGATGCCTTACTTGTACTTGGCGTTCGCCTTCTGCACGAAGGTGTTGGTGAAGGTGTTTTCCAGCTTGATGGTCTTGCCCTTCAGGTCCGGGTCGAACTGTTGCAGCGTGTTGAGCGCGGTCTTGGGACCGTCGGCCGGCATGGTGCCGTCCGGCGAGATGGCTTCCTTGACCTTTTCCCAGGCGGACAGGTACAGCGCGCGGTCGCCCAGCAGGTAGCTTTCCGGCACGGTCTTGACGATGTCCGACGGGCCAGCCTTCTGCAGCCACTTGAGCGCGCGCACCATGGCGTTGGTCATGGCCTGCGTGGTGTTCGGGTTCTGCTGGATAAAGGCGGTGGACGCGTACAGGCAACCCGACGGCATATTGCCGCCGAAGACAGCCTGGGTGTCCTTGAGCGTGCGGGTGTCAGAGGCGATGTGCACTTCATTCTTCTGGGTCAGCATCGACACCACCGGATCGAGGTTGGCCATCGCGTCGATCTGGCCGGAGCGCATGGCCGCCACCGCGCCAGCGCTGGCGCCGACACCGATGAAGGAGACGTCCGATGCCTTCAGGCCCGCCTTTGCCAGCACGAAGTTGGCCATCATGTTGGTGGAGGATCCCGGCGCGGTCACGCCGATCTTCTTGCCCTTGAGGTCGGCCACCGACTTGAAGTTGGGCATGGTCTTGTTGGAGACCACCAGCACGATCTGCGGGGCGCGGCCCTGCAGCACGAATTCCTGGTACTGCTGGCCCTTGGCCTGCAGGTTGATAGTGTGCTCGTAGGCGCCGGAAACCACATCGGCGCTGCCGCCCACCACGGCCTGCAGCGCCTTGGCACCGCCGGCGAAGTCGACGATCTCGACGTCGAGCCCTTCATCCTTGAAGTAGCCGAGGCGCTCGGCAATGGTCAGCGGCAGGTAGTAGAACAGGTTCTTGCCGCCCACGGCGATGGTGACCTTGGTCTTCTCGGGCTTGCCCTGTGCCTGGGCGTAGCCGCCAAAGGTGAACCAGCCCGCAAGGAACAGCGCCAGCGCGAGCAGCGCCTGCTTCCAGAATTTCTTGTTATACATTTCTCTCTCCTACCTGATTACCCGTCAACTGCAGCTCTCGCGCTGATGCATGCCGCTTGTGCTACGGCTTGCGTCGTGCCGCGTAGCGGCAAGTTGCGATGCTAGCCGATGCCGCAAAGGGCCGCATCGGGATCAACACCTATGCCACGCCGGCATCCGCACCAGCGTGTGGGCATCGAAGATACAGGCTGCGCCTTTCGGCCGGCTTACTACCGGCCCCAGGGCACAGGCATCATTCCGCGTGGATATCGGCCGCCTTGATGACCTTGGCCCAGCGGACCAGCTCGTTGCGCTGATAGGTCGCGAGTTGCTGCGGGCCCATGAACTTCGCCTCGGCGCCGAGCTCTTCCGCCTTCTTGCGGAAGGCCTCGGTCTGCATGATGCGCTCGATCTCGCCGGCGAGCTTGTCGATGATCGGCTTGGGCGTGCCGGCCGGCGCGTACATGGCGAACCAGGACGACACATCGAGATCGGGGTAGCCCGCTTCCGGCGCGGAGGGCACGTCCTTCAGGCTCGGCAGGCGCTGCTTGCTGGTGACCACCAGCGCTCGCAGCTTGCCGCCCGCGATATGCCCCATCAGGGGCGGCGGCGTGGTGATGGTGAGATCCACCGAGCCGCCCAGCAGGTCGGTCATGGCCGGGCCGGTGCCTTTGTACGGGACATGGGTGATCTGGATGCCGGCCATCTGGTTCAGCAGCTCGGTGGAGACATGCTGCAGGGAGCCGTTGCCCGACGAGGCGTAGTTGAGCTTGTTGGGGTTGGCCTTGGCATAGGCCACCAGCTCCTTGAGCGTCTTCACCGGCAAACTCGGGCGCACCACCAGCACCTGCGGGGCCGAGAGGATGTTGGCGACCGGCGCGAAGTCCTTCACCGGGTCCCACGCGTTCTTCATCAGCAGCGGCGAGATGACCTGGTAGCCCGAGTACTGCACCATCAGGGTGTAGCCGTCCGGCTTGGCGCGCGCCACCGTCTGCGCGGCAATGCCGCCCGAGCCACCGGGGCGGTTGTCCACGACCACCGGCTGGCCCAGGGCCTTGGACAGGGGCTCGGAGATCATGCGCGCGGCCAGGTCGGTCGTGCCGCCGGCAGCGGCGGACACCACCAGCGTGACCGGGCGCGTCGGGTAGGCGCCGTCCTGCGCCCATGCGGCCGTGCCGGCCAGGCCGGCGGCAGCCAGCGCCACGGCGGCGGCGAGCGTCTTGCGGCGCGCGCCGGATGCGCACAGGGAAGATTGGGGACGTGCGATGGCAGATGCCGGATTGCGAGGCATGAAGTGTCTCCTGCTTGGTGCTTGTTGATCTTGGTTTTCTGTTCAGCGCCCGCCGGCCCTCGCCGTGCGGTGCGCACCCGTCCTTCGGGATTCTTGCGGCGGGCCCGCTGTCAGCCCTAGCATCAGCCCTGGTGTCAGCCCTAGCATCAGCCCTGCCCGGCGAAATGCTCGGCCAGCCAGGCCGGCGGCTGGTGCGTGCGCAGGCGCGTGCCCGCGCGAAGCAACTGGCTGGCGGTGTCACGCTGGACCAGCGCGGGCAAGCCAGCCACCACGTCGAGCAGGCGCGCCAGGTCCACGCCGGTGTCCACGCCCATGGCATCGAACATATGCACCAGCTCTTCGGTGCTGACGTTGCCGCTGGCGCCGGGCGCAAAGGGGCAACCACCGAGGCCGCCGGCAGCGGCGTCGAAGCGGGTCACGCCCGTCTGCCAGGCGGCCAACGCGTTGGCCAGGCCCATCCCGCGGGTGTTATGCAGGTGAATGGTGAGGCCCGCCTGCGGCAGGCTTCGCTGGAAACGCTCGCACAGCGCCGCCACCTGCGTGGGATACGCCATGCCGGTGGTGTCGCACAGCGTGATACCTGCCGCGCCGGCATGGGCGAAGGACTCGGCCAGCGCCATCACGGCATCGGCATCGACCTCGCCCTCGAAGGGGCAGCCGAACACGGTGGACAGCGAAACATTGACCGGCACAACCGCCGCGTTAGCCGCCTCGATCATTGCCAGCAACTGCGCTTGCGACTGGGCGCGCGTCATGCGCAGGTTGGCGCGGTTATGCGTCTCGCTGGCCGACATCACCAGGTTGAGCTCATCGGGCCGGCACGACAACGCGCGCTCCAGGCCGCGCAGGTTCGGCACCAGCGCGGTGTAGCGCACGTCCGCGCCGCGCTGCATGCGGTGCATGACCGCCTCGGCATCGGCCAAAGCGGGGATGGCCTTGGCCGAGGTAAATGACGTGGCTTCGATGCGGGCAAAGCCACAGGCGGACAAGGCGTCGAGGAAGGCGACCTTGGCATCGGTGGGCACCACGGCCGGCTCGATCTGCAGGCCGTCGCGCGGTGCGACTTCGTTGATCTCGATGCGGGCCGGGCCGCGCAGCATGGATGACGCGCTCATGCCACCACCCCGCGTGCGCGCATGTCAGCGATGGTGGCAGCGTCGAAGCCGGCCGCCTCCAGCACGCTGTCGGTGTGTTCGCCCAACGTGGGCGCACGGTCGTGGATGGCGCCCGGGCTGGCCGAAAGCTTGGGCATGATGCCCGGCACTTCGACGGTCAGGCCGCTGGCCGCGGTCACGCTCTCGATCACGCCGCGCGCACGGTAGTGCGGGTCTTCCGAGATGTCCTTGACGGTGTAGATGCGCCCGGATGGCACTTCGGCCTGCTTGAGCACCACCAGCGCGTCTTCCACGCTTTGCGTGCGGGTCCACGCCGTGATGGCGGCATCGATCTCGTCGACGCGTTTCACGCGCCCGTCGTTGCGCACGAGCGCCGGGTCGTCGCCCAGGTCGGCGCGGCCGATCGCGTGCATCAGGCGCTTGAAAATGGCGTCTCCGTTGGCGGCCACCAGCACGTACTCGCCACTGGCGCAGGGATAGGCGTTGGACGGCGCGATGCCGGGCAAGGCGCCGCCAGCCGGCTGGCGCACGGCACCAAACGCCGAATACTCCGGCAGCAGGCTTTCGCTCAGGTTGAACAGCGACTCGTACAGCGCCACGTCGATCACCTGCCCTTCACCGCCGCGCGCATCGCGTTCGTACAGCGCCAGCAGCACGCCGAGCGCGCCATGCAGCCCGGCAATGGTGTCGCCTAGCGACAGACCGGCGCGCACCGGCGCACGGCCCGGCTCGCCCGTGAGGTAGCGCAGGCCGCCCATGGCCTCGGCCACCGCGGCAAAGCCCGGCTCGTCCTTCTTCGGGCCGGTCTGGCCGTAGCCGGACACGCGCACCATGATCAGGCCGGGGTTTTCCGCGCGCAGCGCTTCATAGCCCAGGCCCCATTTTTCCATGGTGCCCGGGCGGAAGTTCTCGATCAGCACGTCGGCCTCGGCGGCCAGCTTGCGCACCACGGCCTGCCCTTCCGGAATGCGCAGGTCGATGCAGATGGATTGCTTGTTGCGCGATTGCGCTTCCCACCAGACAGAGGTGTCCTCGTAAAGCATGCGCCATTTGCGCAGCGGGTCGCCCTGTCCGGGCGGCTCCACCTTGACCACGTGAGCGCCGAAATCGGCGAGGGTCTTGGCGGCGAAGGGGCCGGCAATCAGTTGCCCGAGTTCGAGGACCCGAATGCCTTCAAGGATCTGTCGCGCCATGGTGGGGGTGTCTCCGTGCGGTGTGGGTTACAGCGGGCGTGTGCCGATGGGAAGCGCCGCGGCTAGTGCGGCCGGTGCGGCTGGCAGCACGCCTTGTTTCGACGCAGTGTGCCCCAGCCGGGCGGCTGGCGGAATCGGCATTCGGAGAAGCGGGCCTTCTCGGAACGCGAAAGCCCCGAACGAGCCACGTTGAAGCCCAAGGGCGTCAGAACGGCGCGCGGTCGCCGCAGAGATGGGTAATGAGCAGCCGCGCCGACACCGTCAGCGCCGCAGGGTCACGCATGCCGATCAGCAGCGTGCGGCGTGCCCACGCATCCTGCAGCCCCACCAGCGACAACCCCATCGACTGCACGTGCGGCTCGGCCGCGATGCGCGGCAGCACGCCCACGCCCAGCCCCGCCATCACCATGCGGCACATGGCGTCGAAGCTGCGCACCTGGATGCGCAGGCGGAAAGGCCGGTCCAGCCGGCTGCTTTCCTCCAGCAGGCGAGCCGCCAGCGAGGTGACCTGCGGCAAACTGACGAAGTCGTATTCCAGCGTGTCCGCATAGCGCACGGGCCCGCGCTCCGACAGCGGATGGCCCGGCGGCGTGACCAGCACCAGTTCGTCCTGCCGGTACTCCACCGTGACCAGGCCCGCGCTGGGCGTGCGGTCGGCAAAGATGCCCACGTCCGCGCGGTTTTCCACCAGCGCGGCCACGATCTCGCTGCTGTTCTGCTCTTCGAGCTCGATGCGGATGGTGGGATGCAGCGCCATGAAGGTCGCCAGGTCGTCGGGCAGGAACTGCGTGATGGCCGAGGTATTGGCGCACACGCGCACCTGGCCACGCACGCCGCTGGCGTAGTCCGACATCACGCCGGCCATGCGCTCCACGTCCTGCAGGATGGTCAGCGCATGGTGGAAGCAGGCCTGCCCGGCCTCGGTCAGCTGCACCCCGGCCGCGTGGCGAAAGAACAGCGGCGCGCCAACGGCGGCCTCCAGGTCGGAAATGCGCTTGCTGGCCGCCGCCACCGCCAGGTGAGACTGGCGCGCGCCGGCGGAAATGCTGCCCTGGCGGGCCACGGCCACGAACAGGCCAAGTGTGACAAGGTCGAAACGGGCGAGATTCATGCGGTTGTGGCCCCGCGCACGGACCCAGGCATGGCAATACGACCGGGCACGGCTACACCGCGCGCCGGTCCATCACCGCGCGGGCAATGGTGCCGGCATCGACGTATTCGAGTTCGCCGCCCACCGGCACGCCGCGCGCCAGGCGCGACACCTTGAGGCCGCGCGCCTTCAGCATCTCCCCAACATAGTGCGCCGTGGCCTCGCCTTCGCTCGTGAAATTGGTGGCGACGATCACCTCCGTCACCGGGCCGCCCATGGCGGGGTCGGTGGCGCGCGCCAGCAACCGGTCCAGGTGGATTTCGCGCGGGCCGATGCCGTCGAGCGGAGAGAGCCGGCCCATCAGCACAAAATACTGGCCGCGATAGGTCAGCGTCTGCTCGATCATGATCTGGTCGGACGGCGTCTCCACCACGCACAGCAGCGAGGCGTCGCGCCGCTGGTCCAGGCAGGTCGCGCAGATTTCCTGCTCGGTGAAGGTATTGCAGCGCGAGCAATGCTTGATGCCGTCGGCCGCGCCGCGCAAGGCGTCGCCCAGCTTGCGGGCACCTTCGCGGTCGTGCTGCAGCAGGTGGTAAGCCATGCGCTGGGCCGACTTCGGCCCCACGCCCGGCAAGACCCGCAACGCCTCGATCAGCGCCTGCAGCGACGTCGGGGGGGCGCCCTTCATGCCGCCCCCCCGGACGCCGCCATGCTCACCACCGGCAAGTGATGCAGCACGGTGGGAAACGGCTCATAGAAATGATGCAGCAAGGCTTTCCACTGCTGGTACTCGGGCGAGCCGCGGAAACCCTCGGTGTGGTCTTCCAGCGTGCGCCAGCGCACTGTCAGCAGGTACTCCGACGGCTGCTCGATGCCGCGATGCAACTCAAGCCCAAGAAAGCCCGGCATGCCCGCGATGATATGACGCGCCTGCCCGAAGGCCGCTTCAAAGGCGGCTTCCTGGCCGGGGCGCACCGGCAGCACTGCGGATTCGAGAATCATGCGGGCTCCGTGTCAGGCTCAGAACGGCAGCTTGAAGCCCGGGGGCAACGGCAGGCCGGAGGTCATCGAGCCCATCTTTTCCTGCGAGGTGGCCTCGGCCTTGCGCACGGCGTCGTTGAACGCAGCGGCGACCAGGTCTTCCAGCAGTTCCTTGTCTTCGCCTTCGGCAAGCAGGCTGGGGTCGATGGAGACGCGCTTGACATCGTTCTTGCAGGTCATCACCACCTTGACCAGGCCGGCGCCGGACTGGCCCTCGACCTCGATCAGGGCAAGCTGCTCCTGCATCTTCTTCATGTTTTCCTGCATCTGCTGGGCTTGCTTCATCAGCCCGGCCAGTTGGCCCTTCATCATGGAGTGCTCCTGATTAGCGTTTGGATAGAAGTTACGGGCCGCCGCGCGTCATGGGCGCCGGCAGCCTGGCAAAAATAAGAGGTCAGGCGGCGCGCGGCTGGATCGATCCCTCCAGGATCGTGCCACCGAACTCGCGCAGCAGACCCTGCACGAAGGGATCCCCTTCGATGGTGGCCTCGGCTTCGCGCTGGCGCTCCGCGCGAGCCTGCGCATCCGCGGCGGCGGCGGTATCGGCTACCGCGCCAATCTCGCACTGCACCCGCACGTCGGTGCCGAGGTGCTCGGCCAGCGTCTGCTGCAGGCGCTCGACGACGCCGGCCTCGGTAATGGGCGCCACCGGCGCGCGCAGGTGGAAGGTACGGCCCACGACCTGGACAAGCTCGCTCTGGTAGGCCAGTTGCTGCGCAAGGCCCTTGAGCGGCAGGCTGGCAGCCAGTGCCGGCCACGCGCCGGTAAACACCGGCGGCGTGCCATCTTCGCCGGCCACCGGCGGCTTAGGCGGCGTGAGCCGCACCGGAGCCACGGGTTCGGCCGGGGCAGCTTGCACGGCAGCGGGAGCAGGCGGTGCGGCGCGCGGGGCAGGTTCGCGCCGGGGCGCGGCCTGGCGCGAGGGCATCGGCTCGGGATCGCTGTCGTACGGCCCGATCACGGGCAGGTCGGGCGGGAGGTCTTCCCAGGGCGGCACGTCGCTGCTGCCTGCGTGCTCCCACGGCGGGACGTCGTCGCTCGGGCCGCTGTCGCGGACATCGCGCGCATCCGCGGCGGCTTGCCGCGCGGGCGCAGGCTCCCGGCGCGAAGGGGCTGCGGCCTGGGCGGCAGGCATCGGGGCCGCCGGCCTCGACACCGCAGCGGGTGGGCCGGGCGGACGCAAGGGCTGGGCCGAGGGCGGGCGCGCAGCTGGCGCAGCAGCAGCTACGGCTGCAGGCGGCGGCGTGCGCGGGCTGCCCCCTGCGCGCGCGGCGGAGGCCAGGCGCGCCGCGGCCAGCGCCGCACGGGCCGGCGACATCGGCGCCCCGGCGGCGGGAGCGGCTGCCGGCGCGACAGCTGCCGGAGCCGGGCTCAGCGTCCTTGCGGGTGCTGCCGGCGTCGGGGCCGACACTGGCTGTTGTGCCTGGACTGGCGCGGGATCGCCGGCCGGCATCGGCGCGGCCGCACGCAAGCTCGGAGCAACAGGCGCCACGGCGGCGCTGGCTGCGGCCGCATCTGCCGCAACCCGGGCCACCGGCGCAGCGCCACCGCGTGCGCGCGGCGCCTGTTGGCCGCCACCCTGCGCCACCGCAGGTGTGGGGCTGGCCGACGGGCGGAACGCCAGCATGCGCAGCAGCGTCATGGTGAAGCCCGCGTACTCGTCGGGCGCCAGCGCCAGCTCACTGCGGCCAAGGTTGGCGATCTGGTAGAACAACTGCACTTCCTGCGCATCGAAGGCGGCGGCAAAGCGGCGCACTTCGGCGGCTTCCGGCCATTCTTCCTGGACCGAGGCGGGCACCGCCTGCGCCAGCGCGATCTTGTGCAGCAGCGAGGCCAGGTCCTGCAAGGCGCCGGCAAACGACAGGCTGCGATCCGCCATGCCGTCCGCCACCGCCAGCATGGCGGGGCCGTCTTCGGCGGCCAGCGCATCCAGCAACTGCACCAGGTAGCTCTGATCGATCGCGCCCAGCATGCCGCGCACGGCGGCCTCGGATACCTGGCCGGCGCTGTAGGCAATGGCCTGATCGGTCAGCGACAGCGCGTCGCGCATCGAACCGTGGGCGGCCTGGGCCAGCAGGCGCAGCGCATTGGGCTCGCGCACGATGCCCTCCTCGCCCAGCACGTGGTCGAGGTGGCTGACGATATGGCCCGGCGGCATCTGCTTGAGGTTGAATTGCAGGCAGCGCGACAGCACCGTGACCGGGATCTTCTGCGGATCGGTGGTGGCCAGGATGAACTTGACGTGCGCGGGCGGCTCTTCCAGCGTCTTCAGCATGGCGTTGAAGGCGTGGTTGGTCAGCATGTGCACTTCGTCGATCATGTAGACCTTGAAGCGCCCCGCCGTGGGCGCGTACACCGCCTTGTCCAGCAGCGACGCCATTTCATCGACACCGCGGTTGGAGGCCGCGTCCATCTCGATATAGTCGACGAAACGCCCGCTATCGATCTCGGTGCAGGCCTTGCACACCCCGCAAGGTTGCGCGGTGATGTCGCCCGTGCCATCCGGCCCGATGCAATTCAGCGCCTTGGCGAGAATCCGGGACAAGGTGGTCTTGCCGACGCCCCGCGTACCGGTAAACAGGTAGGCATGGTGCAGCCGCTGTTGTTCCAGCGCGTGCGTGAGCGCGCGGACCACGTGCTCCTGGCCGACCAGCGTGGTGAAATCCCGGGGGCGCCATTTGCGCGCTAGCACTTGATAACTCATGGCGGCGATTGTAGCAAAAGGCAGCCGTCCTTCAGGCGGGATTCACGCCCGCTTCACATGGTGGCCAGGTGCGTTGCCCTGCGCCCCAGGCCCCTAGCCACATTCCCCGACATACCCGCAGTTGGCGCACTTGGCGCAGCCATCGACCTTATGCAGGGCATGGGCACCGCACTCCGGGCATGGCTTGCCCGAGCGCAGCCCCATCCCGGCGGCCGGCATGCCAGCGCCACCCGTTGCCGGGGCCGCGCCACCACTGTCAACGGCACCCCCGCCTGGCCCTTCCAGCCCGGCCAGGCGGGCCGCAAGCGCCGCCACCGGCACTTGGATGCCCTCCGCATCGAGGAAACCCCGCTTGATCAGGATGCGCTGCAGGGCATACCCGATCGCCGCCACCTCGGAATCGTGGAAGCGCGGCACCTCGGTGCCGTCCTGGCGCGCCAGCATGCCATAGCGCACCGTGCCTTTATCCCATACAACATTGCGCATATCGGCCAATGCCTTGGCGATCGAGCCCCCGGAACGCGCCACCATCGACAGCAGCCGCATGGTGGACGTGATCCACTGCTGGCCGTCGTTGCGTTGCCCGGCCGGCATGAAAAACTCCACCGGACGCTCCACGGCCACCGGCTTGCCATCGAGCTGGCCGGCCACACGCATGAAATTGACCGTCAGGTAGACCGTCTTGTGCCCCTCGTAAGTCATGTACTCGACCTTGGACGTCACACCTTCGAGGTCACCCACGGGCCGGCTCGCGAATGGCTTGCGCAGCGGGTCATCCGTCACAGCGGCGGTGGCGGGTGCAGCCGGGGCGCCGGCCGGCGGCGGCGTCACCGACAGCACCGCGCCCAACACGCTATTGGGGCGGTAGGTGGCAAGCCCCTTCAGCCCCGCGCGCCAGGCTTCCAGGTAAAGATTGCGGAAGGCCTCGTATGGATAGTCCTCCGGCACGTTCACCGTCTTGCTGATGCTGGTGTCGATATAGGGCTGGACCGCCTCGAGCATCTTCATATGATCGAGCGCCGACATCTGCAGCGCCGTGACGAAACTGTCAGGCAACTGCGCCATATCACCGCCGAGGTGGCGATAAAGGCGCCAGGCATGATCGGCCACCTCGAACACCTTGTAGCTATCGTCCGCCATGCGCTTCTTGCGGTTGTAGGTCCACGAGAAAGCGGGCTCGATGCCGTTCGACGCGTTGTCGGCGAACGCCAGCGTGATGGTGCCGGTCGGGGCGATCGACAGCAGGTGCGAGTTGCGGATGCCGTCGCGGCCGATGGCGTCACGCACCGCCGCCGGCAGGCGCCGCGCGAAGCCGCTGGCCAGGTAGGCCTCGGCCTTGAAGAGGGGGAAGGCGCCCTTCTCCCGCGCCAGCCCGGCCGAGGCCAGGTAGGCTGTGTCGCGCAGGGTCTGCGCGATGCGCGCAGCCAGCGCGCGCCCCGCCTCGGCGTCATAGCGGATGCCCAGCATCACCAGCGCGCTGCCCAGCCCGAGGAAGCCCAGGCCAATGCGCCGCTTGGCATGCGCCTCGGCCTGCTGCTCCGGCAACGGCCAGTAGGTAACGTCGAGCACGTTGTCGAGCATGCGCACCGCCAGCCGCACCACCTCGGCGAAGGCTTCGAAATCAAAGCGGCTGTCCGTGCCGAAGGGCTGGCGCACGAAACGGGTCAGGTCGATCGAGCCGAGGTCGCAGCAGCCATAGGACGGCAGCGGCTGCTCCGCGCAGGGATTGGTGGCCTCAATGCGCTCGCAGTAATAAAGATTGTTGTCGTCGTTGATGTGCGACAGAAACAAGATGCCGGGCTCCGCATGGTCGTAGGTAGCCTGCATCACCTGATCCCACAACTGGCGAGCCGGCACGCGGCGATAGGCCCACTGGCCGTCGTCGCGCCGGTACGCGCCCGCGGCGATGGTTTCCGCCGCGGGCTCGGCCTCGTGCACCAGCTCGACCTCGCCATCGGCCTCGACTGCGCGCATGAAGTCATCACTGACGCCGATCGAGATATTGAAGTTGGTCAGGTCGCCGCGGTCCTTGGCGTGGATGAAGGTCTCGATATCCGGGTGGTCGCAGCGCAGCACGCCCATCTGCGCGCCACGGCGCGAACCGGCAGATTCCACCGTGGCGCAGGAGGCATCGAACACCTTCATGAACGACACGGGCCCCGAAGCGCGCGAGTGCGTGCCCCTCACCAGCGCGCCGGCTGGGCGGATCGCGGAGAAGTCGTAGCCCACGCCGCCGCCACGCCGCATGGTCTCCGCCGCCTGCGCCACCGCGGCGTAGATGCTCGGCTTGCCGCCACGCGCCTCGGAAACTGAGTCCCCCACCGGCTGCACGAAGCAGTTGATCAGCGTGGCCTCGATGCGCGTGCCGGCCGCCGAGTTGATCCGCCCCGCCGGCACGAAGCCCTGCTCCTGTGCCCACAGGAAGCGCTCGGCCCATTGCGCGCGCTGCGCCTCGGGCTCTGCCTCGGCCAGCGCGCGCGCCACCCGCTGGCGCACGTCGGCGGCGGTCGCCTCCTCACCCTTGGCGTACTTCTCCAGCAGGACTTCCGTGGAGATGTCCTGGGGCGGCAGCGTGGCGCGGAGCATCTGGTCTTTGGCATTCATCGTGGATCTCGCAGGTGTCTGGGTTGCATGGCTCAATCAAGCGACTCAATCAATTTACGCTATCAATTTCGCGGAAAACTGCCGGACCCGCCCGCTCTGGGTTACAATGCCGACCGGACGGGCCTCCTCGCATGGTGGCGCGGTCAACCTGGTCAGGTCGGGAACGAAGCAGCCACAGCCGTTTTCCGCCAGTGCCGAGGGTCAGGCTCGTCCCCCTAACATCCCCCTAGCTGTATTGCGCAGCTATCCAGCCGCAGCTGTCCAGCAGTAACTCCCCTCGCATCATCGCGCTTTCTTCAAGTCTGCGCATCAGGCCGCCGATAGCACAATGTTCGGCAGGGCCTCGCTGAATCCGCATCCACGCAATGCCCTCCCGTTTCCCATGATCCATGGACTCGCCTAGAACAGCGTGCCCTGGCGCGACGTTTGCAGCGCATCCGCCGCAATCCACTCCCCATCGGCCGTGGCCACGCCGGCCTCGACCCGCCGCCCGGGGAACATGGGCCTGACCGCTGCCACATAGCCTGCGAGCTGCTGCGCGTAGGCCGCGTGCTCCTGCGGCAGCAGGCGCAGCTTGTAATCGATGATCACCACCCGATCGGCAAACTCCACCAGGCGGTCGATCCGCAGCAGGCGGCCACGCGCATCGTAAAGCTCGACCTCATTGCGGGCGCTGAGCGCGCCCTGCGGGAACAGCAACGGCCGCAATGCCGGCGCCTCCAGCATCAATCGCGCGCCTTCGACCGCGGCATGCGCCTGGTCCCGCCACAGCGTGCGCGCCTGCGCTGTACCGGCTCCTGCCAGCGGGAACCAGCGCATCACCACCTCGGGCGTGGGCAAGCCCTCGAACGCCTCCGGGTAGCGCGTCACGCGTTCCAGCAGCGCGTGCAACAGTTCGCCATGGCGCGCCGCGTCGGCATCGAACACAATCGTGTGGTCGCCGTCCTCGCTCGTGGCGGCGCCCTGCCCCGCCTCCTCGTCCTCCCACGCCAGCACCGGCGCCAGGCTCTCGGCCGCTTCACGGTAACGCTGGCGAAAATCGGTAAAGCGCACGCATGCATCACTGCCGGCAGCGGCATCCGCCACGTCCTGCGCGGTGGCCGCCGGAAAGGGCTCGACTTCCACGCCGACGCCGGCCGCAAGCAGCCGCGCATACCAGCTACCGGCGATCTCGCGGTTGCCCTCGGCGCTGTCGGCGCTGCGCGATGCGCGCCCCTTGACACCGCTCACCAGCAAGCCCTGGCGCGCGCGCGTCATCGCCACATAGAGCAGGTTCCAGTTCTCGCGTTCGGCCAAGGCGGCCTCAGCCTCGAACAACGGCGCGCGAGCGAGCCCGCGCGTGCTGCGCTTGCCATAGGCGGAAAAATGCACCGGCACGCTTGAGGACGGCGGCCAGTCGATCAGGATGCCGCTCCGATCCGCGGCGGCGTCGCTATGATTTGCGTCGAGCAGCACGACGAACGGGGCCTCCAGCCCCTTGGCGGCATGCACGGTGAGGATGTGGACCGCGTCCTGCGCATTGTCGGTGGCGTCGTCGGCATCGGCCTCGCCTTCCGCGTCTTCGGCGCTATCGGCCATGCCGCCTTCATCCGGGCTTTCGCCTTCTTCGCCGCGCCGGATTTCCTGCAACTCGTCGATGAACTTGGGCAGGCTCGGGTAGCGCCCGCCATCGAGGTCAAGCGAGAGCTTGAGGAAGGCATCGAGGTTGGCTAGTACCTGGTCGCGGATCTCGGCCGGCGCGGCCTCGGCGTAGCGCCGGCGCACTTCGCCGCCATGGTAGATGTGGTCGATCAGGTCATGCACCGGGCGATGCGGCGCCACCTCAAGCCAGTGGCGCAGGCGCGCGACGCCATCGCGCAGCGCCGGGCTGCCGAATTCGGGCAGCCCCTGCTCCCGCAGGCAGGCCCACCAGCCTGGCCGCGGCTCGCGCGCCTGGGCCATCTGCGCGATGGCGATCAGGTCCTCGTCGGTCGCGCCCACCAGCGGGCTCTTGAGCACATGGGCCAGGTCCAGGTCAGACTCCGGCGTCATCAGGAACGCCAGCAGCGCGGACAGGTCGAGCGCTTCCAGCGTAGCCAGCAAACCGCCGCGGCGCGGGCTCAGGCAGGGAATGCCGGCCTCGCGGAAAGCGCGCTCGTACTCCGCCAGATGCGTCTTGCGGCGCACCAGCAAGTGCACATCGCTCCAGCGCGCGGGCCGCGGGCCATTGCTGTCGGCAACCGGCACCGTGGCGCGGACATGCTTTAGCCAGGCCGCCACGCGCCGGCCCTCTTCGAGCCGCAGCGAATCGCCTTCGTGCTGGCGCGGCTGCGTCAGCGTATCGCGGTGGATGGCGGGGTCCCGCTCGGCTTCATCGTCATCGCTAGCCGCGTCGTCCTGCGGTGCCGGCTCTGCCTCGGGCTCGACCAGTGGCAACAGCCACACCGGGCCGCCGGGCTCGTCCAGTGCGGTCGTCTGCGTCTCGAACAGCGGATAGCGCCCGTCGGCGCGCGCGGTGTCGAACACCGCGTTGACCCAATCGAGCACTTCCGGGCGGTTACGGCGGGTGCGGTTGGTCCGCAGCACGGTGGCGCCGAAACCCGACTGCAGCATCTCGCCGGCGGTCTGGAACAGGCGCGCATCGGCGCGGCGGAAGCGATAGATCGATTGCTTGGGGTCGCCCACCAGGAATACCGTGGGCCGCTCACCCAGGCCTGCGTAGCCGGCCAGCCAGCCCTGCAGGATGCGCCATTGCAACGGGTTGGTATCCTGGAACTCGTCGAGCAACAGGTGGCGGTAACGCGCATCGAGCCGGACTTGCAGGTAGGTCGCGGTCTCTTCGTCGCGCATCAGCCGCGCGGCCAGCCATTCGAGGTCGGCGAAGTCCATCGCGCGCTGCTCGGACTTGTGGTGCTGGTAGCGCGTCAGCAGCGCGTCGCCCAGTTCATACAGCGCCAGGTTGACCGCCAGCACCGCGGCCTCGCAGCGGCGTTGCGCGACCTGCTCCAGCGCGGCGCACATGTCGCCGTGCTCGGCGAGGAACGCATCGACCATCGCCTCGCCACCGAGCGCTTTGGTCAGCGCCGTGGTGGCGCGTAGCGATCGCGGCTTGCCGGCGGCGGTAAAAAACGCGTCGCGCAATATCGCGAAGGTGCGCTCGGCGGGCTCGCCCCCTTCGGCGCCCGCCTCGCGCCAAGCGCGGATCGCCAGGATCGCATCGGCCAGGCGCGTAGCGTGAGCCTGCTCGGTCTTGCCGCCCCGGCCCAGTTGCGACGCCATGCCCTGGCAAGCGTCAAGCCAGCCGTCATCGGCCAGCACGTACAGCAGCACGTCGACCTGGGCATCCTCGCCCAGGTCCGCGGCGAGCGCCTCGGCGGGATCGGCGCTTTCGCGGAACGCAAACCACTCGCTGCGCGCATGGAACATGGCGTCGAGCAAGGCCCGCGCCTGGAACTCGCCGATGGCATCCACCAGCCGCTCGAAGGCGACGCGCAGGTTGGCATACGGCGGCGTGGCCAGGGCCTGCCAGAACGGCGCCCAGGCCTCGCGCTTCATGCGCAGTGCGTCTTCGCGCAGCGTGGCGCCCGGCACGATGCCCGACGCCAGCGGCGCGCCGCGCAGCAGCGTGCCAAACCAGCCGTGGAAGGTATCGATGGCCATGCGCCCGGGCGCGGCCAGCACCTGTGCATGCAGGCCGCGCGCGCGCGGCAGCGCGGCGCGTGCGGCATCGGGCGACAGCCCGCGCTGCGTGAGCGCGGCAATCACCGCGTCGTCATCGTCGCGCGCGAGCTGCGCCAGCACTTCCAGCAAGCGCTCGCGCATTTCCTCCGCGGCCTTGCGCGTGAAGGTGATGGCGAGGATCTCGTGCGGCGCCGCGCCGGCCAGCAGCAGGCGCAGCAGGCGCGCCACCAGCAGCCAGGTCTTGCCGCTGCCCGCGCAAGCCTCGACCACCACGGAGCTGGCGGGGTCGCAGGCCGCGCGCGTGAACTCGGCCTCGGCCACCGGCTGGCCATCGCGCAGATAGGCGTGGATGCTCATGCGCGGCCTCCGATCCCCGGCGGCAACGCCGTGCTTTCCCAGAAGCCCTTGCGACACAGGCCGCGGGCGGTGCAGTAGGTGCATGCGCTGGCGTCCCCGAAGGCCGGCAGCGGCGCGTCCTGGCGCAGGCGCATCACGTCGCTGCGCAGTTGTTGTTCGAGCCACGCCACTGCGGCATCGAAGTCAGGCAGGCTCACTTCGCGCTGTGGCGCCGGCGGCCCGTCCTTCGCGCCTTCGAGCGCCACCCAGCTGCCAGCGGCAACGTCGGCGCGCAGCAATCCATAAAACGGCAACTGGCAATCCTCTTCCACGTCCCCGACCTTGCGCTTCAAGCGCAGCACGGTCTGGGTCTTGTAATCGAGCACCGCGCGGCTGCCGTCGCGCGCGCGATCGAGCCGGTCGATGCGGCCATTGACGCGCAGCGGCTGGCCGTCGGGCATGGGCAGGTCGACAGTGGCATCGAGCTCGCCATCGTCCCAAAACCATCCCTGTGCCTCGCGTTCAGCCTGCCATGCCACGTAGGACGGCAGCACTTCGCACCAGCGGCGGTAGTAGCCGATGGCGTTGCCGTCTTCCTTCATCAGCGCGCCGAACTCGTGATCGGAAATCTCGCGCAGGCGCGCCAGGCGAGCATCTTCACGGCGCAAGCCGTCCTGCGATGCTTCGCGGTGGTAACGCAGCAGCACGCGGTGCAGCAGCTCGCCGATGTCGCGTTTTTCGAGGTCGTCGCTGACGACTTCCAGCCCCGCCAGCCCGAGCATGCGGCCGGCAAAAAACTGGTAGGGACAGCGACGCAGCATGTTGTACGCCTGCGCGCTCCAGCGCGCAGGCACCAGCTCCGATGCCGCGGGCGCGGGCATGCCGTCCACCTCGGCGAAGGTCTCGTGCAGCACCGGCAGCGCGCTCGCCTCGATCGGCGCGCCCGCGCGCGAGCACAGCGCGCTGAGCCGCTCGATCCAGCCCGACACATGCTTGGGCTCGCCACGCGCGCCAAGGCGCTGCCAGGTGAGCACCACGTCGTCGTTGTTCAGCAGGACCTCGGCCAGGTCGCGCGCCTGCTGGGCGAAGCGCACCTCGCGGTCTTCCAGTGCGAGCTCGCGCCGCATCTGGTTGGAGAAGAACATCAGCTCGGCCGCGCTGGAGGGAAGCTGCGTGTCGTCGCACCCCACCACCACGACCCCATCGAAGCGGCGCATGCGCGCGCCGTTAAGCGGCAGGATGGTGATGCGCGCGGCGCCGCTGGCCGAAGGCTCCTTGTAGGCAACCGACTCAAGCAAGGCTGACAGCATGGAGCGGAATTCGCCGAGATTGAGCGTGGCGCCGGCACCCGTCTCGTCCTGCGGCAGGTCGGCAAGGCGCGCCAGCGCATCGAGCATTTGTGTGCCCGCATCGTCGGCAGACAATGCCTCGCGCATGCCGAGCACATCCAGCGTGGCATCGAGGCGTTCCAGCCAGGTCGAGACCGGGTGCTGTGCGTTGCCGCGCGGCCACGCGCCGGCTTCGGCCGCAAGGTGCTGCACCAGCTCGCAAGCGGCCTGCCGGGCGGCGCGGCGCGCGTCGTCTTGCGCGGCGTCGCCGGCGTTGCTATCGCCGCCGGCCTGGTCGGCCGTATCAGGACGGAAGCGCTGCTGCAAGCGGCGCCAGCCACCGCTGATGCCGTCGCGCCGGATCTGCCGCTCCAGCGCGGCAATGGCCTCGCCGCGCAACGCGAAGTCTGGCAGGCAAAACGGGCTCTTTAGCAGGTCGAGCAAGGCCGAGGTATCGCCGTCCTGGTTGAGCAGGTCGAACCATCGCATCAGCGCAGCCGCGGCTCGCGTGGTCGAGAGCTTCCAGCCGGTTTCATCGCGCACCGGCGCGCCGGCCCGCGCCAGCAACGCGCGCGCGCGCCGCGCTACTACGCGATCGTGCGCCACCAGCGCCACGTGGCGGCGGCCGTCGTTGAGCCACTGCACCAGTTGCTCGGCGGCAGCGCCGGCCTCGTCCTCGAAGCGCGCGCTGCCGATCACGCGCACGCGCGGGCGCTCGGCCGGCAGGCTACGTGGCGCGCGGCGCGCGGCGGCTTCGTTCGCGCCAGGCAGCCGCGCCTCGGGCCACAGTGCCAGCAAGGTGTCGTACCAGTCGAGCTCCCCGTCCTCATCGCCCAAATCGGCATCGAGCGCGCTGCTCGGCGCCTGCGCGGACTGCGCGGTCCAGTCGTAGCCGATGCGGATCACCGGCACGAGCTCGGCGGCCTGCCGCAGGAACGCTTCCTCGATCGGCTGGGGCGGCGTTGGCCCGAGCCAGATGACCGGGCCGTCCAGGTGCTGGGCCAGCCGGTGCAGCGCGCGCCGGCGCGCGGGCAGCGGATCGTCCGGGCCGGACAAGGCTTGCCAGAAGGCCATCACGATGCGGGCTTCCTCTCCGAGGAAGCGGGAGGACAGATGCGCGTAGGTCCGCTCCAGCGCGCCCTGCAGCAAGGCCGCGCGATCGTCCCCATCGACATCTTCATCGCGGATGGCGTCATCGTCGAGCCAGCGTGCGCTCAGTTCGTCGCTGATGGCGAGCAGCGTCTGCGCCAGCCCCCACGCCGCGGCCTCGGTCTGCGCGCCAAATGCGCGCCGCAGCCATTCCTGCGCACGGATGGCCTGCTGCACGGCCAGTAGCCGCGCCGCATGGCTGCGCACCGGGATCGGGTCGGGTGGCAAGTCGAGCAGCCAGTGGCCAATGGTGACGACCCGCGGCAGCAGCCGCGGCTTGCCGGCCGCGCGCGCGGCGGCATCCAGCGCCTGGCGCACGCCGGGGATCTGCGCAGCGGTGGGCACCACCACATGCGCGGCGGCTTGCTGCTCCCCGCAATGGTCGAGGAAATACCAGGCCGCGGCGGCGGCCTGCGGCAGGAAGTCGGGGCCGGGACGAAATTGCAGCGAGGTCATGAAGCGAGAGTAACGGCCGGATCGGATGCCATGGCGAGAAAGCGCACGGCGGTCAGCGCGCGCAGCCGGGCATCGCGCACGGGATGCGCGAAAGACGCGGGAATAACCGGCGAGCCCGGAGAGCCCTCAGTGACTGCCGGCCTCGAGGCGCGAGCGGATTTCGCGCGCGGTCTCCAGCAGGCCCTGGTAGCCGGAGCGTGCGTGCTCTGGCAGGTCGGGGTCGCCCACCAGCGTGCCCAGGGTCTCGATGACGCTGTAAAGGAGGCCCTTGGCCGCGCCGCCGGCAATGCTCTCTTGCTCGACCGCGGCATTGATGTGATCCAGCGCGTCGCTCAAGTGTTCCACTTCGGGGGGTTGCTGCGGATCCGGCTTGGAAGGGGTGTCTGGCGTCATGGTCTGTAGCCTTGTCTGTTGCGCGGGAAGGCGCCGGGCCGAGGCCGGGCGCATGATTCTATTCTACGCGCCCGGGGGCGCCGCGCGACCTTTGCATCGCATTGGATTGCGTTTGCTCAAGCCCCCCCCGCGCCGCGTATCAAAGCCGTGGCGGCGTTACTCATAAGTCACACATCAGGCACCTGACGGCGAGCTTCGGCGCGGCTCCCGATTGATAAAAGCTCTTGCGCCGATTAATACAATCATCCCACCAGGCTTGGCTTCGCGGGCAGAATGGTGCTACACGCCGCCGCATCGGCGGGTTTCATCACCGCGTACGGCAGCGCACCGTGAGGTTGATGGGCAGGGTATTGAATTCCAATCAACTGGTAACATATGAGCAACATCCCGCCAATCGTGGCTGTCCCGTCGCTCGGGACAAGCCCGCACCGGGTAAGGCGCGTGCCTACAGGTATGCGCAAACTCGTGTAATGTAGCGGTTCGGCAAATCCCGCCTTCAAATTAAACAGAGCGAAACCAGAGGTTTTCCGCCATGAGTGAACAAATCAAGTATGTGAGCGACGCCTCCTTCGACGCAGACGTGCTCCAGTCCGACAAGCCTGTCCTGCTCGACTTCTGGGCAGAATGGTGCGGTCCTTGCAAGATGATCGCCCCGATCCTGGACGAAGTGGCCAAGGACTACGGCGACAAGCTGCAGATCGCGAAGATCAACGTCGATGAGAACCAGCAAGTGCCGGCCAAGTTCGGCATTCGCGGCATCCCCACGCTGATCCTGTTCAAGAATGGCGCGGTTGCCGCGCAAAAGGTCGGCGCGCTGTCCAAGTCGCAGTTGACCGCATTCCTCGACGGCAATCTGTAATATGCCGGCCCGGGGCGCGGCGCCATCAGGCGCCCCCCCGGTGTAGCCACAATCCGACGTGCGTGCGCCTTCCCTGGCGCACCGTCCGGATTGTGCTAAGATGGCATCAACAACTTCCCCGAGCGTTCGCTCATTTCCTCCCCCTCCTTTAGGTCCAGCCCGTCCGGGCGCCTCTGTACCCCTCGTCTATGCACCTGACAGAACTCAAATCGCTTCACGTGTCTGCGCTTCTCGAAATGGCCGCGACCCTCGAGATCGACAACGCACAACGGATGCGCAAACAGGAGCTGATGTTTGCGATCCTGAAGAAGCGCGCCAAGCTGGGCGAAATCATCTTTGGTGACGGCACCCTGGAAGTCCTGCCGGACGGCTTCGGCTTCCTGCGCTCGCCCGAGACCTCCTACCTGGCAAGCACGGACGACATCTACATCAGCCCTTCGCAGATCCGCCGCTTCAACCTGCATACCGGCGACACGATCGAGGGCGAAGTACGGACCCCCAAGGACGGCGAGCGCTATTTCGCACTGGTGAAGGTGGACAAGGTCAACGGTCAAGCACCTGAAGCGGTCAAGAACCGCATCATGTTCGAGAACCTGACGCCGCTGCACCCGAACCGGCCGCTGACGCTGGAGCGCGAAATCCGCGCCGAGGAAAACATCACCGGCCGAATCATCGACATGATCGCGCCGATCGGCCGTGGCCAGCGCGCCCTGCTGGTGTCCTCGCCCAAGTCCGGCAAGACCGTGATGCTGCAGCACATCGCCCACGCGATTGCGAACAACCATCCGGAAGCGGACCTGTTCGTGCTGCTGATCGACGAACGCCCGGAAGAAGTGACCGAAATGATGCGCTCGGTGCGCGGTGAAGTGGTGGCGTCGACCTTCGACGAACCCGCCATCCGCCACGTGCAGGTCGCTGAAATGGTGATCGAAAAGGCCAAGCGCCTGGTCGAGCTCAAGCGCGACGTGGTGATCCTGCTGGACTCGATCACCCGCCTGGCACGTGCCTATAACACGGTGGTGCCGGCCTCGGGCAAGGTGCTGACTGGTGGTGTGGACGCCAACGCGCTGCAACGCCCCAAGCGCTTCTTCGGCGCTGCGCGTAACCTGGAAGAAGGCGGCTCGCTGACCATCATCGCCACCGCGCTGATCGAAACCGGCAGCCGCATGGACGACGTGATCTACGAAGAGTTCAAGGGCACCGGCAACATGGAAGTGCACCTGGAACGCCGCCTGGCGGAAAAGCGCGTCTATCCGTCGATCAACCTGAACAAGTCCGGCACGCGCCGCGAAGAACTGCTGATCAAGCCCGAGATCCTGCAAAAGGTCTGGGTGCTGCGCAAGTTCATCTCGGACATGGATGAAGTGCAGGCCATGGAGTTCATTCTCGACAAGATGAAGGCGACCAAGAACAACGCCGAGTTTTTCGATATGATGCGCAGAGGCGGCTGATCGTTCGCTATGCCGCGCGCTGCGGTTCGCGCGCTGGCAATGCACTGGAAGGGCGCGCCTCGGCGCGCCCTTTTGCATTTCCGCCCTGTGCCTGCAGGAGTCCCATGTTCGGCCGACTGAGCCACTTCCTGCGTGCGCGCTCGCGCGTGCGCAAACTCGAACACTACGCCATTCCCGACGCGCTGTGGGCGCACACGGTGGCCACGCTGCCGTTCGTGCAGCGCTATGGCGCCGCCGAGCTCGCCGCCTTGCGCGAGCTCGCCACCCTGTTCATCGCCGACAAGGAATACTCCACCGCGCACGACCTGCCGCTCACCGACGAGATGGTGACGAGCGTCGCGCTGCAAGCCTGCGTGCCCATTCTCAAGCTGGGCATCGAGTGGTATCGCGGCTGGCGCGGCATCGTGCTCTACCCCGGCGAATTCGTCATCCGCCGCACCGTCGAGGACGAGATCGGGCTGGTGCATGGCGTGGTCGAGCAAGCCAGTGGTGAAGCCTGGGAACACGGACCGGTCATCCTTTCCTGGCCTGATGTGCAGACGCCCGGCGCCGGACTGAATGCACGCCATGCCCACCACCCCGATGACACCTACAACGTAGTCATCCACGAGTTCGCCCACAAGCTCGACATGCTCGACGGCGAGCCGGACGGCGTGCCGCCCTTCTCACGCGTGCTCCATCCGGGCATCGACCGAGAGCAATGGGCCGAGTCCTTCCTCACAGAGTACGACCGCTTCGCGGACGCCTGCGAGCAGCAGTCCGACCATGCCTGGGACCACCCGGAACGGCTGCCGCCGGCGCTGCGGGTGATCGACCCATATGGCTGCGAGGCGCCGAGCGAGTTCTTCGCCGTGGCCTCGGAGACCTTCTTTGTCGAGCCGGCCGGCCTTCGCAGGCACTGGCCGGTCCTCTATGATTCGCTCGCGGCGTTCTATCGTCAGGATCCGGCCTCGATGTGATCGAAGATCAACCTTTCGGCACCCTCGGCCGCCGTGCGCATCGCGCACTCAAAACTTGCCCAGCTTTTTGTTTTTCTGCGATAATCCCGGATTGTCCGTTATCGGCAAGTGGTTCGTTCGCCGCAACGCTGCCAGTGCAATCAGCGCATCCAGCTTCTGGCGCTTTTTTTAGCGCTTTTGGCAATGGCAGCAGCAGCAGCACGGCAAACAACGGACTGGCTACCCAACCTGAAAGGAAACACCATGAAAGAAGGCATTCACCCGAATTATCGCGAAGTCGTATTCCTCGACGTGTCGAACGACTTCAGCTTTGTGACCCGCTCGACCATCCAGACGCGCGACACGATCACCCGCGACGGCAAGGAATACCCGCTGGCCAAGATCGAAGTGTCGTCGGAATCGCACCCGTTCTACACCGGCACCCAGAAGATCATGGACACGGCCGGCCGCGTCGAGAAGTTCCGTCAGAAGTTCGGCAGCAAGCTGAACAAGCTCACCGCGAAGTAATTCGCCGCGAGCCCGCTCGCTGCATGGCCTCGGACAAAATGCTCCGGCGCCGCGCACCCAAGCAAAGAGGCAGCATCGGCTGCCTCTTTGCTTTTGCAGCCTCCGCGCGATCGGCACCAACCGGCGCCCTGCGGACGCAGCTAACCGGGAGCGCCCCGCCCCGGCGGCCCCCTAGACCCACCAATCAATGAGCGCAGCCAAGACTTCCCGTGTCCACCTGACCGCAGCCGCCACCGGTACGCTTCCGCGCGCACTGTTGCTGGCCATCTGCATCATTTACGGCCTGGCTGGCCTGTTCGGCCGCGATCCGTGGAAAAACGAGGATGCGGCCGGCTTCGGCGTGATGTGGCAACTGGCCACCGGCGGCACCCAGGACTGGCTGATGCCCAATATCGTGGGCCGCCCTTACGGCGAAGACGGCCCGCTGGTGTTCTGGGTTGGCGCCCTGATGATCCGCCTGTTTGGCGGCTGGCTTGGCGCGCCGGACGCGTCGCGCATCGCCACGGCACTCTTTTACTTCGGCACCTGTTCACTGATCTGGTACGCGACCTACCTGCTCGGCCGGCGTGCCGAGGTCCAGCCTTTCGCCTATGTCTTCGGCGGCCAGCCCAACGCGCGCGACTACGGCCGCACGCTGGCCGACGGCGCCCTGCTGATCTTCCTGGCCTGCGTGGGCCTGGCCATGCGCGGCCACGAAACCACGCCACAGGTTGGGCAGGTTTGCTTTGTCGCCATGAGCCTGTATGGCATGGTGCGCAGCCTGGACAAACCAATCCAAGGTGGCATCTGGCTGGGCGTCGGGCTGGGCGCGCTGACCCTGTCCAGCGGGCCAGTCATTCCGCTGGTCTTGCTGGCGTCGGTCATCATCTGCGGCCTGGCCTGCAAGCCCCTGCCCCTGCCGCGCGTGCTGCTGGCAAGCGTGCCGCTGGCACTGGCGCTGGTGGCAGCCTGGATGGCCGCCGCCTACTTCGGCGCGACCGACCACAACGATGCCGTGACTTTTATCCGCGAGTGGTCGCGCTACGATCGCCGCACCTATGGCGCGCCGAACGCCGCTGCGCTCAACTTCATTGCACGCAACCTGCTGCTGTTTACCTGGCCGGTGTGGCCAATTGCCTGCTGGGCCTGGCTGAGCTGGTCGGGCATGCGCCGTGCGCCGCATGTGGCGCTGCCCCTGGCGATGCTGCTGCCGCCGCTGCTGCTGCTGTTTCTGCTGCGTGCGCCGGGCGACGTACAGTTCATCCTGCTGCTGCCGCCGATGGCCGTGCTTGCCGCGTTCGGGTTACCGACGCTCACGCGCGCCGCCATCAACGCGATCGACTGGTTCGCCTTGCTGTTCTTCACCATCTTCGGCGGCTTCGTCTGGTTCATGTGGATCGCCAGGACGACGGGCCAGCCTCCGCGCGTCGCGGCCAATATCTATCGCCTGCTGCCGGGCTTCCAGCAAGACTTCACCGTCAGCGCAGTCGTCTATGCGCTGCTGGTGACGGCAGCCTGGATCCTGATCGTGCGCTGGCGCCTGTCGCGCGCGCCGAAGCAGATCTGGCGCCCGGTGGTGATTTCGGCCGCCGGCACCACCCTGATGTGGGTGCTGGCCATGACGCTGTGGATGCCTTCGATCAACTACGGCAAGACCTATCGGGACGTGGCCCAGGCCGCCTCGATGGCGCTGCCCACGGCGTATAACTGCGTGCAGCCGATTCGCATGGGCGACGCGCAGCTGGCTTCGTTTGCCTATTTCGGCCATATCCGCTTTGGCGGCCCGGATGACGGCTGCGACGTCCTGCTGCGCCACGACCCCGTCGACTACGGCGAGCCCACCAGCATCTCGCACTTCGAATGGCGCCTGATCTGGGAAGGCCGGCGCCCCTCCGATCGCGACGAGCGCTTCCGCATGTATCGCCTGGTCGATATGTCCCGGGTCGCACCACCCCGGCCCAGCCTGCCTGGACGCCGGCTGCCAAGCCACCCCTGACGTGGCGGCGCCACGCCTGCCCGCATGAGCATGTTCCACGATATCCGCCGCATTTCCGTGCTGGCCGCGCCGGTCCTGGTCGGCCAGCTTGCGGTGATCGCCTTTGGCGTGATCGACACCATCATGGCCGGGCGAGCCTCTGCCATCGACCTGGCCGCCGTGGGGCTGGGCGGGTCCATCTACATCACGGTCTACATCAGCTTGATGGGCGTGCTGCAGGCGCTTTCCCCGATCGCCGGTCAGCTCCATGGCGCCGGGCGCGCGGCGGAAATTGGCAATGAAGTCAGACAGGCCGCCTGGCTGGGACTGGCGCTGGCCATCCCCGGCATGTTGCTGCTGTTGTTCCCCGGCCCGCTGCTGGAGTTTGCCCAGGCACCGCCGGAGCTGGTCGAGAAGGCAACGCAGTACCTGCATATCCAGGCGTTTGGCTTGCCGGCCGCACTGGGCTTTCGCATCTACTCCGCGCTCAACAACGCCTTGTCGCGCCCGATCATGGTGACCGTACTGCAGCTCGTCGGGCTGGTAGTAAAGATTCCGCTCAATGCCTGGTTCATCGACGGTGGCTTCGGCCTGGCCCCGATGGGCGGGCCGGGCTGCGCGCTCGCCTCGGCGCTGATCAGCTGGATCTGGTGCATCTCCGGCATCCTGATCCTGCGGCGCAACGCGGCCTACCGCCCTTTGCAGATCTTTTCCAGCTGGGCGTGGCCGCAAGCGCGGCCGATCCGCGCACTGCTGCGCCTGGGCGTGCCGATGGGGCTGACCTACCTGATCGAGATCACCTCGTTTACGTTGATGTCGATCTTCATCACGCGCATGGGCACCGTGGTGCTGGCTGGCCACCAGATCATTGCCAACCTGGGGGCCGTGGCCTATATGTTGCCGCTGTCGCTGGCGATTGCCACCTCCACGCTGGTAGCACAGTCCATCGGTGCGCGCGATCAGGACAGCGCACGCCGTATTGCCCGCCGCGGCATCTGCCTGGCAGCTACGCTGGCGATCATGGTCGGCGGCCTGCTGTGGATCCTGCGAGAACCGCTGCTGCATGCCTACGCAAAGGATCCGGCAGTGGTACGCGCCGCCCTTCCTCTCATGTTGTTCATCGCCTTCTACCAAGCATTCGACGCGGTCCAGGTCATGACGGCATTCATCCTGCGCGCCTACAAGATCGCACTGGTGCCGACCTTGATCTACGCGATATCTCTCTGGGGAGTCGGCCTGGGGGGCGGCTACGTGCTGGGCTTTGGCCTGATCGATGCCCTGCCCGCCTTCACGCGTGGAGCAGCGGGGTTCTGGCTGGCTAACAGCATCAGCCTCGCGATCGCCGGCTCGCTGCTGGTGCGCTACTTCGTCACAGTCAGCCGGCGCCGTACAAGCTGAGCAAGCCTGGAACGCGCAGCGGATGGATTATCTCCGCTGCGACAAGGGCATATAGCCGAACAAGCGCAGACCGCGACCAGCCACAACGCGATAATGCCTGCCTGGCTATCAGGCATGGCCCGGCATAATGTCGCCGCACCACCACCATGCGCGAGCCGAATCAAATAGCAGGGATTATCGGAAACTGATCGAGTGAATGCCGAACGGCAAAAGAAAAAACCCGCATGGCATAACCATGCGGGTTTAGTTTTGGCGGAGTGGACGGGACTCGAACCCGCGACCCCCGGCGTGACAGGCCGGTATTCTAACCAACTGAACTACCACTCCATACTCTTACTTATCATCGACAGTGATGCTTTCGACGACAAACCGAACGTTTGGTTACGTTCGTTATTTGGCGTCCCCAAGGGGATTCGAACCCCTGTACTCACCGTGAAAGGGTGATGTCCTAGGCCTCTAGACGATGGGGACAGAAACTTGTCTTTCGACTTATTCCGTCTGGCACCGTGAATATCCCAAAAACAAGATTTTCACAGAATCCTGGAAATCTCGATTTACTACACTCGAAACTTCCGGCATTTTGGTGGAGCTAAGCGGGATCGAACCGCTGACCTCTTGCATGCCATGCAAGCGCTCTCCCAGCTGAGCTATAGCCCCATGGTACTACGTTACCGCCCACTTCTTTTTTCTGCCGCCGCCTTCGCAGCGTTTCGCGTTTGTTTCTTCGTTTCAGCGAAGACAAGATTATATAAACAACCTTGCTTTTTTGCAACCCTTTTTTTAACTTTTTTCTGCGATCCACATTACTGCGGGATTACTTCTTATCGCTTCCATCCGTTATGCCCGCTTGGTTTTTGTCCGCGCTGCAGGGAGAACAAGATTATGCTGAATTCCTGGCAGTAGCGCAAGCCCCTGTCAGGAATTTCTGCAAATTATTTCAGGCGAGCCCGGCCTGGATGCGGCGCAGCACCGTATCGCGCCCAAACAACTCCAGCACGGCATCGATGGCAGGCGTCTGCAACTGCCCCGCCACCAGCAGGCGGACCGGCATGGCCAGCTTGGGCATCTTCAGGCCGAACTCGGCCAGCACCGCTTTGAAGGCCGCGCTGATCTCCTCGCGCTTCCACTCGGTGAGTGCCGCCAGCCGCGTGGCCAGGGCCTGCAGTGCCGGCAGGATGTCGGCGTTGAGGTGTTCTGCCTTGAGCGCCGGATCCGGCTGCGGCTCGCCGCGGTAGAACAGCAGCGCGGCCTGAGCCACGTCCTTCAGGGTATTGGCACGGTCCTTCACCAGCCCGATGACACCCTCCAGGCTTGCGCCCTCCACCTTGCCACCCAGCGCCTCGATGAACGGCTGGGTCAACCCGGCCAGGCGCGCATTGTCGCCTACCTTGATGTAGTGGTTGTTCAGCCAGGCCAGCTTTTCCGGGTTGTACTGCGCCGGCGACTTGCCCAGGTGCTCCAGGTCGAACCATTCCACGAACTGCTCGCGCGAGAAGATCTCGGCGTCGCCATGTGCCCAGCCCAGGCGGGCCAGATAGTTTAGGACGGCCTCGGGCAGATAGCCTTCGTCGCGGTAGCCGGTCACGGGCATGGCGCCATGGCGCTTGCTCATCTTCTCGCCCTGCTCGTTGAGCACGGTCGGCAAGTGCGCGTACACGGGGGCAACGCCACCCAGTGCGCGGATAATGTTGATCTGGCGCGGGGTGTTGTTGACGTGGTCGTCGCCGCGGATCACGTGGGTGATGCGCATGTCGAGATCGTCGATCACCACGCAGAAGTTATAGGTCGGCGTGCCGTCCGGGCGCGCGATCACCAGGTCGTCCAGCTCGTCGTTGGAGATTTCGATCCGGCCCTTGACCGCATCGTCCCAGACCACGCTGCCGCCAATCGGGTTCTTGAAGCGGATCACCGGCTGCACGCCGGCCGGCGGCGCCGGCAGGACCTTGCCCGGCTCGGGACGCCAGAACCCGTTGTAACGCGGCTTCTCGCCGCGCTCGCGCTGCGCGTCGCGCAGCGCGTCCAGCTCTTCGGTGCTCATGTAGCAAGGATAGGCCAGCTCGCTGTCCAGCATCTGCTTGACCACCTCGCGATAGCGGTCCATGCGCTCCATCTGGTAGAACGGGCCTTCGTCGATATCGAGATCGAGCCAGGCCATGCCTTCCAGGATCACGTCCACCGATCCCTGCGAAGAACGCTCGACGTCCGTGTCCTCGATGCGCAGGATGAAATCGCCCTTCATGCGGCGCGCAAAGGCCCAGGGGTAGAGCGCGGAGCGGATATTGCCGAGGTGAATGAAGCCGGTCGGGCTCGGCGCGAAGCGGGTGCGGACGCGTTGTTGTGTCATAGAGGAATGAAACAAAAAAGCCCGCGCACGAATGCGCGCAGGCCGGAGTGTAGGATCGCCGCATTATAGCAAGCAGGGCGCGGCATCCCGCCCCATCCGGCGCCGGGATGCCCGGCCGCGCGGAATCATTTATGCTCTGCCCGGTCTGAATGCTGTCGCGCGGGACGCGTGGCCAGCGCGGACGGCACATTCCTGCCGTCGCGGCGCTAGCTATGCCTAATGCGCCACTTCTCTTCCCTCGGTTATCCATGCAACGACGCAATTTCCTTGGCGCCGGCGCGGCAGCACTGCTGGCCGCCTGCTCCTTTGGCCCCAGGCCGGGCACCCTCACCGCCACACCGGAAACACCGGTCGTGCCGTCCCTGGTGCCCGTGGTGCCACCTCGCCCCATCAGGATCGGCCTCGCGCTTGGCGGCGGCGCCGCGCGCGGCTTTGCCCATATCGGCGTGATAAAGGCGCTGGAGGCGCAAGGCATCCACCCGGACCTCGTCACCGGCACCAGCGCGGGCGCGGTGGTCGCAGCGCTCTACGCTTCGGGCATGAGCGGCTTCCAGCTCAACAAGCTGGCGCTGACGATGGACGAAGCCGCCATCGCCGACTGGGCCCTGCCCTTTGGCACCCGTTTCGGCGGCTGGCTCAAGGGCGAGGCGCTGCAGAACTATGTGAACAAGCTGATCGCCAATCGCTCCATCGAGTCCATGAAACTGCCGCTGGGCATCGTCGCCACCGATCTCAAGACCGGCCAGGGCATCCTGTTCCGGCGCGGCAATACGGGCCAGGCGGTGCGTGCGTCGAGTAGCGTGCCGGGGGTGTTCCAGCCAGTCTCGATCCAGGGACACGACTATGTGGACGGTGGCCTGGTCGAGCCCGTGCCGGTGGACTCCGCGCGTACCATGGGCGCGGACTTCGTGATTGCCGTGAATATCTCCGCCGAGCCTTCCAGCCAGAAAAGCAATGGCCAGAGCGGCGTATTGCTACAGACCACCGCCATCATGGGGCAGTCGATCAGCAAGATGGCGCTGGCGCGAGCCGACATTGTGATCCGCCCCGACCTGCCGGACATGAGCGGCAGCGACTTCAACTCGCGCAACCGCGCCATCCTGGCCGGCGAGCAAGCCGCCGCCGCCGTGATGGCGAGCCTGCGCGACAAGCTCGCCCAGGCACGGCTGCGGCCCGCCGGCACAGTAGCCGCGCAGTAAGCGGCAGGCAGCACAAACGAAAAAAGGACTGCGTGGCAGTCCTTTTTCCTTGACTGGCGCGGACCGCGTCCGCGCGCCGATCAGCCGCCGTAGAGCGGGCGATTGACTGCATTCGGATCGAAACGCTTCAGGGTCTCGACCATATTGCCAAGGTTGTTGGCACTGCCGCTGTCCTGCGGCGCGTCATCGATACGGCGCGCGCCGTTATAGCGCGTCACCCAATACGAGGCACGCATGTCGTCGACGCGGATCTTGCTGCCGGTGGACGGCGCGTGGACGAACTTGTTGTCGCCAATATAGATGCCAACATGCGAGAAGGTGTGGCGCATGGTGTTGAAGAACACCAGGTCGCCGGGGCGCAGGTCGTTGGATGCCACGGTGGTGCCGACCTGGCTCATCTCGACCGAGCGGCGCGGCAGCACAAAGCCAAAGGTGTCATTGAACACGTAGCGAACGAAGCCGCTGCAGTCCAGGCCCGATTCGGGGCTGTTGCCACCGAAGCGGTAGCGCACGCCAATCAGCCCGAGGGCATTCATGACCAGGTCGCCGGCCTTGCTGGCCACATGGCTGGTGGAATTCATGACCGAAGAAAGCAAGCCGCGCTTGCCTTCCGGATGCGGGTCCGCACTCAGTTCGGTACGTGCATCGATGCGGGCGTCGGGATCCTTGAACACCGTATCAGCCAGCACTCCATTCGATAGAGTGGCACCGCAGGCAATGGCAATTCCTACGGCGCCGCGCGCCAGGGAATGAAGCATTCGCTGCATTGGTTCTCCTGATGAATCGTTCTTGACCGCCCCCGGGAAAACACACCGGGCGGGCTTGAAATCAATGGGATGACTCGCACGCAAAAAGCGGACCAAGTGATGCAAACCACTCGCCACACGCATAAGCGACGCGCGAACCACCCCCGAAAATAGTTCTCGCCGGATGGTATAAGGTTGTCATCCACATGTCAAAGTTCGTTACAAAATTCAAATAAAACGCTTTGCAATCAAGGCTATACGACGAAAGTCGCAGATGCTTTCTCGGTTTGATTATGTCAACCGCAGGTCAATCGGGTGACACCCTGAGTTCAGCTGCACCAAGTTGTGGCGGCGTCGGGTCGCTCGCACCAATTTCGGCCGCGATCATGAGCTTGCGGGTATATGCGTGCTGCGGAGCACCCAGGACGGCCTCGGTATCCCCTGCTTCGACCACCTCGCCGGACTTCATCACGATGACGCGGTGCGCCATGGCGCGGATCACCGCGAGATCGTGGCTGATGAAGAGATAGCTCAGGTTGTACTTGCGCTGCAATTGCGTCAGGAGCGCCAGCACCTGCTGCTGGATGGACACGTCGAGCGCCGAGGTGGGTTCGTCGAGCACCAGCACCTGCGGCTTGAGGATCAGCACGCGCGCGATGGCAACGCGCTGGCGCTGGCCGCCGGAAAACTCGTGCGGATACCGCCCCAGGGCAGTGCGGTCCATGCCTACCTCTCGCAGCGCCTCGGTGACGCGCTGGCGCATGGCATCGCGCGACAAGCCAGGCTGGTGCAGGGCCAGGCCCTCCCCCACGATCTGCTCAATGGTCATGCGCGGCGACAACGAGCCGAACGGATCCTGGAACACCACCTGCAAGCGCGAGCGCAAGGCGCTGCGCTCGCGCCGGGAGACCTCGTCCAGGCTCTTGCCCAGGAACTGGATATCCCCGGCGCCGCGGCGCTGCAGGTTCAGCACCGCATGGGCCAACGTGGTCTTGCCTGAGCCCGACTCGCCCACGATGCCGATGGTCTCGCCCTCGCGCAGCGCGAAATTCACGTCCTTGACGGCGGCAAACTGGTCGCGGCCAAACCATCCGGCCAGGCCGCGGCGCTTGCGCGCATAGTTCACGCACAAGCCGCGCGCCTCCAGCAACACGGGGGCTAGCGGCACAAGCGGAAGCACCTCGCGCCGCGGACGGCTGTCGATCAGCTTGCGGGTGTAAGGATGCTGGGGCGCTGCGAAGATCGCGGCAGTCTCGCCAACCTCGACCAGCACGCCCTTCTCCATCACCCCCACTCGCTGGGCGAAGGCCCGCACCAGGTTGAGGTCGTGCGTGATCAGCATCACGGCCATACCGAACTCCGCCTGCAGGTCGCGCAGCAACTCCAGGATCTGGACCCGGATGGTGACGTCCAACGCCGTGGTGGGCTCGTCGGCCAGCAGCAGCTTGGGCCGGCAGGCAAGCGCCATGGCAATCATGGCGCGCTGGCGCTGGCCACCCGAAAGCTGGTGGGGAAAGCTGTCGAAACGGTGCGCCGCGTCGCTGATGCCCGTGCGCTCGAGCAGCGCGATGGCACGCTCGCGCGCCGCGCGCCGGTCCAGGCCCTCATGCAGCGCCAGCGTCTCCACAATCTGGTTGCCAATGGTGTAGAGCGGATTGAGCGCGGTCATCGGCTCCTGGAAGATCATGGCGATGTCGGCGCCGCGGATGCCGCGCATCTCGCGCTCCGACACCTTGAGCAGGTCGCGCCCCTCGAAGCGCACCGAGCCCTGGTAGCGCGCATCGTCCACCAGGCGCAGCATCGCCAGCGCCGTGACAGTCTTGCCCGAGCCTGACTCGCCCACCAGCGCAAAGCGCTCGCCGGCGCGCAGGTCGAAGCTGACATCGCGCACCGCCCGGGTGGCATCCTCGCCATGACCGAAGGTGACTGACAGGCTGTCGATGCACATCAGCGGGCCGCCGGCATCCCCCTTGGCTTGCGCGGGTTGCGTTGGGTCGTTGGCGCTGGCTTGCGTGGCCCGTGTGGCCTGTGCGGCTTGTTGCATTGCGCTCATGACACCGCCTCGGCCGCGGGAGAACCCTCTGGCGCCTTCGGCTCAACACGGCCGCGCAGCTGGGCCAGGCCCAGGCGCGTATCGAAGGCGTCGCGCAGCGCGTCGCCCATGAACGTCAGCAGCAGCAGCGTCACCACTAGTACGGCAAAGGTCGACAAGGAAATCCACCAGGCATCGAGGTTGGCCTTGCCTTGCGCCAGCAGCTCGCCCAGGCTTGGCGTGGTGGGTGGCACGCCGAGGCCGAGGAAGTCGAGGCTGGTCAGGGCCAGGATGGCCGCACTCATGCGAAATGGCAGGAAGGTGATGACCGGTGTCAGGCTGTTGGGCAGGATATGGCGCCACATGATCTGTACATTGGACAGTCCCAGCGCCCGCGCCGCCTTGACGTAGTCGAGCGAGCGGTTGCGATAGAACTCGGCGCGCACGTAGTCGGACAAACCCATCCAGCCGAACAGCGAAAGCAGGATAATCAGCAGCGCCAGGCTCGGCGTGAAGATGGACGCGAAGATGATCAGCAAGTAGAGCTCGGGCATCGAGCTCCAGATCTCGATGGCGCGCTGCGAGATCAGGTCGAAGCGCCCGCCGAAGAAACCCATCAGCGCGCCCGTCAAGGTGCCGATCACCACGCCGATCAACGTCAGCGCCAGACTGAACAGCACCGAGACGCGGAACCCATAGAGCAGCCGCGCCAGCACATCGCGCCCGCGGTCATCGGTACCCAGCCAGTTCTCCGCAGAAGGCGGCGCCGGGTTCGGCTCCTTGGAGAAATAGTTGATCGAGTCGTATGAGTACCGGTTGGGCGGGAAAATGGCGAAATTGCCGTTGCTGGTGATGCGGTCGCGGATAAACGGATCGAGATAGTCAGCCTTGGTGGGAAAGTCCCCGTCGAAGGTGCTCTCGGCGTAGGTCTTGACGATGGGGAAATACCACTCGCCCTTGTACTTCACTACCAGCGGCCGATCGCTGGACAAGGTCTCGGCAACCATGCTCAGCAGGAAAATGGCGACGAAGAGAATCAGGCTCCAGTAGCCCAGGCGATTGCGGCGAAAGCGCTGCCAGGCGCGCTGGCGCGGTGACAGGGAATGCGGCAGCCCGTTGGGGAGCGTGCGCGAGCTGAATTTCATCGGTGCACCGCCTCGAAGTGGATGCGCGGGTCGACCATCACATAGCAAACGTCGGAGATCAGCCGCGTCACCAGGCCGATCAGGGTGAACAGGTAGAGCGTGCCCAGCACAACAGGATAATCCCGCCGCAGCACCGCCTCGTAGGACAGCAGGCCAAGCCCGTCGAGCGAAAACAGGGTTTCGATCAGCAGGGAGCCGGTGAAGAAAGCGCCGATGAAGGCTGCCGGGAAACCGGTCACGAGCGGAATCAGCGCGTTACGGAAGACGTGTTTCCAGAGCACGCGCCGCTCCGCCAGCCCCTTGGCGCGGGCGGTCAGGACGTACTGCTTGCGGATCTCTTCCAGGAACGCGTTCTTGGTCAGCATGGTGACGACCGCGAAGCTGCCCACCACCGAGGCGGTGATCGGCAGCACGAGGTGCCACAGGTAATCCATCACCTTGCCCATCAGCGTGAGCTGGTCCCAGTTATCCGATGTGAGGCCGCGCAAGGGGAACCACTGCACAAAGGTACCGCCTCCGAACAGCACCAGCAGCAACACGCCCAGCACGAAGCCTGGAATGGCATAGCCCACCAGCACCACCATGCTGGTCACGACATCGAAGCGGCTGCCCGCCCGGATCGCCTTGGATATGCCGAGCGGCACCGATATCAGGTAGGTCAGGAAAAAGGTCCATAGCCCCAGGCTGACCGAGACCGGCATCTTCGACTTCACCAGCTCCCACACGCTACGGTGCTGGAAATAGCTCTGCCCCAGGTCAAACCGGGCGAAGCGCTTGAGCATCATGAAATAGCGCTCCAGCGGCGGTTTGTCGAAGCCATACAGGGCCTGGATCTCCTTGATCTTGTCGGGGTCCACGCCGCGCCGGCCGCGATACTCCGCGCCGCCGCCGCTGGCCTCCCCGCCACCGCCACCCCGCCCCTTGAGTTCCAGCATCATTTGTTCGACCGGCCCTCCCGGAACGAACTGGATCACCGCGAAGGTCAGCGTGATGACGCCGAGCAGGGTCGGGATCATCAACAGTACGCGCTTGAGCAGATAGGCGAGCATCTTGTTTCCTTGTCGCGCTTATTGTGCGGCCGGCTTGGTGTCGGCACGCCACCAGTTGCTCAGGACCCAGCCCTCCGCCGTGTAGTAGTACGGCAGGCGCTGCGGATAGACCAGCTCTTTCCGGTATGCCACCCGATGCGACGCGCTATACCAGTTGGGCACGATGTAGTAGCCGTGCATCAGCACGCGGTCCAGCGCACGCCCGGCATTGATCAGTTCTTCGCGAGTATGGGCGTGCAGGACATTGTCCACCAAGCGGTCGATCGCCGGCGATTTCAGGCCAAACAGATTGTCGGAGCCAGGCGTGCCGGCCGCCTCGCTGTTGAAGCGGTCGCGCAACTCGTTGCCCGGGCTCTGCGAATCAGGGAAACGGATCGACACCATGTCGAAGTCGAAGTCTTCCAGCCGCTTCTGGTACAACGCGAAATCGGTGGTGCGCTGGTTCACCTCGATCCCCAGCTTTTCCAGGTTGCGCACGTAGGTGGTGATGACGCGGCTCATGGCCCCGCCGTCGTCCAGGAACTCGAAGACAAATGGCTCGCCCTTGGCATTGCGCAGCGCACCATCCGCGTAGGTCCAGCCGGCCTGTGCCAGCAGCCGGCGCGCATCGCGCAGGTTGTCGCGCAGCGAACGCGGCGGATTGGTGGTGGGCATCGACACGATGGGGCCAAACACCTCGGGCGCCAGCTGCGCGCGCAGCGGCTCGAGCAGTTCCAGCTCGCCGGGGCCGGGCCGGCCGTCGAACGTGGCGCTGGCGGCCAGCTCGCTGTTGGAAAACCAGCTATCGAGGCGGCGATACGCGCCATAGAACAGCTGGCGATTGAGCCACTCGAAATCCAGCGCCAGGATCAGGGCCTGCCGCACCCGCACATCCTGGAACATCGGCTTGCGCATGTTCATGACGAAGCCTTGCATGCCGGCTCCGTTGCGGTGCGGAAAATCGGTCTTGAGCAGTTCGCCATTGGAAAAGCGCTTGCCCTCGTAGCTCTTGGCCCAGCTCTTGGCCTTGTACTCGACGATGGCATCGAACTCGCCAGCCTTGAAGGCTTCGAGCTTGGCGGTCTCGTCCTTGTACAGGCGATAGACCACCCGGTCGAAGTTGAAAGTGCCGCGGCGCACCGCCAGGTCCTTGCCCCAGTACGACGGATCGCGCTTGAAGGTGATGCCGCGCCCGGCATCGTAGCGCTCGATCAGGTAAGGCCCGCTGGCCACTGGATCCTCGAAGGTCAGCTTGTCAAACGGCACCGTGGCGGTCCACTTCTTGGAGAACACCGGCAAGGAGCCAACGATCAGCGGCAGCTCGATGTTGCGCTGCCTGAAATCGAACCGTACCGTGCGCGAATCCACCACCGTGACGGCCTTCACGTCGGTGCACATGCTGCGGTAGCCAGGGCTGGATGCCTTGCTCATCAGCATGTCGTAGGAGTACTTGACGTCGCCGGCCAGCACCGGATCGCCGTTGCTGAAACGCGCCTGCGGCCGGATGTGGAAGGTAACGGACAGTTCGTCCGGCGCCACGGTCACGTCATCCGCCAGCAAGCCATAGGCGCTGGCGGTTTCATCGCTGCTGGCAATCAACAGCGACTCGAACATCAGCGCGTTCACACCCGGGGCGGAGGTACCCTTGAGCGTGAACGGGTTGAACTTGTCGAAGCTGGTGCGGCGGTCCGGGTTGGCAAGCGTCAGCGTGCCGCCGCGCGGCGCGTCCGGGTTAGCGTAGTCGAAATGGGTGAAATCGGCGGGATACTTGAGGCCGCCATACTGTGCGAAGCCATGGGCGGCTCCGGCTGACAAGGGAAAACCCGCGGTACACAGGGCTACTAATCCACAGCCCAGCGCCGCAAATGTGCGGAAGCGCTGCCATGCCGCCTGAAGCGGTCTACGTGCGCGAATATGCATCCGGTTTGGGTCCTCCACCTGAATCGGATCGTCCGCAGCCTTCGGCGGCGCGGTCAAGTTATGAGACAATTTTACATGGGTTCGGCTGGCATCCAGCCATCCGGACATTCCAGTACGCGGCACCGCTGTTTTGCCGGTCGTCAGCCTGCTGAAAAGCAGCCGCCGCGCGGTGCGCGCCGCAACCCGGACGCCATTGCACGAAACGTGCCCGTCCACCTCGAACATCATTGGAGAAGTTATGGGATTTCTCGCAGGTAAGCGAATCCTGATCACCGGCTTGCTGTCCAATCGCTCGATCGCCTACGGCATCGCGACGGCCTGCAAGCGCGAAGGCGCCGAGCTCGCCTTCACCTATGTCGGCGAGCGCTTCAAGGACCGCATCAACGACTTCGCCAAGGAATTTGGCAGCAGCCTGGTATTCGAATGCGACGTTGGCAGCGACGAACAGATCGCCGCCACCTTCGCCGCGCTTGGCCAAAGCTGGGACAAGCTCGATGGCCTGGTGCACTCGATCGGCTTCGCGCCGCGCGAAGCCATCGCCGGCGACTTCCTGGAAGGCCTCTCGCGCGAGTCCTTCCGCATGGCGCACGACATCTCCGCCTACAGCTTCCCCGCGCTGGCCAAGGCCGCCTTGCCCATGCTGTCTGACAAGGCCTCGCTGCTGACGCTGACCTACCTTGGCGCGGAGCGCGTGGTCCCGAACTACAACACCATGGGCCTGGCCAAGGCATCACTGGAAGCCAGCGTGCGCTACCTGGCCGCTTCGGTGGGCCCGCGCGGCATTCGTGCCAACGGCATTTCCGCCGGCCCGATCAAGACCCTGGCCGCATCCGGTATCAAGGGCTTCGGCAAGCTGCTGGGCCACATCGAGGAGGCAGCGCCGCTGCGCCGCAATGTGACCATCGACGAGGTCGGCAACGTGGCCGCCTTCCTGCTGTCGGACCTGTCCAGCGGCGTGACCGGCGAGATCACCTACGTGGACGCCGGCTTCAATACCGTGGGTGCGAGCCTGCCCGAAGAAGCGTAATCCCGGCGCGGCCGCCTCTCACGGCGGCCATCGCGAAAAAGGGGCGTGCGGCTTTGGCCGACGCCCCTTTTTCGTGCCCGCCCGGCGGCACAGCGTGCGCGGCCTATTTGGCGACCTGCCCGCCCAGGCAGCCCGAGCGCAGATAGGTGACGATAGGCGCCCAGAACGCGTCCTGGCGCTCCGGCAGGATCGCCGCATCGTGCGGCAGCGCCGACAGCGCCACCAGCCGGCTGGGGCCACCGGCGGCGCGCTCCAGCCGCTCGGCATATGCAAAGGGAATCACTTCGTCCGCGCGGCTGTGCACAAGCAGCAGCGGCAGCATTGAATTTCGCAATTGGTCCTCGTTGTCCCACGGTTCCGGAAGCAGCCTTGCCACCCACGCCGGCACCCGCCCGGTCACCACCGCCGCCTCGCGTGCGGACGTGAAGCCGGCGGCAATCACCAGGCCAGCGGGCGCCGGGCGCAAGGCGGGGATCACGTCCAGCAGCACCCCGGAACCCAGCGAAAAGCCCATCACATAGCGCCGGCTGGCACGCGGCGTCATGGCGAGGAACTGGCCATACGCGGCCAGGCCGTCCTCATGCAGGTTGACCACGCCGGGCTTGCCGCCGCTGGCGCCATAGCCGCTGTAGTCGAATACGCAGGACGAGATCCCATTGTGGTAGAGCAACGCCTGCGCGCTGGCCCAGTCCGACAAGTTTTCCTCGTCGCCGTGGTAGATCAGCACGGCGGGCGCGTCACCGCCCTGAGCCAGGACGCAAGAGGCGCGCAGCATGCGCGCGCCGCTGGCAAACGCGAACTGGCGCGACGCGACCCCCAGGCGGTCCGGCGTCATCGCGTCGGCCGCATCGGCCGGCTTGGGCTCGAACGCGTCCTCCTCGACCGCCAGGAACAAGGCATGGCGGGCAATGGCGGCCAGCATCAGCAGGCACGCGCCGCCGGCCAGCCAGTAACGGAGCTTCCTGCCTGCACCTGTGTTGAACTTCGCCATGGGACTAGCCTCGGGAAAGGCGCCGTGCCAGAAAAAACCACGACATCCCCGAAATCTTAGACCGGACTGGCGGCCATCGGCAGCCCATCGCCTGAGTTCGCGATGCGATGGCGCCTCTGGGCGATGGAGAATGCTGGGGGAATGCTGAGGAATGCGGGAGAAAATGGTCCGCCCTACACGATTCGAACGTGTGACCGCTCGCTTAGAAGGCGAGTGCTCTATCCAACTGAGCTAAGGGCGGACAGGAGGAACTACTGAAATGCAGAGGGCTTCGCATGCTGCTGAACGGCTTAGCATGCGAAGCCCGGTATTCTACCTCAGCCCCGCGGCCGATCCTACCGTGTCGGCATGCGGCCCGACACAGCCCGGCTCAGGATGCCTGCGAAACCCGCATTCGCGGCGTCGTGGCCATGCCGGCAAGCCGGTCAATGGGTTGCGTGGACACACAGTTGCGCCCCATGGTTTTGGCATCGTAGAGGGCATTGTCGGCGCGGCGCATGAGCGTATCCGCCCCCTCCCCCGGCAGCCGCTCCGCCATGCCGATGCTTACCGTGTAGGAAATCGCATCCGGCTCGGAAGGGCACGGCGTGGTGCGCACAAGCGCACTCAGGCGCAGGCTGATCGCCCGGCCCTGGTCCAGCGCGGTGCCGGGCATCACGATGCCAAACTCCTCCCCACCCAGCCGGCCGACGAAATCGTCCGCGCGCACCGACTTGCGCAGCAAGCCGCTGAAGTGGCGCAGCACGCTGTCGCCGGCCAGATGGCCATAGAGATCATTGATGGCCTTGAAATGATCCAGGTCGATGAACGCCACGGTCAGCGGGCGTTGCTGGCGGTCCGCTTGCTTGCAGGCCTCTTCCAGCGCCTCCCAGTAAGGGCCGCGCGACAGGACGTCGGTCAGGTCGTCATAGCTGGCGCGGTGCTCCAGACGTCGGCGCAGGCTATCGTGGGCAAGCAGCGCGAAGCTCACGGCCAGGCTGACAATGCCAAAGGCGTGCAGAACGGCAAAGGTTTCCCGGGGCGGGCGCTTTGCCAGCCAGGCCAGGCCAGCGGGGAGCAGCTTGAGGTCGATGGCTTGATAGAGGCCCATGACCGCGCAAGCGAGCGCGATCAGCCCGAGCGACAGCGCCGCCAGGCGGCCGGTGCCGCGCCTGGCGCGCACTTGCGGCGCCACCACGCGCAGCAACAACAGCGGAAGATAGGTATTGGCCAGGATAAAGACGAGCGCCGGCTCCGCCGGCGACACGCCCGCCCAATCGAAGTACGCGGCGTTGGCCAGCACGGCAAGGTTCAGCAAGCAGAGCGCAGCCGCACCCCCGCGCTTGCCGAAAAAGCGGCGCGTGCCATAGACCATCAAGGACAAAGCCGCCGTCATGACCAGATCCACCAGATTGAGCGTAAGCCATTCCGGCAGATAGTCCTGCGCAGCGAGCAAGACGGTGGCTGCGGTGACCAGCAACGCGCCGGTCACCCAAGAATTCAAACCGGCGCGGCCCATGCCGGGTGTGCGCTGCAAGACTGCGAACACCACCGCCATCTGCAACCCGAATAGGCCCGCGACCAGCACACTAACCTGCGACTGAAACATGATTTCCCCGTCCAACTTGGCAGGCAGCGTTCCGTCACGCCACCATGCGCCCCGGGACCCGCGCGGACCCGAGGTTTTCGCCATTCTTTCTTTTTAAGCTTCTGACCGTCTTCATGCGCCCCGGCGGACAGGGGCTGGGCCTCGCGATCGTGGCGAGGGCACTCTTATTCTCATGTTCGGCGCCAGTCCCGCTAGCGGCACGGATTGCCTGTGCGCCTGACCGGGCGCGGGGCCTGGCCGCTGCGGTGTGCGGATTATGTCAGCGCTTGCGACCAAGTCAAGCGAACCTTTTATCCATCAAATCCTGCGGCGACCCCCACATCTGCCGGCGCCTCGCTTGGCCGGTGCAAAAGTAAAATTTGACCCCGGCCCCGCCGCCGAGCTACAATCCACGGCTTCGGGGCGTAGCGCAGCCTGGTAGCGCATCTGATTTGGGATCAGAGGGTCGCATGTTCGAATCATGTCGCCCCGACCAGTATTTAGCAATAAGATCAAAGGCTTAGACCGCAAGGTCTAAGCCTTTTTTTGTCGCCTGATTTTGTCCGGGCCAGTGCCGGCCGCTGCGCCGGGCACCCACCTCACTGCACCGCAGCACCCAATGGCAATGCCATGAATATGGGATCCCCTGCGCGCTTGAAACACAGACACTGGCAGCGGGCGGGTCTGCGAACCGCCCGCACCACTTTTAAGCCCGCAACCCACCCGGCGGCGGGCTTTTTCTCTTGTTTTCGCGGCCATATCCGGGTAAGGCGGCCATGCGCGCGCCACGCCTGGACTGCACACCCATGATATAATCGCGCGTTAGCCCGGGGTTTATGCAGCATGCCCTGTAACCGGGCGCCCTTGCCGAGGAATGCAGCCATCACACTGCAGCGCAGTTCGGCAAGCCACCGGGAACATCTTGCCCGCTTCATTGCCCCCGCGCCTATCACGGTAGCACGGCCGCATTAGCTTGCGACCGCAACCGGCAAGGCAATCTGCCGGGCACTGACGCGCCCCCCGGCGATTCCCTAACGTGGACTTTTTTGCACGCGCTTTTTTGCCGTGCCGGTCCGGGTCAGCTTGCCTCCCGCAACTTCAAGGCGCAACCAAGCAAGCCGGCGCTTGTCACTGCTGGCACCCGGACCTCGCGAGCATGCAGGCATGCCAGCGCTCGCCTCACCGGATTTACCTAAATTCATGCAGCCCAAGGCTGCCGTAAAGGAAGAAGATTGGCTAAGGAAGAACTTATCGAATTTGGCGGTGTTGTCTCGGAAGCCCTGCCGGACAATCGTTACCGCGTGACGCTGGAAAACGGCGTGGAAATCTGGGCCTATGCCTCGGGCAAGATGCAGAAGCACCGCATCCGCATTCTGGCTGGTGACCGCGTGACGCTGGAAATGTCGCCCTACGATCTGACCAAGGGCCGCATCAACTTCCGCCACAAAGTCTGATCTTCTTCCACACTCGCCCCCGGCGAGCGTTGCGCTAGACCGCATTCCAGGGCACCGCATCGCGGCGGTCCCGCCCTGGGAGACATCTGGCCATAGCCACCTGCACGCATCGTGCATTAGCGGCTCCACTGAAACAATCATGATGGCTATTCCATCCTGATGCCTCAGGCCTGGAGCGCTGGTCGATGCCGGTGGCTTGTCGGCCATTGCCCCCCCTATCGCTTCACCCCACGCTGCGGCAGCTTCCGCCATGTATGGCTCGCCACGTGCGTGTCATTTGGCAGTGCCATGCTGCGTTCCCGCCCGGTGTTTGCCCGTCTTGCACGCACCTGCGCGCGTGGCCATACTCGAAACATCCATTTCCCGTTTTCCCTTTCCCCTTTTCCCCTTTAGCTTGAGCACACCGCTCTCATGAACCTGATCCTGTGGCGTCATGCCGAAGCCGAGGAGTTGTCTGGCGCGCTTGGCTTTTCCCGCAATGCCGACCTGCAACGCCCCCTGACCAAACGCGGACATAAGCAGGCGGATGCCTCCGCCGCATGGCTGCGCAGCCATCTGCCTCCCGGTACGCGGGTGGTCTGCAGCCCGGCCCTGCGTACGCGCGAAACCGCCGCCGCCCTGCGCGAGAACGCAGAGGTGTTGCCCGAGCTTGCCCCGGGCGCCGATGTCAGCGCGGTGCTGGCCGCGATCGATTGGCCTCAAGGCGCCGAGCACACCGTGCTGGTCGGGCACCAGCCTTGGCTTGGCCAACTTGCCAGCCTGCTGCTGGCGGGCTCGGAAATGAACTGGAGCGTGCGCAAGAGCGGCATCTGGTGGCTGTCGGGGCGCACGCGCGAAAGTGAATCGCAGGTCGTGTTGCGCGCAGTCATCAATCCGGAATTTCTCTAGCATTTTTGGGCACCCCGCAACGGCGCGGCCCGGCTTTCCGGGCCGCCGTCACTGAACCGTCACGACCGCTTCACGGCACTGTCACCTGCCCTCTCTACATTCGACCGCAACAGTTTCGTCACCGAAAGGACATACTGATGCGAGAGCTCCCGACGCCCACCCAGCCGTTGTTCGATTCCCTGCCCAGTGGCCTGTCAGGCCATTCGGCGCGGAGGCGTCTTCATCGCCAGCAACCTGCACAAGCACATGAACAAGCGCATGACCAGCCTGCTTTCAGCGTGGCGTGGGCGCGCCACCAGGATGAAGTAGAAGAAGCGCAGCGCCTGCGCTACAAGGTCTTCGCCGAAGAAATGGGCGCCAGGCTGAACCCGTCGAGGCCTGAACTCGACGTGGATATGTTCGACGCCTACTGCGACCACCTGATCGTGCGCGATACGGCCACGCTCAAGGTGGTCGGCACCTACCGCGTTATGGCGCCCCACCAGGCCAAGCGTATTGGCTGCCTCTATGCCGAGTCGGAATTCGACTTGGTGCGCCTGGCTCACCTGAAGCCCAAGATGGTGGAACTGGGCCGCTCGTGCGTGCACCGCGACTACCGCTCGGGCAGCGTGATCATGGCGCTGTGGGGTGGCCTGGGCGAGTACCTGCAGCGCTGGGGCATCGAGTCGATGCTGGGATGCGCGAGCGTGCCGATGAGCGATGGCGGCCACTATGCGGCCAGCCTGTACCGGGTCTTCGCCGAGCGCGCCCTGGCGCCGATCGAATATCACGCGTTCCCGCGCCTGCCTCTGCCGATCGACGAGCTCAATCAGACGCTGGACGTAGAGCCGCCGGCGCTGATCAAGGGTTACCTGCGGCTAGGCGCGCGAATTTGCGGCATGCCGGCGTGGGATCCCGACTTCAACGTGGCGGACTTCCTCACGCTGCTGCGCGTAAACGACATGAACCCCCGCTATGCGCGCCACTTCCTTGGCCTGAACCGCGACGCCTGAGCCTGTGCGGGCGCTCGGCCTGCTGATCGAAACGGGGGCCGCCATCTGGCCGCCCCTGCGCTTGGCTCAGGCGTACACCACCTTGTAGCGCTTGCCGATGCGTTCCCACTCGTCGGCTTCCTGCGCCAGGCTGTATTCGACCAGCGGGTTGGCCTCGATCCAGGCCTTGGGCAAGCGCACCTCGAAACCTTCGTCCAGTGCATCCGAACGCTGGCCCACGGTGATCTCGGGCAGCGGCTCGTCGGCACGGCGCCGGCACAGCACGAATGCCAGGCGCAGGCTGAAGAGCATCCGCCAGTCGAGGAACTTGCCGCTGCCGGAAAGCTTGCCTAGCTTGCCGGCATGCCCGAGCAACAGCGTTGCCAGCCGTGCCTGGTCGGTCTTCGAGAAGCCCGGCATATCGGCGTGCGTAGCGATGTACGCCGAGTGCTTGTGGTAGCCGCTGTGCGAGATGGTCATGCCGATCTCATGCAGCCCGCCGGCCCAGCCCAGCAGTGCCAGATTGTCGTCGCGGCGCTCATTGCGCGGCTCGGGAAACTGCGCCAGCAAACCCAGCGCGGCCTGGCGCACGCGTTGGGCTTGCGCGCGGTCTACGCCATAGCGGCGCATGAACTGATCCACGGTGATGGTGCGCATGTCCTCGTGGTGCGTGCGGCCCAGCAGGTCGTACAGCACACCCAGGCGCAGCGCGCCGTCGGTGACGTCCATGCGATCGATGTCGAGCTCGGCGAACACGCCGAGCATGATCGACAGGCCACCTGGCAGCACGGGGATGCGGTCCGCCTTCAGGCCCACCAGCTTGACCCGGTTGGCGTTCTCCGCCTTGACCAGCGCGCGCTTGAGGCGCTCCAGGCCTTCGCGGGTGATGCCGTGCTCGGCCGGGTTGTCGTTCATGCCGTTGAGCTCGATCAGTTCGGCCAGCGCGCGCGCCGTACCCGACGAACCCACCGCCTGCTGCCAGCCGGCCGCCCGGTACTGGCGCACGAGCACCTGGATCTCCCTGCGCGCGGCCAGTTCCGCTTGCTTCATCGCGTAGTCATCGACGTTGCCGCTGGGGAAGAACTGGCGGCTGTGCGAGACGCAGCCGATGTAGAGGCTCTCCATCAGCTTGGATGTGTAGCCGCTGCCGATGATGAACTCGGTCGAGCCGCCACCGATATCGACCACCAGCCGGTTGCCGGCACAGGCCGGCGCATCGTGCGAGGCGCCCAGGTAGATCAACCGCGCCTCTTCGCGCCCGGCAATCACTTCAATCGGGAATCCGAGCGCGTGCTCGGCCTCGATCAGGAATTCCGACGCGTTCTTGGCTACCCGCAGCGTATTGGTCGCCACCGCCCGCACCTGGTCAGGGGAGAAATCGCGCAGGCGGTCGCCGAAACGCCGCAGGGCGTCGATGCCGCGCCGGCGGGCCGGCTGGTCCAGGTACTTGTCTGGCGTCAGGCCCGCGGCCAGGCGCACCGGCTCGCGCAGCGCATCGACCTGGAATAGCTGGCTGGCCGGCCCGGATGCGGTCAGGCTCTCATCCACCCGCCCGATCATCAGGCGGAAGCTGTTTGAGCCCATGTCGACGGCAGCCAGCAAGCGAGGGGTTTGGTTCATCGCGGTAGGGGAATGTGGGTAAAAGCCGCAAGCCGCGGCGTCAATAACGGTGTCGGGCAGTCAGGTTCGCCCAACCTTAGAAAATATGTCTTTATCATGTCTGCATCGTGACAAAATCACATTGTCATCAATTTGACATGATTCTATGAAAAAGTCGCCGCATTACCAAAAGAAGGTCATGCCTATGTCGACAAGCCCACCCGGCACGCTGCTCAACCGCGAAATGGGCATTCTGGAATTCAATACGAGAGTCATGGCACAGGCAGCTGACGCCAGCGTGCCGCTGCTCGAACGTCTGAAATTCATCTGTATTGTTTCAAGTAATCTGGACGAGTTCTTCGAGATCCGCATGGCCGGCTTGAAGGAGCAGATGCGTGACAATCCTTCCGGCATCACGCCCGACGGCCTTTCCTTGCAGCAGGCATACCAGATTGTCACGGAGCGCGTGCAAAAGCTGGTGGCCATGCAGTATGACATGCTGCAAAACGTGATTTTCCCCCTGTTGGAAAAAGAAGGGGTGTTCTTTCACCTCGCCTCCACCTGGAACGAGGCGCAGCGCGAATGGGCGCGCAGCTTCTTCACGCGCGAGCTCGGCCCGGTCCTGACGCCGATCGCGCTGGACCCGGCCCACCCCTTCCCGCGGGTGCTTAACAAGAGCCTGAATTTCGTCATTGAGTTATCGGGCAAGGATGCCTTCGGCCGGGAGGCCGACCTGGCCATCGTGCAGGCACCCCGCGCGCTGCCGCGCGTAGTCAGGATGCCCGAGGAACTCTCGGGCTATCCCTACGGATTTGTGCTGCTGTCGTCCTTCATGCAAGCCTTCGTGCATGAGCTGTTCCCCGCTATCAAGGTCAACGGCTGCTATCAGTTCCGCGTCACCCGCAACTCTGACCTGTTCGTGTCGGAGGACGATATCACGGACCTGCGCGAGGCACTGCAAGGCGAGCTGCCGACCCGCCACTTCGGCGACACCGTGCGCCTGGAAATCTCGGCCGACACCCCGCCGGCCATGGCGCGCCGCCTGCTGCTCGAATCCGGCCTGGGCGAGCAGGACGTGTACCGCGTGAGCGGCCCGGTCAACCTGGTGCGGCTGATGCAGATCCCCGACCTGGTCGACCGCCCCGCCCTCAAATACCCGCCGCACGTGCCGGCGCCGGTCAAGGTGTTTGCGCCCGGCGCTTCGATGTTCGACGCGATCCGCCAGCAGGACGTGCTGCTGCACCATCCCTACGAGAGCTTCAGCTCGGTGCTCGACCTGCTGCAGCAAGCCGCCGTCGACCCTGCCGTGGTAGCCATCAAGCAGACCGTCTACCGCACCGGCAACGAGTCGCCGGTGATGGAGGCGCTGATGACCGCGGCGCGCAATGGCAAGGAAGTCACTGTAGTGGTGGAACTGCTGGCGCGCTTTGACGAGGAAACCAACATCAACTGGGCCGAGCGGCTCGAATCCGCCGGCGCGCATGTGGTCTATGGCGTGGTTGGCCACAAGTGCCATGCCAAGATGCTGCTGATGGTGCGCCGCGAACTGGAAGGCGCCAAGAGCAAGCAGTTCAAGCTGCGCCGCTATGCGCACCTGGGCACCGGGAACTATCATCCGCGCACCGCGCGGCTATACACCGATTTCGGCCTGCTCACCGCCAACGAGAAGATCTGCGAGGACGTCCAGCACGTGTTCCAGCTGCTAACGGGCACCGCGGGCACCATCCGCCTGAATCACCTGTGGCAGTCGCCGTTCACCATGCAGAGCAATCTGGTGGAGCATATCCGCGCGGAGGCCCGCAACTCCCGTGCCGGCAAGCCCGCGCGCATCATGGCCAAGATGAATGCGCTGCTGGAACCATCCATCATCGACGAGCTGTACAAGGCATCACGCGCCGGCGTGAAGATCGACCTGATCATCCGTGGAGTGTGCGCGCTGCGCCCAGGGGTGCCGGGCCTGTCGGAGCACATCACGGTGCGCTCCATCGTCGGGCGCTTCCTCGAGCATCACCGGGTCTATTACTTCCTGGCCGGCGGCACGGAGGTGGTCTACCTGTCCAGCGCGGACTGGATGGACCGCAACCTGTTCCGTCGCGTCGAGGTGGCATTCCCGGTACTGGACAAAGTACTGAAGGCGCGGGTCATCAAGGAGAGCCTGCGAGTACATCTGCACGACAATGCCTCCGCATGGATCATGCAGCCCGACGGCAGCTACATCCGCAAGCACACCAAGTCCAAGCAGCCGCACGTCAGCCAGAACGACCTGCTGGCCCTGTTCGGCAGCGCCTGAGGGTGAGGGTGAGGTGAGGTCGGCACGGCGCGCCTCGCGTGCGCCGTGCCATGCACCACGCCGCGAGCAGGCGCTGCTCAGGCCGCCTTCTGCGGCGACTCTCCCGGCCGCGGCAAGGCGCTAGGCATATAGCCGCTGCGATCGACAGGGAAGACCACGCGGAACACGCTGCCGCGCCCCACTTCGCTGGTGATGCGCAGGTCGGCATGGTGGCGCGACAGCACATGCTTGACAATGGCGAGCCCGAGGCCGGTCCCACCGGTATCGCGCGAACGGCTGCGGTCGACCCGGTAGAAACGCTCGGTGAGGCGCGGGATATGGTCGGCGGCAATGCCCAGGCCCGTATCGGTGACCGAGAAAATGGCGTGCTCGTTCTCGTAGTTCAGCGCGATGCTGATGCGCCCGCCCTCCGGCGTGTAGCGCACCGCATTGGAAACCAGGTTGCCGAAGGCCGACAGCAGTTCACGCTCCGCACCGCGGATCATGACGGCCGGGTCGATCTGCGCGGAGATCTGGTGCTCGCCCTGGGACAGCGCCTCGGCGTCGTGCACGAGGTGCGCAACCAGCTCGGCCAGGTCGATCCGGTCCTGGCTCGGCGGCTGCTCGTCGCTTTCCAGCTTGGCCAGCACCAGCAAGTCCTCGACCAGGTGCTGCATGCGCATGGACTGCACCAGCATCATGTCGAGGTAGCGGTTGCGATCCTGCTCCGACACAGGCAGGTCGCGCACCGTTTCCAGGAAGCCGGTCAGCACCGTCAGTGGTGTCTTCAGTTCGTGCGAGACGTTGGCGACGAAATCCCTGCGCATCGCCTCCGTGTTCTCCACCTTGGTGATGTCGTGTGTCAACACCAGCTTGCGGCTTTCGCCGTAAGGCAGGATCTGCACGGCGATCACGCTGCGCTTGTGCTCGCCCATGTCGCGCATCACCAGCGGCTCATCGAAACGCTGCAAGTGCAGGTACTGGACGAATTCCGGCCGCCGGATCAGGTGGGTGATGCGCTGGCGCACGTCGCGCCGCGCATTGAGGCCAAAATGCTGCTCGGCCACATCGTTGCACCATTCGATCTGGTCGGCATCATCCAGCATCAGAACGCCATTGGGCGACGCCTGGATGGCCTGGATAAAACGAGTATGTTGCTGCTCGACCTGCAACACCTGGGTGCGCCAGCGCTTGACCAGGCGATGCAGGCGGTAATACACCTCGCCCCATAGCCCCAGCGCGCTGGGAATCTCGCCGTAGGCAGGCGCGTCCAGCACTTTCCAGAGCCGGTTGATCTGGTAGATGTAATAGAGCAGATGCCCCAGCAACCCGACGCACAGCACGGCCAGCGCAGGCACGGGGCCAAGGAAGAAGTACAGCCCGGCCGAAGCCAGGGCCAGGAAAATCAGGATGGCCGCCGAACGGGCCCAGATGACGTTCATGAAGAAGTGAGAAGGTCAGGCAGGCGGCAAGACCGCATGGAATGCGGTGGAGTGTGCCACGAAACAGGCAAGCTGTAACAGGCGCCACGCCGGAAACGACGTGGCAAGCCTGCCCATCAGTGGCTGGGCGCGCGAGCCAGGCGGTAGCCGCTGCCGCGCACCGTCTCGATCATGTTGCTGTAGCCACCAGGGGTCAGCGCGGCGCGCAGGCGCTTGATGTGTACGTCGACGGTCCGCTCTTCCACGAACACGTGATCGCCCCACACCTGGTCCAGCAACTGCGAACGGCTGTGAACGCGCTCCGGATGCGTCATCAAAAAGTGCAGCAAACGGAACTCGGTAGGACCCAGGTCCAGCTTGATCAGGCCAGATTCATCCTGGCCGGTGACCCGGTGCGTAGCCGGGTCAAGGCGCAGGCCATTGATGGCAACGACGTCGTCGGTCAGTTGGGGGGCGCGGCGGCGCAGCACGGCCTTGATGCGGGCCAGCAGTTCCTTGGGCGAGAACGGCTTGGTGACGTAGTCATCCGCGCCGGCCTCGAGCCCCAGCACCTTGTCCTGCTCCTCGCTGCGCGCGGTAAGCATGATGATAGGAATCTGCTTGGTGCGGTCGTTATTGCGCAGCTCCTTGGCGAAGGTGGCTCCCGACTTGCCCGGGAGCATCCAGTCGAGCAGCACCAGGTCGGGCAGCACGTCGCTCATCAGTGACAGCGCCTGCTCGGCGTTATAGGCCCGGATCGGATAGTGTCCCGCGTGTTGCAGGTTAACCGCGATCAGTTCGGCAATCGCGGGTTCGTCTTCGACAACAAGAATGCTGCTTGGCATGTAATTTTCTCCGCGGTGGCGCCTTAACTCAGCGCTTCGCGCTCCATGTCCTCACGCGAGGCGTGGCGGACGTCGGTTCCCTTGACGATGTAGATGATGAATTCAGCGATGTTCTTGGCGTGGTCGCCAATGCGCTCGATCGCCTTGGCGATAAAGAGGAAATCCAGCGCGACCGAGATCGTGCGCGGGTCTTCCATCATATAGGTGATGAGCTTGCGCACGAACGCACGGAATTCGTCGTCGATGGCCTTGTCGTCCTTGACGATCCGGGCGGCAGCCACGGTGTCCAGGCGCGCAAAGGCATCGAGTGCCTGGCGCAGCAGCGCGATGGCCAGATCACCCGAGAGCTTCACCTCGGAGTAATTGATCTGGTGGGCGCCTGCGTCTTCCATGATGTGCTTGGTGCGCTTGGCGATCTTCTCCGCTTCGTCGCCGGCGCGCTCCAGGTTGGTGATGGTCTTCGAAATCGCCATCACCAGGCGCAGATCGCGCGCGGTCGGCTGCCGGCGCGCGATGATGTTGCCGCAATCGGCATCGATCTCGAGCTCCAGGGCATTCAGGTGGTGCTCGCGCGCGATGACCTGGTCGGCCAGGCCCGCGTCGAACTCCGAAAGCGCCCGCATGGCGTTTTCGATCTGCGACTCGACCAGACCGCCCATCTGCAGCAGTTTCGTGCTGATGGCGTTGAGGTCGGCGTCGAATTGGGTCGACAGATGCTTGTCAGACATGTTGCTCTCCTAGCCGCTCTATTCGTATGCTATGCGTTATGTGCGTAACGCTCAATCAGCCGAAACGGCCGGTGATGTAGTCTTCGGTTTCCTTGCGATGCGGCTTGATGAAGATCTTCTCGGTCTCGCCGAACTCGATCAGTTCACCCAGGTACATATACGCGGTGTAGTCCGAGCAGCGCGCGGCTTGCTGCATATTGTGGGTCACGATCACCACCGTGTACTCGTCCTTCAGCTCCGCGATCAGCTCTTCGATGCGGCCGGTCGAGATCGGGTCAAGTGCGGAGCACGGCTCATCCAGCAACAGCACTTCGGGGCGGATGGCAATACCGCGCGCGATGCACAGGCGCTGCTGCTGGCCGCCGGACAGGCCGTAGCCCGACTGGTTGAGCTTGTCCTTGGCTTCGTTCCACAACGCCGCCTTGGACAGTGCCCATTCCACGCGGTCGTCCATCTCGGAGCGCGACAGCTTCTCGAACAGGCGCACCCCAAAAGCGATATTGTCATAGATCGACATGGGGAACGGCGTGGGCTTCTGGAACACCATGCCAACCTTGGCGCGCAGCAGAGCGATGTCTTTCTTGGCGGTCAGCAGGTTCTCGCCATCCATGTTGATCTCGCCCTCGGCACGCTGCTCCGGATAGAGCGCGTACATCTTGTTGAAGGTACGCAACAGGGTCGACTTGCCGCAGCCGGACGGGCCGATAAAGGCCGTCACCTTGCGCTCGGGGATCGACATATTGACGTTCTTCAACGCATGGAACTGGCCGTAGTAGAAGTTCAGGTCGCGCACGTCGATCTTGGCGCGGGTCGTGTCGGGAATGTCGATGACGGTCGAGGTCATGCTCGTCTCTCGCAAAGAATTTGGGGTAGGCCGTGCGGCTATCGCGCTGCCGGTCATTTCTTGAACAGCATGCGTGCCAGGATATTGAGCGCCAGCACACCAACGGTAATCAGGAACACGCCGGCCCAGGCCAGTTGCTGCCACTCGACGAACGGGCTCATGGCGAAGCGGAAGATGGTCACCGGCAGGTTCGCCATCGGCTTGTTCAGGTCGCTGGTCCAGAACTGGTTGGACAAGGCCGTGAACAGCAGCGGCGCGGTCTCGCCGGCGATACGCGCAACCGCCAGCAGCACGCCGGTGACGATGCCTGCATATGACGACTTCACCGTGATCGACAGCACCATCTTCCACTTGGGCGTGCCGAGCGCGAAGGCGGCCTCGCGCAGCGCATTCGGGACCAGGTTCAGCATGTTCTCGGTCGTGCGCACCACGATCGGAATCTGCAGCAACGCCAGCGCGCAGATGCCGGCCCAGGCGGAAAAATGGCCCATGCGGGTCACCACCAGCGCGTAGACGAACAGGCCGATCACGATCGACGGCGCCGACAGCAGGATGTCATTGATAAAGCGGATAAAACTGGCCAACGGCGACGTCTTGCCGTATTCGGCCAGGTAGATGCCGGCCAGGATGCCCAAGGGCGTTCCGCACAGCGTGGCGAGGCCCACCATCACGAAGCTGCCGTAGATCGCATTGGCCAGGCCGCCGCCAGCGGTATTCGGCGCCGGCGTCATCTGCGTGAACAGATCCATCGACAGGCCGCCCACTCCCAGCGAAATGGTGGTCCACAGGATCCAGGCCAGCCAGAACAGACCGAACCCCATGGCGCCCAGCGACGCCGTCAGGGCATAGAAGTTGGTGCGGCGGCGCCGTGCCTGCAGACGCGTGCGCGTGGCATCCGCATCCGGACTGACTGCCGGAATCGACGTAGAGGAAGAGGAAGACATGGCGGCTTGGCTCATTTTGCACCCTCGTTCTTGGCCAGGCGGAGCAACAGGATCTTGGACAGCGCCAGGACCACGAACGTGATAAAGAACAGGATCAGGCCGAGCTCCATCAGCGCGGCGGTATGCAGGCCGGCGCCGGCTTCGGCGAACTCATTGGCCAGTGCCGAGGTGATGCTGTTGCCCGGCGAGAACAGCGAGGCGTTGTCCAGCAGGTTGGTATTGCCGATCACGAAGGTGACCGCCATGGTCTCGCCCAGCGCGCGGCCCAGGCCCAGCATCACGCCGCCGATCACGCCGGCACGGGTGAAGGGCAGCACCACACGCCACATCACTTCCCACGTGGTGCAGCCGATGCCATAGGCCGATTCCTTGAGCAAAACCGGGGTAACTTCGAACACATCGCGCATCACAGACGCGATGTAGGGAATGATCATGATCGCCAGGATCACGCCGGCGCACAGCAGGCCGATGCCCAGGGGCGCACCCTGGAACAGCTTGCCGATCAGCGGCACCTGGCCCACGGTGGCGGCCAGCGGCTTCTGGAAGTACTCGCCGAAGATCGGCGAGAAGACCAGCAGGCCCCACATGCCGTAGACGATCGAGGGTACGGCAGCCAGCAATTCGATGGCGGTGCCGAGCGGGCGGCGCAGCCAGGCCGGCGACAGCTCGGTCAGGAACAGCGCGATGCCAAAGCTGATGGGCACCGCGATGATCAGGGCGATCAGGGAGGTGACGATGGTGCCGTAGATCGGCACCAGCGCGCCATAGACGTCCGCGGGTGGATCCCACTCTGCGGTCCACAGGAAGCGCAGGCCGAAGGCCTCGATCGAAGGCCAGGCGCTGATTGCAAGCGACACGATGATGCCGCCAAGCAGCAGCAAGGTCACGATGGCGGCGCCGCGCGTCAGGCCACCAAACAGGATGTCACCGGTACGGCTAGGCGGCCGTACTGCGGATAGATCGGATGTAGTCGCCATGATGTGGTATTGGAGTTCGTTTAATAGGCGGCTGGCTGGCCGCGCCGACCGCTCGGGCCAATAGGCCCTTGCATTGCGTCGCGCTTGCCCGCGCGGGTTGCCGCGTTTGCTGCGCTGCTTCTACTGCTGCTTCTACTGCCTTGCTGTCTTCAATGCTGCCGGTCCGGCGCCCTTGGGGCACCGGACCGGCACGGCGCGGCTGCCGTGGCGGCCCGCCGATCAGTTGTACAACGCCTTGCCCGAGCCGTCCTTGACCGAGTTCTTCCAGGTCGCGCGGATCTGGTTCACCACGGCGTCCGGCAGCGGTACGTAGTCAAGTTCGCTGGCCATGTTGCCACCGCTCTTGTACGCCCAGTCGAAGAACTTCAGCACTTCGGCGCCCTGCGCTGCCTTTTCCTGGTTCTTGTGCACCAGGATGAAGGTCGCGCCGGCGATCGGCCATGCCGTCTTGCCCGGTTCGTTGGTCAGGATCTGATAGTAGGTCTTGCTCCAGTCGGCGCCTGCTGCCGCTGCCTTGAAGCCGTCGTCACCAGGCTGAACCACTGCACCGGCAGCGTTCTTCATGTTCAGGTGGGTCATCTTGTTCTGCTTGGCGTAGGCGTACTCAACGTAGCCGATGGCGCCGTTCAGGCGTTGCACGAAAGCGGCCACGCCTTCGTTACCCTTGCCGCCAGTGCCACCGCCCGGCCAGTTGACCGTGGTGCCCTCGCCCACCGAGCTCTTCCAGTCGGTGCTGACCTTGGACAGATAGTTGGTGAAGATGAAGGTGGTGCCCGAACCATCAGCGCGGCGCACCGGCAGGATGTCCTGGCTCGGCAGCTTGGCGTGCGGGTTCAGTGCCTTGATGGCGGGATCGTCCCACTTCTTGATCTTGCCCAGGTAGATGTTCGCCAGCACGTCGCCGGTGATGGTCAGTTCGCCCGGCTTGATGCCTTGCAGGTTGATCACCGGCACCACGCCGCCGATCACCGTGGGAAACTGCACCAAGCCTTGCTTGGCCAGTTCTTCATCCTTCAGGGGCGCGTCGGAAGCACCGAAGTCGACAGTCTTGGCGCCGATCTGCTTGATGCCGCCAGACGAGCCGATGGATTGATAGTTGACCTTGTTACCCGTTGCCTTTTGGTATGCATCGGCCCACTTGGAATACACGGGCGCCGGGAAAGAAGCGCCAGCACCGGTAATTTCCGCCGCGAACGCAGTGCCCGCTACCACCAACGACACAATGCCTGCAACGGCAGTCTTGACCAGCTTCATATGTCCTCCAGAGACATGGTTGGGGAATGACAATTTTTTGACAAGTCGAACTTTAAGCTCCGACTATGACAATTCAATGACATCACGAGATCTTCTTCAAAGTCAGCGGAAGCAGCCTCCTACATCACATTGATCCACTCGTCGGCAACGCCCTCCCCGGCCCGCATCCCGCGGCAGACAAGCCTAAAACTTGCGGCTAATTGCCTTCCAACAAAAAATAACGCCGGGCGAAAAGCCCGGCGTTTTGGCAACAACTGGCGGCGATGACGCGGTTTCAGGCCCGCAAGGCGTCCGCCAGCGTCTGCGCTGCCTGCTCCGCGGTCTCGACCTTCTCCGCTTCGACCATCACGCGCACCACCGGCTCGGTCCCCGATGCTCGGATCAATACCCGGCCCCGGCCCTCGAGCTGCGGCTCGATCACGGCACGCGCCGCGCTCAGGCCCGCGTGGGACTGCCAATCAAAGCCCTTTTCGACGCGCACATTGATCAGCGTTTGCGGGAACAGCGAAACCCCTTCCAGCAATTGCGACAGGGTCTTGCCGCTACGGCGCAACGCGGCCAGCACCTGCAGCGCGGAGACAATGCCGTCGCCGGTGGTGTGGCGGTCCAGGCAGAGCAGATGACCCGAGCCCTCGCCGCCCAGCGTCCACTTGCGCTTGTTCAGCTCTTCCAGCACATAGCGATCGCCCACCTTGGCGCGCACGAACTCCACGCCCTGGCGCTTGAGCGCGAGCTCCACCGCCATATTGGTCATCAGCGTGCCCACCGCGCCCTCCACGGCCTGGCCCGCCTGCAGGCGGTCCTGGACGATCAGGTACAGCAGTTCATCCCCGTTGAACAGGCGTCCATCGCGGTCCACCACCTGCAGGCGGTCCGCGTCGCCGTCGAAGGCCAAGCCGAGATCAGCGCCATTGGCCTTGACCGCTTCGATCAGTTTTTCCGGGGCCGTCGCGCCGTAGCCGGCGTTGATGTTGCGGCCATCCGGCTGGTTGCCGATCGAGATCACGTCAGCGCCAAGCTCATGGAAGACGTGCGGAGCAATGTGGTAAGCGGCGCCATGCGCACAGTCCACCACCAGCTTGAGCTTGTGCAGGTCCTGCTCGTAGGGGAACGTGCTCTTGCAGAATTCGATGTAGCGGCCCGCGGCGTCCTCGATGCGGCGCGCGCGGCCGAGATCGTCCGAGCGCACGCAGACCATCGGCTCTTCCAGCGCTTGCTCGATCGCCATTTCCACGGCGTCCGGCAGCTTGTCGCCATCGGCGGAGAAGAACTTGATGCCGTTGTCGTAGTACGGGTTGTGGCTGGCGGAGATCACCACGCCTGCCGACAAGCGCAGCGCACGCGTGAGATAGGCCACGCCCGGCGTCGGCAGCGGCCCGGTCAGCAGCACGTTGACGCCTGCCGAGGTAAAGCCGGCCTCTAGCGCAGCCTCCAGCATATAGCCGGAAATGCGCGTGTCCTTGCCGATCAGGACGGTCGGACGCGCCTGATCTTGCTGCTTCGCGCCATGGGCGAGCACCATGCCCGCCGCATAGCCCAGGCGCATCACGAAGTCGGGCGTGATCGGCGCCTCGCCAACCCTGCCACGAATCCCATCCGTGCCGAAATACTTGCGTGTCATATGATCATTCTCCCGTTGTTCGATGTTGCGGATGCCGAATGCTAAAGGCTAAGCGCGCAATGCTGGATGCCCGCAATCAAAACAAATGTTAACAGGCAATAGTTTCATGACGGATGGCCCACCAGATCTTGAGGGCATCCACAGTTTGTTCCACATCGTGCACACGCACGATATACGCACCCCGTTCCGCGGCGCATACCGCCGCTGCCAGGCTGGCGGCGATCCGCTGCTGCGGCGGCCGCCCGCCCAGGATCGCGCCGAGCGTCGACTTGCGCGACAGGCCAACCAGCAAGGGCAGGCCATCCACCGCCAGTTGCGGCAACTGGCCCAGCAGCCGCAGATTATGATCCGGCGCCTTGCCAAAGCCAAAGCCCGGATCGAGCGTGATGCGGCTTTCAGCCACGCCGGCGGCGCGCAGCGCGCCCACCCGCTCGCGCAGGAAACCAGCCACCTCTTGCACCACATCCTCGTACTGGGGTTGCTCCTGCATGGTCTGCGGATCGCGCTGCATATGCATCACGCATAGTCCGGCCTGCCCCGCCTGGGCCTCACTCACCGCCTCGACGGCGCCAGGCATGCGAAAGCCCCAGATGTCATTGATCAGGTCCGCCCCGGCAGCCAGCGCCGCACGCATGACTTCCGGCTTGTAGGTATCGATGGACAGCGGCCGGCCACAGTCGCGCAGCGCCTCGACCATCGGCACCACACGCGCCAGCTCCTCGTCCAGCGGCAATGCCGCCGACCCCGGCCGGCTGGACTCGCCGCCGATATCGATGATGTCCACGCCTTCGGCAATCATGCGCTCGGCATGGCGCAAGGCGGCATCGCGGCCAGCATGCTGGCCGCCATCGGAAAAGGAATCGGGGGTGACGTTCAGGATGCCCATCACCAGCGGACGGCGGTCGCGCGCGAAGCGGTAGCGGCCGCACTGGAAACTCGAATCGGTTGAGATCGACGGCAAGATACGAAAGGACGAAAGCCAGGAAAGTGGAAAACCGCAGCGCGACGTACGCGCCTGCAATGAAAAAGCCGGCGCACAAGGCGCCGGCTTCAGGCTTGGTGAACGACCGCTACAACCACGACAACCGCGCCGGCGCGATCCGGATTACCGGAACGCCGACGACACTATCGTGCCGGCCATCCGCTCAGGCCGTGGCCGGAGCGTTGGTCTGGGCCACCGGCGAGCCGCCCGACGGCGTGTTGCCACCACCGTTCTGGCTGGACGCGCCACGCGGCGGCCGCGGCGGCTTGCCCGCCATGATGTCGTTGACCTGGTCCGCATCGATGGTTTCCCATTCCATGAGGGCCGCAGTCATGGCTTCGACCTTGTCGCGGTTTTCTTCGAGCAGGCGCTTGGCCAGGCCATATTGCTCGTCGACGATGCGGCGGATTTCCGCATCGACCTTGACCTGGGTAGCTTCCGACACCGTCTTGGACGACATCTTGCCGAACATGCCATCTTGCTCGGTATCCACGTACACCATGGTGCCCAGGGTGTCGCTCATGCCGAAGCGGGTGACCATGTCGCGAGCCGTCTTGGTGGCGCGCTCGAAGTCATTGGAAGCACCGGTGCTCATGGCGTTGAGGAAGACCTCTTCCGCCGCGCGGCCGCCAAACAGGATGGCGATCTCGTCAAGCATGTTGTCCTTGTACTTCGAGTACTTGTCGTGCTCCGGCAGCTGCCAGGTCACGCCCAGTGCCCAGCCGCGCGGCATGATGGTGACCTTGTGCACCGGATCCGCCTTGGGCAGCAGCTTGGCCACCACCGCATGGCCGGACTCGTGGTACGCGGTAGCGCGGCGTTCTTCTTCGCGCATGACCGTGGACTTGCGTTCCGGGCCCATGTAGATCTTGTCCTTGGCGTCCTCGAAGTCCTGCATGTCGACCACGCGCTTGCTGCGGCGGGCGGCGAACAGTGCGGCTTCGTTGACCAGGTTGGCCAGGTCAGCGCCGGAGAAGCCCGGGGTACCACGTGCAATCACCGAGGCGTCGACGTCGTTGCCGATCGGCACCTTGCGCATGTGGACCTTGAGGATCTGCTCGCGGCCGCGGATGTCGGGCAGGCCGACATACACCTGGCGGTCGAAACGGCCCGGGCGCAGCAGCGCCTTGTCCAGGACGTCCGAACGGTTGGTCGCGGCGATCACGATCACGCCCGAGTTGGCCTCGAAACCGTCCATCTCGACCAGCATCTGGTTGAGGGTCTGCTCGCGCTCGTCGTTGCCGCCGCCCATGCCGGCGCCACGGTGACGGCCAACCGCATCGATTTCATCGATGAAGACGATGCAGGGAGCCTGCTTCTTGGCATTCTCGAACATGTCGCGGACACGGGCCGCGCCCACACCGACGAACATTTCAACGAAGTCCGAGCCGGAGATGCTGAAGAACGGCACCTTGGCTTCGCCGGCGATGGCACGCGCCAGCAGCGTCTTGCCGGTGCCCGGAGGGCCGACCAGCAGCACGCCGCGCGGGATACGGCCGCCCAGCTTCTGGAATTTCTGCGGATCCTTGAGGAAGTCCACCAGTTCGATCACTTCTTCCTTGGATTCATCGCAACCGGCGACGTCCTGGAAAGTGACTGCATTCTGGTTTTCATCGATCAGGCGCGCGCGCGACTTGCCAAAGGAGAAGGCACCGCCTTTCCCGCCGCCCTGCATCTGCCGCATCATGTAGAACCAGAACACGATGATCAGCAGGGTGGGCCCGAGGTAATACAGGGCCTGCACCAGCATGTTGGGCTCGTCGTCTGCCTTGCCGGTGACCTGGACGCCGAACTTCATCAGGTCGCCAACCATCCAGATGTCGCCCGGCGAAATGATGGTGTACTTTTGCCCTTCCTTGGGCGTCACCACCAGATTGCGGCCTTGCACGTCAACCCGGCCCACCTTGCCGGCCTTGGCATCATCCATGAACTGCGAATAGGTGACGCCTTCCTGCGTGCGGGGCTTGTCGAACTGCTTGAAGACGGTAAACAACACCAGCGCGATCACGAGCCAGATTGCCGCCTTTTGAAACAGGTTGTTATTCAAGGCCAAACTCCTTTACGAACGCCTTGCCAACGGGATAGCTGCATTGTAATGCAGCGCCCGGCGTCGGGGTAAAAAGCAAATTCATCGAAGCGATAGGCACCGCTTCACCCCGCCGACTTGAGGAAACGCCCAAGAATGAAGGTCTCGGAAGACTTATCGCGTGACGCCTTGGGCTTGCGTTTCGCGACCACCTTGAACTGGCGCTTGAACTTCTCCACGATCTGGCTGTAACCGCTGCCATGGAAACACTTTACCAGCAATGAGCCCTCCGGCTTCAGATGGGCCTGGGCAAATTCCAGCGCCAGGTCACATAAGTAATCGATACGGGCCGCATCGGCAAAGGCTACACCGGACAAATTGGGGGCCATGTCCGACAAAACAAGATCAATCTTCGCGCCGCCGGACGCTTGCAGCACGATTTCCTCCAATTGGCGAAATACGTCCTCCTCGCGGAAGTCACCCTGGATAAATGTGACGTCGGCGACAGCCTCCATCGGCAACAGGTCGATGGCAATTACCGCGCCGTCGATGCCGCCGTCCTTGGCGCGCGAAGACGCCGCCAGCTTGTTGCGGGCGTACTGGCTCCAGCTGCCGGGGGCCGCGCCGAGGTCGACAATGACCTGGCCGGGGCGGATCAGCTTGTCCTGCTCGTCGATCTCCTTCAGCTTATACGCTGCGCGGGCCCGATAGCCCTCGCGCTGCGCCAATTTGACGTAGGGATCGTTGATATGGTCGTGCAACCACGCCTGATTGAATTTGTTCTTGGCCATTCCGGATACATCTGTATGGAGAAAAACGCCGCCGGCCCGCGGCCGCCCGTGCGTTTTTCACTCGTTTTGCTGTTTTTGCAGCCTGACCGCGCCAGTTTGACGGATAATACGCGCCGATTCGCTTTTTCGGCACTTCGGTGCCTTGGTTTGCGCACCACTTGCGCGCCCATTTGCGCCCTCGCCTGCGCTTTACTTATGCCCGCTCTTCAACTTATTCCCGCCCAGCGTTCAGAACTCCGCTCCCGTGCCCATGGCCTCAATCCGGTCGTGATGATCGGCGGCGAGGGTCTGACGCGTCCAGTCCTGGCCGAAATCGACCGTAGCCTGGCCTCTCACGACCTGATCAAGATCCGCGTATTCGGCGACGACCGCGAAAGCCGCATCGCCATGTACGAAACCATCTGCGAAGATCTGGACGCCGCTCCGATCCAGCATATCGGCAAGCTGCTGGTGGTATGGCGCCCGGGCCCGGCCGTCCTGAAGGAAAATCGTCCGCAGGAACTGGGCCGCCTGGCCCCGCGGGGCGGCGCCGCCCCGCGCACTGTCACGGTCAAGAAGCCTAGCGCCGCGCCCAATCGGCGCCCCAAGCGCTCGCAAGTGACGGTGCTGGGCAATGAACGCGTCACCGCCGGCGGCAACGTCAAGCGCGCGCGCGTCCGCCCGACCAGCCAGAAGAAGAAAGCGCTCGACTAATGTCGAAGCCATGCCAGCGCGCCCGCCTGGGCCGCTGGCATGGCAAGGGACGGCCACCTGGGCTCGCCCCTTCGGTCTCACTCGCCAGCCGAGCGCGGCGCCGCTGCGCGCCACACGGTGACCAGCGCTAGCAAGCTGTGCACCAGGTAGAACACGCTGGACACCCCATGCAGCATGCCGAATTGCCCCTTATAGGGCGAGTCGGACACGCCCACGCCAAGCGCCGTCGCCTTCTCCTTCAGGTTTTCCATGAAGGGCTGGATACCGAAATACCCCGCCAGCACGCACAGCAGCATGCCCAGCACAAGCCAGCGCAGGCCGCGATAGCGTCCCGCGCCACGGCGGATCATCAGGTTGCACAGCGCCAGCTGCAGCACACCGACCACCACACCGAGGATGGCCTCGGTCCGGAACAGCTGCCCGGCGATCAAGCCTGCCGTCTCGCGGCTGGGCAGCACGGAAAACAACGTCGGGGCCACCATGTAGCCCACTGTCCACAGACTGCCGGCCCAGACCACGGTCAGCAGGAGGAAGATCCGATGCGGCAGCGGCGGCAGGCTCGAATAAGAGGAAGAGAACACGCAGCCTCGTTCAGACGTAGCGAACCGTGATGACTTCGTATTCGCGCTCGCCGCCAGGGGCCAGCACGATCGCCACATCGCCCTCGAACTTGCCGATCAGCGCACGCGCGATCGGCGAGCTGACGGAAATCTTGCCGCTATCCAGGTCGGCCTCGTCGTCGCCGACGATCTGGTAGCTCACGGGCTTGCCCGATTCCAGGTCTTCGAGGTCGACGGTAGCGCCAAACACGATCCGGCCGTCGGTATCGAGCTGGGTCGGGTCGATGACCTGCGCCGCCGACAGCTTGGACTCCACCTCGATGATCCGGCCTTCGATAAAGGCCTGCTTTTCCTTGGCGGCGTCGTACTCGGCGTTCTCGGAGAGGTCGCCTTGCGCACGCGCTTCGGAAATGGCGTTGATCACGGCGGGACGTTCGACGGCCTTCAGGCGCTGCAGTTCCTCTTTCAGCAGCTCGGCACCGCGCTTGGTAATCGGAATGCTCATGTCTTCGTTCAACAAAAAAATGAGCCGCAGCGGAGCAGGAACCATGCGCCGGCATCACTGCCCGGGGCACTTCCGCTCAACCGCGGCTTTGAGGTTGTCAGGTTGTATCGACGGTTAGATCGACGAAATTGCTGTTAGTTTAGGCCAAGACGGCCGCCCGCAGCAACTGCGGGCGGCCCGGAGGCCTTCAGCCGTCCACTCTACCGTCTATCGGTCTTCGCGCTTCAGGCCAGCGAGGCGTGCAGGCTTTGCAGGTCATAGACCTCCAGGCTCTGCATGTGCTTGAGGCCCTCCACCGCGGCGCGCGCGCCGGCGATGGTGGTGTAGTAAGGCACCCGGCTGGCCAGCGCCGAGATACGAATCGAGCGCGAGTCGGCGATGGCGGTACGGGTTTCGTCCACGGTGGTGAACACCAGTGCCAGCTCGCCGTTCTTGAGCATGTCGACGATGTGCGGACGGCCGTCCTTCACCTTGTTGACCACGCGCACCGGGATGCCGGCGGCTTCGATGGCCGACGCGGTGCCGCGGGTGGCGACAATCGGGTAACCCATGTCGTGCAGCATGCGCGCCACGCCAACCGCGTGCGGCTTGTCGCTGTCCTTGACGGTCAGCAACACGGTGCCCTTCTCCGGCAGGCGCGAGCCCGCGGCCAGCTGGCTCTTGAAGAGGGCTTCGCCGAAGGTCTTGCCCACGCCCATCACCTCGCCGGTGGAGCGCATCTCTGGTCCGAGCACCGGGTCGACGCCGGGGAACTTGTTGAAGGGGAACACCGCTTCCTTGACGCTGAAGTACGGGGGCACCACTTCATCGAACACGCCTTGCGAGTCGAGCGTCTGGCCCGCCATGCAGCGCGCGGCGATCTTGGCCAGCGACAGGCCGGTGGCCTTGGACACATAAGGCACGGTACGCGAGGCGCGCGGGTTCACTTCCAGCACGTAGACGATATCCTCGCCATTGACTTGCTGGATGGCGAACTGCACGTTCATCAGGCCGATCACATTGAGGGCCTTGGCCATCGCCGCGGTCTGGCGCTTGAGCTCGTCCACGGTGGCTTGCGCCAGCGAGTACGGGGGCAGCGAGCAGGCGGAGTCGCCCGAGTGCACGCCGGCTTGCTCGATATGCTCCATCACGCCGCCGATAAACACGCGCTGGCCGTCGCACAGGGCATCGACGTCGCACTCGATGGCGTCGTTCAGGAAGCGGTCCAGCAGCACCGGGGAGTCATGCGAGACCTTGACGGCCTCGCGCATGTAGCGCTCCAGGTCGCGCGGCTCATGCACGATTTCCATCGCGCGGCCGCCCAGCACGTACGACGGGCGCACCACCAGCGGATAGCCGATCTCGGTGGCCAGGCGCAGCGCTTCGTCCTCGGCACGGGCGGTGCGGTTGGGCGGCTGGCGCAGGCCCAGTTCATGCAGCAGCTTCTGGAAACGCTCGCGGTCTTCGGCGGCATCGATCATGTCGGGGCTGGTGCCGATGATGGGCACGCCGTTGGCTTCCAGGTCCAGCGCCAGCTTCAGCGGGGTCTGGCCGCCATATTGCACGATCACGCCGACGGGCTTTTCGCGGTCGACGATTTCCAGCACGTCTTCGAGCGTCAGCGGCTCGAAGTAGAGGCGGTCCGAGGTGTCGTAGTCGGTCGACACGGTTTCCGGGTTGCAGTTGACCATGATGGTCTCGTACCCGTCTTCGCGCAGCGCCAGCGCGGCGTGCACGCAGCAGTAGTCGAACTCGATGCCCTGGCCGATCCGGTTCGGGCCGCCGCCCAGCACCATGATCTTTCGATTGGTGGTGGGGTCGGCTTCGCACTCGCCGTGTTCGGCTTCATACGTGCCGTACATGTAGGCGGTGTTGGTGGCGAACTCGGCGGCGCAGGTGTCCACGCGCTTGTACACCGGGCGCACGCCGGCGGCATGGCGCGCAGCGCGCACGGCTGCAGGCTCGGCGCCCATCAGCTTGGCCAGGCGGCGGTCCGAGAACCCCTTCTGCTTCAGGTGACGCAGCTCGGCGGCCGACAGGCTGTCCAGCTTGCGTGCCTTGACCAGGGTCTCGGTCTTGACGATGTCTTCGATCTGGGCAAGGAACCACGGGTCGATGTCGGTCTCGGCGTGCACTTCTTCCAGCGACATGCCGATACGGAAGGCGTCGCCCACGTACCAGATGCGGTCCGGGCCGGCTTCGCCGATTTCTTCGACGATCTCGTCGCGGTCGGTGGACTTGTCATCCAGGCCGTCCACGCCCACTTCCAGGCCGCGCAGGGCCTTCTGGAAAGATTCCTGGAAGGTACGGCCCATGGCCATCACTTCACCCACGGACTTCATCTGCGTGGTCAGGTGGCTGTCGGCCTGCGGGAATTTCTCGAACGCGAAACGCGGCACCTTGGTGACCACGTAGTCGATCGACGGCTCGAACGAGGCCGGGGTCGCGCCGCCGGTGATCTCGTTCTTCAGCTCGTCCAGCGTGTAGCCCACCGCCAGCTTGGCGGCAACCTTGGCGATCGGGAAGCCGGTGGCCTTGGAGGCCAGCGCCGACGAACGCGATACGCGCGGGTTCATCTCAATCACGATCATGCGGCCATCGGCCGGGTTGATCGAGAACTGCACGTTGGAGCCGCCGGTATCGACGCCGATCTCGCGCAGCACCGCCAGCGAGGCGTTACGCAGGATCTGGTATTCCTTGTCGGTCAGGGTCTGGGCGGGCGCCACCGTGATGGAGTCGCCGGTGTGGATGCCCATCGGGTCCAGGTTCTCGATCGAGCAGATGATGATGCAGTTGTCCTTTTTGTCGCGGACCACTTCCATCTCATACTCTTTCCAGCCCAGCAGCGACTCTTCGATCAGCAGTTCGCGGGTCGGCGAGAGATCCAGGCCGCGCTTGCAGATTTCCTCGAATTCTTCGCGGTTGTAGGCAATGCCGCCGCCGGAGCCGCCCAGCGTGAAGGACGGTCGGATCACGATCGGGTAGCCGCCGGTCGCGGTTTCCTTGGCGATCTGCGTCTGCACGGCCAGCGCTTCTTCCATCGAGTGGGCGATGCCGGACTTGGCCGAGCCCAGGCCGATCTTGGTCATCGCTTCCTTGAACTTCTGGCGGTCCTCGGCCTTGTCGATGGCTTCCGGCGACGCGCCGATCAACTCGACGTTGTACTTTGCCAGCACGCCATGGCGATGCAGGTCCAGCGCGCAGTTCAGCGCGGTCTGGCCGCCCATGGTCGGCAGGATGGCGTCGGGACGCTCTTTTTCAATGATGCGCTCGACCACTTCCCAGGTAATCGGCTCAATGTAGGTCACATCGGCCGTGTTGGGATCGGTCATGATCGTGGCCGGGTTCGAATTCACCAGCACGACCTTGAAACCTTCCTCGCGCAGCGCCTTGCAGGCCTGGGCGCCGGAATAGTCGAACTCGCACGCCTGCCCGATGATGATGGGGCCGGCGCCGATGATCAGGATGCTCTTTATGTCTGTGCGCTTTGGCATTGCACGCTCTCATTATTGGCCGGCCCGCACCATCGCGCGGGCCGCACCGGATATCAGGATTCGATTCAGTTCAGGGTGGCCGTCGCCAGCTTGGCGCCGAAGCCGATGAACATGGCGCCTACCCCGCTCGCCATGCCCGCCGACAGGCGTCGTCGGCGGCGAAATGCTTCGGCCAGCCTGGCGCCCACGAAGATGATCGCGGTCAGGTAGGCGAAGCTGCACAACTGGCACACCAGCCCCAGCGCGACAAACGACAGCGCCGGGTAGCCGAACTGCGGATCGACGAACTGGATGAAGAAGGAGATGAAGAACAGGATGGCCTTGGGGTTGAGCAGGCTCACCACCAGTGCCTTGCGGAACGGGCTGACCGCGCGGTCCACAGGCGTTTGAACCTGCGCCGCCGTCCCGCCATCGCTGCCACGGCTCAACCATGCGCGCACGGCACCGCGCAGCATCTGGAAACCGATCCAGCCCAGATAAGCGGCACCGATGGTCTTCACCACGTAGAACAAGGCGGGGCTGGCCTTGAGCAGCGAGGCCACGCCCGCCGCCGACAGCACCATCAGGATGGCGTCCCCCAGGAACACCCCGCAGGCACCCTTGTAGCCTTCGCGCACGCCGCGTTGCGCCGCAACGGATAGCACATACATCGAGTTCGGCCCCGGCAGCAGCACGATAAAGATCGTGCCGAGCACAAAGGTCCAGAAATCGGTAATGCCCAGCGCGGTATGCATGAAGGCGTTCATCGGGTCGTCCTGCGGTCTGCTTGTCTACGTAACGTCTCGTCTTGGCTTGAACGTGCTTACTGGCGTGCGTCCGCCATCATCTTGGTGAAGCGGTCGAACAGGTAAGCCACGTCGTGCGGGCCCGGCGAGGCTTCCGGGTGGCCCTGGAAGCAGAATGCCGGCTTGTCGGTCAGCGCGAAGCCCTGCAGCGAGCCGTCGAACAGCGACACGTGGGTGGCGCGCACGTTGGCGGGCAGGGTGTCGGCGTCCACCGCAAAACCGTGGTTCTGCGAGGTGATCACCACGCGGCCGTCGTCGAGGTCCTTCACCGGATGGTTCGCGCCATGGTGGCCGAACTTCATCTTCAGCGTCTTGGCGCCGGCGGCCAGGGCCATGATCTGGTGGCCCAGGCAGATGCCGAACGTCGGGATGCCGCGGGCGATGAACTCACGGGTGGCACGGATCGCGTAGTCGCAGGGCTCGGGATCACCTGGGCCGTTCGACAGGAACACGCCATCCGGGTTGAGCGCCAGGGCATCTTCCGCGCTGGCTTGCGCCGGCAGCACGGTCACCTTGCAGCCGCGTGCGGCCAGCATGCGCAGGATGTTGAACTTCACACCGTAGTCAAAGGCCACCACGTGGAAACGCGGCGACTCCAGCTTGCCGTAGCCCTGGCCCAGCACCCATTCGGTCTGGTTCCACTCGTACGGTTCCTTGACCGACACCACCTTGGCCAGGTCCATGCCGGCCAGGCCGGGGAAGGAACGCGCCAGGTCGATGGCCTTTTGCACATTGTCCTCGCCAGCGAGGATGCAGCCGTTCTGCGCACCCTTCTCGCGCAGGATACGGGTCAGCTTGCGGGTATCGATGCCGGCAATCGCCACCACCTTTTCCTGCTTCAGGTAATGGCCGAGGGAATGTTCCTTGCGGAAGTTGGAGGCCAGGAGCGGCAGATCCTTGATGATCAGGCCGGCGGCATGGACTTTCGTGGCTTCGACATCCTCAGTATTGACCCCGACATTGCCGATATGCGGATACGTCAACGTGACGATCTGCCGGGAATAGCTGGGGTCGGTGAGGATTTCCTGGTAACCGGTCAGCGCGGTGTTGAACACCACTTCGCCGATGGTATGGCCGGAAGCGCCAATGGAATAGCCACGAAAGACCGTGCCGTCTGCAAGCGCGAGAATGGCGGACGGAAAAGACGGTAACACGGGTAGGCTCCTGCTGGATTCACCCCGTGACCGACCTGCTCAACGCCTCTTGCCCCGTTTGTCCGGCGGGGCGACAGGCAGCGCGCGGATTGTCGATTTCGTCGACTGGGCGCGATGCTTGTCGCCGGGGCCGTTCGCTCGGTGCTCGATACGCCACATAAAACAATGCGGCGGAGCCAGGGCGAAATGGGGGCGGCGGAAGGTGGAATTCGGTAGGCGCTAGGGTGAGGGGTTCTGAAAGCGAAACTTTTGGATTATACCCCGCGCCACCCATTTTCTCAAGTTATCAAGGACTTGCGGACGCCTCCACCCTCCTCAACGGGCCCGGCAGCCCGGCGGCATGCCGGGCCGATGGCGTCATTCGCCGGCCGGCACCACCGCTGTCACCTCGATCTCCACCTTGGCGCGCGCCTCCACCAGATCGGCCACTTCCACCGCCGTCATGGCCGGAAAATGACGCCCGATGGTGGCGCGGTAGTGCTCGCCGATGGCGCGGTAGGCCGCCACATATTCCACCTTGTCCTTCACATACCAGGTCATGCGCACGATGTGCTCCGGACGCGCGCCGCCCGCCGCCAGCACCGCCACGATATTGCGCAGCGCCTGGCCAACCTGCTCGGCGAAGTCATCGGTCTCGAACTCGCACAGGCCGTTCCAGCCGATCTGTCCGCCGACGAAGAGCAGGCGGCTGCCCACCTGCATTTCGGTCATGGTGCCGTTCGAGTAGCCGCGTGGCGCGGCCCAGTCTGGTGGCTGGAGAATCTTCATGGTCGGTTTTCCGTAAGGTAAGAAGTGATCAGGATCTAGGATTGGGATCTTGTTTTTTTGTTTGGCCGGCTTCGCCCTACGCCCCGGACGGGTACATCGGTGCGGCCGCCGGGGCATCGGGCGCCAGGAAGCGCTCCATGGCCGAGCGGACTTCCGGCGGCAGCGCGCGCGACGTCATCTGCGCGGTATCCACGCATACCAGCCGCTGCGCGATCTCCACCCGCACGTCCCCTGCCGGCCCGACAAAGCGCACCCGCAACGAAAAGCTGCTGCGACCCAGCTGCGTCACGCGCAGCTCCCGCGTCAACAATTCGCCCAGGCGACTGGGCGCGACAAAGCGGGTGGACAATTCCGCCGTCGGCACGCCGGCCCGCCCTGCGCCATGCATTTCGGCGAAGGACCAGCCGAGCGCGTCGCGGAACCAGTCCTCGACCAAGTCGTTGAGCATCTCGAAGTAGCGCGGGAAGAACACGATGCCGGCAGCATCGCAATCCTTGAAGCGCACCCGCGCGCTGTTGCTGAAGAACGCGTTCACGGCTGCCTCGCACCCTCCGGTGCCCCGCCCTGCTCGGCCATCTGCCGCAGGCGGAAACGCTGCAGCTTGCCGGTCTCGGTGCGCGGCAGCGCATCGACAAAAATCACCTTGCGCGGATACTTGTACGGTGCGATCTCGGCCTTGACGTAGGACTGCAGTGCCGCGCAAGTCTCGTCGCTTGCCGCCACGCCCGGGCGCAGCACCACATAGGCAGCAACAATCTGGCCGCGCTCGGGGTCGGGCATGCCGACCACGCCACACTCGGCCACCGCCTCGTGGCGCATCAGCGCGCTCTCCACTTCAGGCCCGGCGATGTTGTAGCCAGCCGAGACGATCATGTCGTCGGAGCGTGCCTGGTAGTAGTAATAGCCGTCAGCATCCGCCTTGAAGGTATCGCCCGGCAGGTTCCAGCCGTCCTTTACATAGTTGGCCTGGCGCGGGTCGTCCAGGTAGCGGCATCCGGTGGGGCCGCGCACCGCCAGCTTGCCAACCGTGCCATGCGGCACGGGTTGCATCTGCTCGTCGACGATCTGCGCGATATAGCCGGGCACCACCTTGCCGATGGCACCGGGCCGCACGTCCGCGCCCGCGCTGGAAATAAAGATATGCATCATCTCGGTGCCGCCGATGCCGTCGGTCATCTCGATGCCCGTGGCCGCCTTCCAGCTCTGGCGCGTGGCGTCCGGCAGCGCCTCGCCTGCCGACACGCTCTTCTGCAGGCTGGACAGATCGTAGCCCGGTGCCAGCGCTGCCATCTGCCGATAGAAGGTCGGCGCGGTGAACACGATGGTGGCGCGCCAGGCCTGGATCAGCGCCAGCAGGCTTTCGGGCGTGAGCCGTTCGGCCAGCACGGTGGAAGCCCCGACCCGCAGCGGGAAGCACAGGATGCCGCCAAGGCCAAACGTAAAGGCCAGCGGCGGCGTGCCGCAGAAGATATCGTCCGGGCCGGGCTTGAGGACGTGACGCGGAAACAGGTCGCACATCGCGATCACGTCACGATGGAAATGCACCGTGCCCTTGGGCTGCCCCGTAGTGCCGCTGGTGAAGGCAATCAGGCAGATATCATCGGCCGCGGTATCGCAGGCTTCGAAGCGCTCGGGCTTGTTCGCCATCGCGGCTTCTACCGAACCGGCGCCGCTGCCGTTGAAGTACAGCGCCTGGGTCAGGCTCGGGCAATGGTGCTCGCCGCCTGGCTTGAGATTGGCCTCCAGCTCCTCGCGCAGGCGTTCGTCGCACAGCGCGGCGCTGACTGCCGCACGGTCGATCACCTGCTTGAGCTCCTTCGCGCGCAGCAGCGGCATGGTCGGCACTGCGATCAGGCCCGCCTTGACCACGGCCAGCCAGCACGCCGCCATCATCAGGTTGTTTGGGCCGCGCAGCAGTACCCGATTGCCCGGCACCAGCTTCATGTCGCCGGTCAGCACATGGGCAATGCGATTCGATAGCGCAGCCAGTTCGGCATAGCTGACGGTACGGTGCGCACCGTCTTGCTCGTAGCGGATTGCCACGCGCTCGCCGCGCCCCTCGCGCACGTGGCGCTCGACCAGTTCGAGCGCGCAGTTCATGCGCTCCGGATACCGGGTATCGGCGTTGAACAGGAACGCCGGCCACTGCTGCGGGGGCGGCAAGCGGTCCAGTGCATAGGTATCGAGGTGGGCTGTGCTCGCCATGGTTGTCTCCGCTTCCTTCATTCTGGTGATGCTGGTAAGGGTGGTGCGTTCTCGCTAAGCGCGGTGCTGCGCCAGCGTTTCGCGCGCGATGATCAGCTTCTGCACTTCGGTGGCGCCCTCGTAGATCCGCAAGGAACGGATCTCCCGATACAGGCTTTCCACGCGCGTGCCGACCTTGACGCCAAGGCCACCGAACATCTGCACCGCGCGATCAATCACCTGTTGCGCGTTCTCGGTGGCGACCATCTTGGCCATGGCAGCTTCGCGCGTGGTGCGCACGCCGGCCACATCGCGCAGCCACGCGGCGCGGTAGGTCAGCAGCGCCGCCGAATCGATGGCGGTGGCCATGTCGCCGATGGCGGCCTGCGTCAGTTGCAGGTCCGCCAGCATGCCGCCGAACATCGGCCGCGCGGTGGCACGGGCCAGCGCTTCGTCGAGCGCGGCGCGGCCAAAACCCAGCGAGGCGGCAGCCACCGACGCGCGGAAGATGTCCAGCGTCATCATGGCCACCTTGAAGCCCTGCCCTGCCTCGCCAAGCCTTGCGGTGACGGGCACCCGGCAGTTCTCGAAACGCAGCGTGGCAAGCGGGTGCGGCGCCATCACGTCGATGCGCTCGGCGATGGTCAGGCCGGGGGTGTGCGCATCCACGACAAAGGCGGAGATGCCGCGCGCACCCGGCGCCTCGCCGGTGCGGGCAAAGACGCAATAGAAGTCGGCGATGCCGCCGTTGGAGATCCAGGTCTTGACGCCATCGAGCACGTAGTGATCGCCATCCAGCACAGCACGGCATTGCATCGCGGCGACATCGGAACCGGCATCGGGTTCGGACAACGCGAACGCGGCAATCGCCTCGCCGCGCGCCACGCGCGGCAGGTAGCGTTCGCGCATGGCGTCGCTGCCGGCCAGCGTGATCGCGCCGCTGCCCAGGCCTTGCATGGCGAAGGCGAAGTCGGCCAGGCCATCATGGCGGGCCAGCGTTTCGCGCAGCAGGCACAGCGAGCGCGAGTCGAGCGTGTCGAGCGCGCCGCCGTAGGCGGCTGGCACGCAGTAGCGCAGCCAGCCGGCCGCGCCGAGCTGGCGCACCAGCGCTCGGCAGGCGGCATCGGTGTCGCTGTGGTCGACCTTGAGCGAGGCCGTGGCCCACGCATCGAGCCGTTGCTCTAGTTCACGGTGCGCGTCGTCGAAGAACGGCAGGCAGAGATAACCTTTGTCGGACATGGCTTGCTATTCCTTTCAGTCGCCTTCGAACACCGGGCGCGTCTTGGCCACGAACGCGTCGTAGGCGCGGCGGAAATCCCGGGTCTGCATGCAGATGGCCTGCGCCTCGGCCTCGGCCTCGATGGCTTCGTCCAGGCCCATATTCCATTCCTGGTGCAGCAGCTTCTTGGTCACGCCGTGGGCGAACGTCGGGCCAGCCGCAATCTGCGCGGCCAGTGCCTGCGCCTCGGCGAGCACAGCGTCCGGCGCATGCAGCGCATTGAAGAAGCCCCACTGCAGCCCTTCCGCCGCGGTCATCGCGCGACCGGTGTAAAGCAGCTCGCTCGCACGGCCCTGCCCGATCACGCGCGGCAGCAGCGAGCAGGCGCCCATATCGGCGCCGGCCAGCCCGACCCGCACGAACAGGAAAGCGGTCTTGGCCTGCGCCGTGCCCAGACGCATGTCCGAGGCCAGCGCCATCATCGCGCCGGCGCCAGCGCAGATGCCGTCGACGGCGCTGACGATGGGCTGCGGGCAAGCCCGCATGGCCTTGATCAGGTCGCCGGTCATGCGCGTGAATTCCAGCAGCTCCGGCATGGTCATGCGCGTGAGCGGGCCAATGATCTCGTGCACGTCGCCGCCGGAGCAGAAGTTGCCGCCGGCGCCGGTGATGACCACCGCCTTGATATCGGTGGCGTAGCACAGGCCGCGGAACAGGTCGCGCAGCTCGGCGTAGGAATCGAACGTGAGCGGGTTCTTGCGCTCGGGGCGGTTCAGCGTCACAGTGCCGACCTTGCCGTCGGCCGAGACCGACCACAGGAAGTGCCGCGGCTGGTAGCCGGCGAAGCTGCGCTTGTGGTGGCGCATGTCCAGTGCTATCTCACTCATCTCGTTTCTCGCTTGTTCGTTCTGATTCTGGTTGGCTTGCATGCGTTGGCGATCAACCCGCCATGACTTCGCCGCCGGCCACGGCGATCGACTGCCCGGTAATCGCGCTGGCCGATGGCTGGCACAGCCACGCCACGGCGTCCGCGACTTCGTCGGGCTGCACCAGCCGCCCCTGCGGATTGCCCTTGGCCAGTTCGGCGCGGGCCTGCGCCTCGGTACGGCCGGTCTTGCGCACGATGTTGGCGACCGCGTCGCGCACGATGTCGGTTTCCGTATAGCCGGGGCAGACCGCATTGACGGTGACACCACTGCTCGCCGTTTCCAGCGCCAGCGCGCGGGTCAGGCCAATCACGCCGTGCTTGGCCGCGCAATAGGCGCTCACATAACCATAGCCAACCAGCCCGGCCGTGCTGGCCACATTGATGATGCGGCCCCAGCCGTTGGCGAGCATGTGCGGCAGCGCGGCCTGCGTGCAGAGAAAGGTGCCGGTGAGGTTGACCTCGAGCATGGATTGCCATAGCGCAAGATCGGTCTTGCCGAACGGCGCGCTGCGCGCCTGGCCGGCATTGTTGATCAGCAGGTCGATGGGCCCGGCCTTGCCGGCGGCGTCGGCAAAGGCCGCTGCCACGCTGTCGGCCTGCGAAATATCCGCCGCCACAGTGCAAAGCATGGCGGGCGACACGACCGCCTCGGCCAGCGTATCGGCGGTGGCCGCCAGCGTAGCCGCGTCGCGGCCCAGCAGGGTTACGCTAGCGCCGTGCGAGAGCAGGCGGCGCGCGATGGCAGCGCCGATGCCGCGCCCGCCGCCCGTGACCAGCGCGTGCCGGCCCTGCAGGGAAAGATGCGCATTCATGCTCAGTGATCCTCCGGCTGGCGGGCTTGCTGGGCTTGACGGGCTAGTTGTGCCGCTCGCTCCAGATTGGTCTCGAGCTGGCGCTTGCCGGCCTGGTATTGCTTGGGCCAGGCCAGGTCGCGATGCCCCAGCCGCGCCGCCTCGTGAATGGTCCACGCGGGATCGGCCAGGTGCGGACGGGCAATCGCGCACAGGTCCGCGCGGCCGGCGGCGATGATGCTGTCGACGTGATCCGCCTCGAAGATCGCGCCAACAGCGATGGTGGCGATGCCGGCTTCGTTGCGGATGCGGTCGGCAAACGGCGTCTGGTACATGCGGCCGTACACCGGTGCCTGGTCCGGGCTCACCTGCCCGGACGAGCAGTCGATCATGTCGGCGCCCGCGGCCTTGAAGGCGCGCGCAATCTCGATCGCGTCGTCGGGCGTGATCCCGCCTTCGACCCAGTCGTGGGCCGAGATCCGCACGGACATCGGGCGCTCCTGCGGCCATACGGCACGCACGGCGGCAAAGACTTCCAGCGGGTAGCGCAGCCGCGCTTGCAGCGAGCCGCCGTATTCGTCGCTGCGCTGATTGGTCAGCGGCGAGATGAAGCTGGAGAGCAGGTAGCCGTGGGCGCAGTGCAGTTCCAGCCAGTCGAACCCGGCTTGGGCAGCGCGCCGCGCGCTGGCCACGAAATCGTCGCGCACGGCGTCCATATCGGCGCGGCTCATCTCGCGCGGCACTTGCGAGATGCCCGGCATATACGGCAGCGGCGAAGCCGACAGCACCGGCCAGTTGCCTTCGGCGAGCGGATAGTCCATCTGCTCCCAGCCGAGTTGCGTGGAGCCCTTGCGCCCGGCGTGGCCGATCTGCATGGCGATACGTGCGTCGCTGTTGGCATGCACGAAATCGACAATGCGGCGCCAGGCATCGCGCTGCTCATCGTTCCACAAGCCCGGGCAGCCCGGGGTGATGCGCGCATCCGGCGAGGTGCAGGTCATTTCCGCCACCACCATGCCCGCGCCGCCGAGCGCGCGCGCGCCCAGGTGCGTCAGGTGGAAGTCGCCCGGCACGCCGTCCTCGCAGGAGTACATGGCCATCGGCGACACCACCACGCGGTTCTTCAAGGTGACATTGCGCACGCGGTACGGCGTGAACATCGGCGGCACGGCGCGAGCCTCGGCCGCCTGCCCGGTGCTGGTGGCCTTGGCGACGTTGGCAGCCGCCTGCCCCGCCAGCCAGCGCTCGAAACCCTCGACGTAGCCGGGGTCTCGCACACGCAGGTTCTCGTGCGAGATGCGCTGCGAGCGCGTCAGCAGCGAATAGGCGAACTGCTCCGGCGCCAAGCCCGCGTAGCGCTCGACATTTTCGAACCACTCGGTGGAGTTGCGCGCGGCATTCTGGATCTTGAGCACTTCTACGCTGCGGGTGGCCTGGTAGCGCTCCAGCGCCTGCGGCAGCACGTCGGCGCCGCCCGCGCCGGCGTCGCGGATATTGTTGGCCAGGTCGATGGCGTCTTCCAGCGCCAGCTTGGTGCCGGAGCCGATCGAGAAATGCGCGGTATGCGCGGCGTCGCCCATCAGCACCACCGGCACGCGGCGGCCATCGGCCAGCGTGTTCCAGCGCACCCAGGTGCCGCAGATCACGCGGGGGAAACGAATCCAGTTGGCGGAGCCGCGCAGGTGCGTGGCGTTGCTGATCAGCGCATTGCCATCGAGGTAGCGGGCGAACAGCCGTTCGCAATAGGCCACCCCCTCCTCCTGGCTCATCTGCTCGATGCCGGCGGCACGCCACACATCTTCGGGCGCTTCGACAATAAACGTCGACGTGTTGTCGTCGAAGCGGTAGGCATGGGCCTGGAACCAGCCGTGCTCGGTTTTTTCAAAGGCGAAGGTGAAGGCGTCAAACAGCTTGCGCGTGCCGAGCCAGACAAAGCGGCACAGCCGGGTATCGATATCGGGCTGAAAGGTCTCTGCATAGCGCCCGCGCACGCGGCTGTTGATGCCATCGGCGGCAATCACGAGGTCGGCCTGGTATTGCCGCGCCAGTTCCTGGTCGTCCGTCACGTCGGTCTCGAACACCAGGTGCACGCCGAGCGCCTCGCAACGCGCCTGCAGGATGTTGAGCAAGCGCTTGCGGCCGATGCCGATAAAGCCATGCCCGCCGGAGCGCAGGGTGCGCCCGCCGATATGGATATCGATATCGTCCCAGTGGTTGAACGCCGCGTTGATCTGCTCCGCGCTGACCGGATCGGCCTGCTTGAGGTTGTCCATGGTGGCATCGGAGAACACCACGCCCCAGCCAAAGGTGTCATAGGGCCGGTTGCGCTCCACCACGTAGACCTCGTTGGAAGGGTCCCGCAGCTTCATCAGCAAGCCGAAGTACAGGCCCGAGGGGCCACCGCCGATACAGAGCACTCGCATTTTTTCGTCTCCTGCGTGCCGGCGTGGCCCCTGGGATTCTGAGTTCCAGGAGAGCCGTGCGGCACATGCGATGCGCGGGGAGCGCATCTAGATCATGCTTAAATATTTGATACTTAAAATATTAGTCGGCATGCGGCCCCCTGGCAAGGACAATCTTTTGCGCAGTGCAGCGCCCGTCGGAAGGCGGGCGCCCCTGCCTTCAGCCTTGCATCGCCGTGTGCAACTGCGCGAGTGCGGTGGGATCCTCAATCGTGGTCAGGTCGCCCGGGTCACGCCCTTCCGCCACCGCTTGCATGGCGCGGCGCAGCAGCTTGCCGGAACGCGTCTTGGGCAGCGCATTGACGAAGAACACGCGTGCCGGGCGCGCCACTGCCCCCAGTTGCTGGTCCACCGTCTTCATCACATCGGCCTCCAGCGCCAGCCGGTCTGGCTGGGTGGCGGTACGGCCCGCATCGCGCACGATCACAAAGGCCATCGCCACCTGGCCCTTGAGCGCATCGTGCACACCCACCACCGCCACCTCGGCCACTGCCGGGTGCGACGAAATGCTCTCCTCGATCTCGCGCGTGCCAAGACGGTGGCCCGCCACGTTGATCACATCGTCGGTACGCCCGAGGATAAAGATATAACCATCCTCGTCCTGCACACCCCAGTCGAACGTGGAATAGCAGCGCCGTCCCGGCACGCCGGACCAATACGTCTTGACGAAGCGTTCGTCGTCGCCCCATACCGTGGTCATGCAGCCCGGCGGCAGCGGCCCGTCGATGGCGACCACGCCCTTTTGCCCCGGCGGGCATTCGGCCCCGGTGGCCTCGTCGACGATCTTCAGGTCGTAGCCGTACACCGGCACGCCCGGAGAGCCGAGCTTGGCCGGCAGCGGGTCAAGGCCGCGCTGGATCGCGATGATCGGCCAGCCCGTCTCGGTCTGCCAGTAGTTGTCCACCACCGGCTTGCCGATGCCCTGCTGGATCCAGCTCGCGGTGGGCTCATCCAACGGCTCGCCGGCCAGGAACAGCAGGCGCAGGCTGGACAGGTCGTAGCGCGTGAGCCAGGCCGGGTCCTGCTTCTTCAGCACGCGAATGGCGGTGGGCGCGCTGAACATGATGTTCACGCGGTACTGCTCCACCAGTTGCCACAGGATGCCGCCGTCCGGGCGGATCGGCGTGCCTTCGTACATGATCGTGGCCATGCCCGCCAGCAGCGGCCCGTAGACGATGTAGCTGTGCCCCACCACCCAGCCGATATCGGAACTGGAGAACATGGTGTCGCCAGCCTTGCCACAGAAGATGTACTCCATCGAGGCCGCCAGCGCGACCGCGTAGCCGCCCGTATCGCGCTGCACGCCCTTGGGCTTGCCGGTGGTGCCGGACGTGTAAAGCACGTAGGACGGCTCGCTCGATTCGAGCCATACGCACGGCACGCGCGCCGTGCCAACGCGCTCGCGCCAGGCGCCATAGTCTTCATCGCGGCCAGGCGTGAGCGCCATCGGGGAAAGCTGGCGATCCACCAGCAGCACGCGCTCCGGCTTGTGCGTGGCCAGTTTCACCGCCTCGTCCAGCAACGGCTTGTAGGGCACTACCTTGCCGGCGCGCGAGCCGGCATCCGCACTGACGATCACGCGCGGCTGCGCATCGTCGATGCGCGCGGCCAGGCTCACCGAGGCAAAGCCGCCGAACACGACGGAATGAATGGCGCCAATGCGCGCGCAGGCCAGCATGGCAAACGCGGCCTCGGGAATCATCGGCATGTAGATCAGCACGCGGTCGCCCTTTACCACACCCAGCTGCTGCAGGATTGCGGCCATGCGGTTGACCTCGTCGTGCAATTCGGCATAGCTGTAGGTGCGGTGCAGGCCGGTTTCAGTCGATACGTAGATCAGCGCGGCCTGGTCCGCGCGCTCGGCCAGATGACGATCGACGGCGTTATGGCAAAGATTGGTGCGGCCACCGACGAACCACCGGGTGAATGGCGGGCAGCTGTCGTCCAGCACGGTGTCGAACGGGGTTTCCCAGTCGATGCGGCGAGCCTGTTCAGCCCAGAAGCCTTCGGGGTCGCTCAGCGAGCGGGCGTGCAAGGCACGGGTAGCCGTCATGGCTTGTCTCCTCCGCTTGGATGCGGGTTATTGGTTTGTTTGTGGGGTTGTTTGTTGGTTTATTGATTTGCTGTCGCTAGTTTGCCACCACCGGGGCGGCATGGCGCCTGGCATGCCGTGGCCGAACCGAGCCACTGGTTCCCGCAGTCTGCGCATGCCGCCTTACGCAAGGCTTACCCACAATGCGCCGCACCAGGCAAAAGGGCGTGCCATTGGCACGCCCTTGATCTGGCTCAAACCCACTACCGCTTTAGCGCGCGTGCGCCTTGGTCTTCGCCGGCCCCGCCGCTGATTTGCTGGCCGCCTTGGCACTGGCCGGCTTGGCGCTGGCCTTGGCTGCCGAAACGGTCGGCGCAGGCTTGGCCGATGACCTTGCCGTGGCCGCGGCGCCCTTGCGCGGCGCGGCCTCGACCGTCACGCGCTGGCGCGGCGCGGCGCGCCCCTTGGCCGTTCCCCGCGCCGGCTCGGCCCGCACCGGGACCAGCGCGGTAGCGGTGGGAGCCGGCTCGGGCGCGCTGACGAAGCGGGAGCGCGCCGGCACCATCAGCACCAGGCTCTGCCCCGCCACCAGCTTGGTGCCGGAGAGCTTGTTCCAGGACTGCACCTGGCCAGCCGACACGCCATAGCGATGCGCAAGCGTTGCCACCGTATCGCGCCGCCCGGCCCGCACCACCACGCGGCGTGCGTCCGGCACGTCTGGCTCCATGGCCATCGTGGCGCTTTCAGCCAGCGTGGCGCTGATGTCCTGGTTGTGATCCTCGGAGCGCGGCACCACCACCGTGGAGCCGGCCTTCAGCCGCATGCCTTTGGGAATGCGGTTGATCTCGCGAATCGTGTCCGCATCGATATTCAGCCGTGCCGCCAGTGCCTCGATGCGCTCGCGGTTATCCACCGTCACGGCCGTCCAGCTCGACAGGCCGCCACGGTAGGTGTTCAGGTTGTACTGGAAGCGCTCGGCGTTATCGAAGGGCAGCAGGATCTGCGGATTTGCCGCGCCCAGGATTACCGGCCGGTTGAAGGACGGATTGAGCGCCTTGAACTCGTCGAGCGGCAGGTTGGCGAGCTTGGCCGCCAGCTTGACGTCGATGTCGCGTGAGGTGGTCACCGTGACAAAGTACGGGTGGTCCGGAATATCCGGCAGCTTCACCCCATACATCTGGGGATTGGCAATGATGTTCTTGACCGCCTGCAACTTCGGCACGTAATAGCGCGTCTCGTTGGGCATGTTCAAGCTGGCGTAGTCGGTCGGCAGCCCGCGCGCCTGGTTGCGCGCGATGGCGCGCGACACCGCGCCCTCGCCCCAGTTATATGCCGCCAGCGCCAGTTGCCAGTCGCCGAACATGTCGTACAGCCGCTGCAGGTAGTCCAGCGCCGCGTCGGTCGAGGCCAGCACATCCCGCCGCTCGTCGCGGAACATGTTCTGCTTCAGGTTATAGCTCTTGCCGGTGCTGGGAATGAACTGCCACATGCCGGCCGCCTTGGCGGTGGACTCGGCCTGCGGGTTGAACGCGCTCTCCACGAACGGCAGCAGCGCCAGCTCCGTGGGCATTTTGCGGCGCTCCAACTCCTCGACAATGTGATAGAGGTAGCGGCTTGAGCGCCCCACCATCCGTTCCATGTATTCCGGGCGCTGCGCGTACCACTGCGTGCGATCGTCAACCAGCGTGCCTTCCAGGTCCGGCATGCCGAAGCCGCGGCGGATGCGGTCCCAGATGTCGCTCGACGGCCCGCGCAACCAGTCCAGGCTGTCGCGGTCCACGTTGATGACACCTGCGCTGTTGATCGAGTTGAGCGGATCAGGCTTGGAAATCGCGGGCCTGGAAGCGGAGGCGGTCGCTGTGGCGCCATCGGCGCCCTCGGGCGGAGTGGGCGTGCTGGCACACGCTGCAAGCAGCGCGGCACACGCAACTACCGCCAGTAATCGACCAATTTTCATTAAGTTCTCAAATCGTGACGCTAAAAATTTGCCTGATGCTAAGAAAAAGCGGCTTTCGCGTCAATGAAATTCTCCCTGCCGCGGCACTGGGCCGAGGCCGGCTGGGACGTATCGGGTACGTGAAAAACGCCGCCCCGGCCAAGCGCGCCCAAGGCTTGCGGGCGCACGGAAGGACGTAACGGCAAGCGGGGATCAGCGCAAATCAGCGGAAATTATCTTTCCAGCCACGCAGCGCGCCAAAGGCCGCTGCGTCATTGCCGGCCACCCCGCCGGCGTGGGCCGCCACCGCCTCGCGCACCGCGGGCACACGCGAGCGCAGGAAGGGATTGACCTCGCGCTCCTGCCCGATTGTGGTCGGCACGGTCGGTGTGCCGACCGCGCGCAACGCATCCACCCGTGCCTCCCAGGCTGCCAGCTCGGCATTATGCGGCTCCACCGCGCGGGCGAACCGCACATTGCTGCGGGTGTACTCGTGGGCGCAGTACACCCGGGTGGCGCCGGGCAGCGCCGCCAGCTTGTCCAGCGACGACAACATCTGCGCCGGCGAGCCCTCGAACAAGCGGCCGCAGCCGCTGGCAAACAGCGTATCGCCACAGAAGACCGAAGGCCCTGCGCCCGGCAGGTCCGCCACGTACGCGACATGGCCGGCGGTATGGCCCGGCACGTCGAGCACCTTGAGTTGCAGCGACGGGTGCACCACGTTCACGGTATCGCCCTCGCGCACCGCCACGGTACGTGCGCCGATGCGCTCGCCGGCCGGGCCAATGACCGGCAACGGGGCGCCATCCGGCGCGGTGGGATGCGCCGCCAGCAACCCGGCCACCCCGCCCTGGTGATCGCCATGGTGGTGGGTGATTACAATAGCGCCCAGCGTCAGCCCCTCGCGTGCCAGGAAGGCTTCGACCGGCGCGGCTTCGCCCGGGTCGACCACGGCGGCGCAGTGACCGTCGTGGATTGCCCAGATATAGTTATCCTGGAATGCGGGAATCGGCTCCACCTTCAACATGCGTGCTCCTATGTCCAAGCGTCCGATTATAAATTGGGAAGACTGGCTTGCCTCGCCTCCCGGGCAATACATGCTCGAGTGGGAGCAGGCGCAGTACGACCGGATCGTGGTGGATATCTTCGGCTACCACGCGGTGCAGCTCGGCCTGCCGCACATCGACACCCTGCGCGAGAACCGCATGCCGTTCTCCGCACTGGCCCTTGCCCCCGGCAACGGACCCCACGGCCCACGGGCACAGGCCGATTCGCGTCAGTTGCTGTGCCGCTTCGACGAACTGCCGTTCGAGACGCAAAGTATCGATCTGATCACCCTGCCCCACATCCTGGAGTTTTCGGAAGACCCGCACGAGGTGCTGCGCGAGGTGTCCCGCGTGCTGATGCCGGAAGGCCGGGTGGTGGTGACCTGCTTCAACCCCATGAGCCTGTGGGGCGCCCGCCAAGGCCTCAAACGGCTCGGCGCCGACCCCTTCCTGCCCAACGACAGCCAGTCCATCGGCTTCGTGCGCATCAAGGACTGGCTCAAACTCCTGGGTTTCGATATTATCCGCGGCCGGTTCGGCTGCTATTGCCCACCGTACCGCACCGAGCGCTGGCTGCAGCGCGCCGCCTTCATGGAGAAGGCCGGCGACCGCTGGTGGCCGATCTTCGGTTCAGTCTATATGATCTCGGCGGTCAAGCGCGTGCGCAATATCCGCCTGGTCGGCCCCGCCTGGAAGAGTCCCAAGGCTGCGCTGTCGCCAGTCGCCGCGCCGGTGGCAACCCCCACGGGCACCCACGGCAAGTCCCCCGGCGACGAGCATTAAGCGCCATCCAAGCGCTGCCGCCCCCCCAATCACCCCGGTTGGCCCCGCCTCATCGCGGTGCCACCCTTAGCTTAGCCAATACCCAATACCCAATGGAACCCAGCGAAATCGAAGACGTCATCATCTATTCGGACGGCGCCTGCAAAGGCAACCCCGGGCGCGGCGGCTGGGGCGCCGTGCTGGTGTCCGGCACCAACGAGAAAGAGCTGTTCGGCGGCGAAGCCCTCACCACCAACAACCGCATGGAAATGACGGCCGTGATCGAGGCCCTGCGCGCGCTCAAGCGCCGCTGCCGGATCAAGGTCTACACCGACTCCCAATACGTGCAGAAAGGCATCGGCGAATGGCTGCCGGGCTGGAAGGCCCGCGGCTGGAAGACCGCCGACAAGAAGCCGGTAAAGAATGCCGACCTCTGGCAGGAAATGGACAAGCTCGCGCAGCAGCACGACATCACCTGGCACTGGGTCCGCGGCCACAACGGCCACCCCGGCAACGAACGCGCCGATGCCCTTGCCAACCGTGGCGTCGACTCGCTCAAGGGATAAAGCCGGCCCCATACCGCCTCATAGCGCCCCACACCGGCCCGACTTCCCCCGCCCCACCGGTTAGAATGCCCGCCATGCGACAGATCGTTCTCGACACAGAAACCACCGGCCTGAGCGCCGCCACCGGCGACCGCCTGATTGAAATCGGCTGCGTGGAGCTGCTCAACCGCCGCCTCACGGGCAGGCATCTGCACTTCTACGTCAACCCGGAACGCGATATCGACGAAGGCGCGATCGCGGTGCACGGCATCACCGTAGACTTCCTGGCCGACAAGCCCAAGTTCGCGGAAGTGGTCAACGAGATCCGGGACTTCGTCCAGGACGCCGAGCTGATCATCCACAACGCGCCCTTCGACCTTGGCTTCCTCGACATGGAGTTCAAGCTTGTCGGGCTGCCGCCGTTTCGCGAGCACGCTGGCAATGTGATCGACACCCTGCGCGAAGCCCGCCAGATGTTCCCCGGCAAGCGCAACTCGCTGGACGCCCTGTGCGACCGCCTGGGCGTCAGCAACGCCCACCGTACCCTGCACGGCGCATTGCTCGATGCCGAGCTGCTGGCCGAGGTCTACCTCGCCATGACGCGCGGGCAGAACTCACTGGTGATCGACATGCTCGACGGCGGCGGCGCCGAGAGCGACGCAGTGGCCGCCACCGACCTCTCCCGCCTCGACCTGCCCGTGCTGATGGCCAGCGAAGATGAAGCCACCGCCCACCTGGCGGTGCTCAAACAGCTGGAAAAGGCGAGCGGTGGCAAAGTCGTATGGAAGGAAGCACCGCCGGCGAGCGAAGCCGCATAGACGGGGCAAGATTGCCGGCCGAAAGTAGCCAACGGATTTTTTGCAGAAATTTCCAGGAAGGGCTTTACAAGATACAACGGCGCTGACATAATCTTGTTTCTCTGCAGCACAGCAGTAACAGCGCAGCAGCAGGGGTGGTTAGCTCAGCGGTAGAGCACTGCCTTCACACGGCAGGGGTCACAGGTTCAATCCCTGTACCACCCACCAAATTAGTGGCTAGCAACTGCCTACGTTGCCGAAAAACCCAGACAGCGAAAGCTCTCTGGGTTTTTTGTTGCCCGGTATCGGCCAACGCGCCAGGCCGGGAGAGTCAGCTCGGCCAATCATTTGCCGAGCCCCTGCTGCTGACTCTGGTGCCGCTTACCCTGGTGCTGATTACGCTGCGTATCCGGGCAGGCCGACAGCCAGCTTGCCTTTTGCCAGCGTGATGCCTCGCCGGACCGCTGCGTGAAAGTCGGCGCTAAGGTCCTCGACGGCGATGGCGCGGCGAAAGAAGTCCGCCCACACGAACTCCGCAAAGGCGGTAGGCGTCTTGGTGTAGCCACCAGCGTCCCGGACATACCCGGCCAGCGACCGATATGGATCGTCGACCAGTTTCTCCAGGTGATGGGGAACCGCAGCGTAGCAGTGCCGCACGCCGTGTTCGTCCAGGGGATGAACCCATAGGCTCTTATCCATCTGCACCCAGAAATCGTCCTGCGCGCAAGCCGACAGATCGGCTTCCACGGTGAAAAATCCACTGGTGACGCCGGCCTCCAGGGCAGCCCGCCCGAGATGATGGTGATCGGTGATGTAAAGCTTGCCGCCCGGCCCGTTTACCGCCGGGATCGGATGGGCCTGCAGGAACTCGCGCTGCTCCGCAGGCTTTAGCGAGGCCAGGTGTTTCTTCTTGTCCTGCACTTCGATCATGCCCACCGTCAGTTGCGTCGGGTGGAGTTCGTGAATCAGGGATTCGCGGACCGCTGCCATGTTGCCCTCCTCTTCATTCTTCCGCACAGGTTCTGCACAAGGCAAGATTAGCAGGCATATCGCCAACGATCAGAACGAATAAGGGCTTGGGTGCGCGGGAGGCAGCCAAGCCGGATGCGGGTTTCGCTCGCCGTCAGGTGCGCCGGTAGTGCCGCCGGCAATGCCGGACAGGTCTTCCCCGCACCTTGGGTTCGCGATGAAAGATGGCCCGGATCGCGAACGCGTACACCCCGACGATCAGCAGGGCAGCGACAAGGAGGGGGAGAACCGGCATGACGGACTCCGATCGGGCCTGCTCCAACGCTCACCGGCCATGGCCGCCACCGTTATGACCACCGCCGCCATGACCACCGCCATGACCCTCCCCATGCCCCTCGCCGTGGCCGCCATGACCATGGTGACCATCACCGCCGTGGCCACCACCATGGAAGAACACGGCACCACCCCCATAAAACCCGGGCCACCAGCCGTAGTCATAGTAGGGGCCATAGGGGTAAGCGGGATAGTAAGCGCCGTAAGGATAAGTGCCTTCGGGCGGATAGCCGTAGCCATAGCCGTCATATGCAGGCACTGCCGCGCACCCGGCCAGCGTCATGGCCGCAACGATTGTGAGGATTTTGATACATGTGCCCATCGCCAATTCCTGACGCGTTCGTGTAGTTAGACACGAATTTCCAGTGCACATTCCAGGTCCCCGCCTGGCCCAATGCCGGATATGCGCGGCCAGGGGAAGTCGCGGTGCTTGCCCGTCACTACTAGCCGACAAGGCTGGCCGGCGCCCTACAAATTAACTACGGCTCCACCTTCCGACGGCCGATAGTCCAGCAACCGGGATAGCTCCCCCGCCGCACTCCTCACCTGTTCCACCATGCCATCGAGCCGCTCCGGATCGATCCGCGAAGCCGGGATGGTGGCGCCAAGCGCCGCCACTACCTTGCCGCTGCGGTCCCGCACCGGCGCGGCGATGGTCGAGATGCTGGTTTCGAAGAAGCCTTCCTGCAGCACGTAGCCGCGCTGGCGGTCGCGCTGGACCATGTCGAACAGGGCTTCGACGGTCTTGGGCGTGCTCTCCGAGAAAACTTCCAGCTGCGGCTCGGGATAGAGTTCACGCAGTTCCGCCAGCGTCAGGTCTTCAAGCAGCACGCGGCCAAGCACGGTGGCGTGCGCCGGCAGCCGGGTGCCGACGTTGACCGAGCTGGCGAACGGCGTAGGCGCCACGGACTTGGCCACGTAGACGATGGAGCGGCCGTCACGCACCACCAGGTTGCATGGGAAGTTGATCTCGTCGCGCAGGCGGTCCAGCAGTGGCCGGCCGAGTTCGGTCAGCTCCAGCGAGGCGAGGTAGTCAAAGCCAAGACGCAGTACCGCCATGCCGAGCCGGAATTCACGGCCGCCATCGGTGCGCTCGACAAAGCCCATCATCTCCAGCGTGGTCAGCAGGCGGAACACCGTGGAGCGCGGGACCTGCAGCCGGCGCGCCAGCTCGGCGGCAGACAGGGTCCGCTCGTTGCGGCTGAACTCGCCCAGCAGGCGCAGGCCGCGTTCCAGCCCCGGCACGATGTACTTGTCCTGGAGATCGGTAGGCTCGAGGGCATCTGTCATGGTGATATCTCTGCGAATGAGTACTTTGGCGTGCTATATGGTAACGGCTTTGGCTTCGGCCCTGCCCTGCGGCCCGGCCGGTGCGGATGACGCACCTTGCATCCCGATGCGCCGCCCGCGACTGTCCGATATAACACGCCCTGCATCTATCCTCCAGCACTTCCATCACCGAAGCCGCGCACGCTCACTTCAGATAGTCCCGCAGCCAGGCGCCGCACTCGCCCGCGTGCTGTGCCGGCCAGCGCACGGTAATGGTCGCATTGGGCTGGCGCACTTCGATGCAGATATCCGTGAGCGGGCCCCTGTCCACGGCGGGCGCGGGCGAGAACAAGCGCGACCACCAGCCTGTGCTGCGATTGGGGCTGGCTTGCACGGTGTGAGCCGGGATGACGGCCGGGCGAGCGGGAATCCCCTCGATGGCGGAGGCGGGCGAGGCGGGCGAAGGGGCCTGCTCCTTCGCAACCGTTTGCGCCGCAGCCGGTGCTGCGGGCGCTGCGGACGCCGCAGCCGGCGCCGCCTCGGCAGGCGCCGCCAACCGCGCCGACAAATTCGTGCCGAACTCCTCCCACATCCGGTCCGCCTTCGTCTTCATCACGCTCAGGCCAAACGTGCCAAGGCGGCCCAGCACGTCCACGTTGATCTTCATGCGCAGTTCGGTCTTGCCGTCGGGCTGCCCGGTCAGGAAGATCTCGCTGGACTGCTTGAGCGAGCTGGCCACGGAGGCGTCCTCGCCTGTGCCTTCGCTACGCAGGTAGTTGGGCGCGCGCATCTCCACGATGGTGGTCTTGATCTTGAAACGCGCGCTGACAAAGGCGATCTTGACCTGGATGTGCGAGATGTACTCCACATCGCTGACCACCTCGATCGACTGCATGCCCGGCACGCAGCCGCCCATCACATTGGGATCGAGCAGCAGTGCCCACACTTGCGCCGGCGCTGCGCCGACGATCAGCCTTTTTTCAATTTCCACGCATCTTCTCCGCGGCGGACAGAATGGATTCGACGATGCCGACGTAACCGGTGCAGCGGCACAGGTTGCCGTTCAGGCCGGCACGGACTTCCTCTTCTGTCGGATTGGGGTTATGCGCCAACATGGCGCAGGAGGTCATCAGGAAGCCAGGGGTGCAGTAGCCGCACTGCAAGCCGCCGCACTCCATGAAACTTTGCTGCAGCGGGTGCAGTTCGCCGCCGGCGCCGAGGCCTTCGACGGTGGTCACGTCGCGCCCGCGTGCCTGCACGGCAAGCATCAGGCAGGACTTCATGACTTCGCCGTCCACCAGCACGGAGCAGGCGCCGCAGATGCCGGTCTCGCAGCCGCGCTTGGTGCCGGTCAGGTTGAGGTCGTCGCGCAGCAGGTCCGACAGCAGGCGCCGCGCGGGCACTTCCACGCTGTGGTCTTCGCCGTTGACAGTGAGTTCGATATGGATCTTTTGCATGGGGAATCCTTAGTCCGCCGCCAGCCCGAATAGCGCGGCGATGCTTCGCCGCGCCACGGTCCGTACCATCTCGCGGCGATAGTCCGCGTTGCCGCGCATATCGGAAACGGGGTCGATGCCCGCGGCGACGATATCCGCCGCTTCGGCGGCCACTTCGGGCGTGACGGCCTTGCCGGCCAGGAACGCCTCGGCATGCCGCATCCGCGCCGGAATCGGCGTCGATGCGCCGACAGCAAGGCGCGCCTCGATACATGTGGCGCCAGTCCGGCGAGCCAGCAGCGCGACGCTGGCCAGCGGCCGGTGCTCGGCGGCCGTGCGCAGGAAACGCGCGTAGTGGCCGAGCGCATCCGGCGCCGGCGCGGGAATGCGGATCTCGGTCACGATCTCGTCGGGCTCGAGCGCCGTGGTGTAGTAGTCGACCAGGAACGCCTCCATCTCCAGCACGCGCTCGTCGCTCCTGCCTGCGAGCACCACCTGCGCCCCCAGCGCCATCAGGCAACCCGGCGGATCGGTGGCGGGATCGGCATAGCAAAGGTTGCCGCCGATCGTGCCCTGGTTGCGCACCTGCGGATTGGCCACGCGCCCTGCCATGCTGGCCAGCATGGGGTAATGCGCCTGCACCAGCTTTGAGCGCGCCACCTGCGCATGCAAGGCCAGCGCGCCGATGCGCAAGCCGGTGCGCGGATCGAACTCTATCTTGCGCAGTGCATCGAGTTGGCCGAGCGATACCAGGTGCGTGGGCGTGAGCATGCGCTGGCGCATGCCGAGCATCAGCGCGGTGCCGCCGGCGATTACCCGACACTCGTCGCCCAGGTCGGCCAGCATGCGGCTGGCTTCCTGCACCGAGCCGGGCTCCAGAAATTCGAAATTACGCATGGCGCGCCTCCGTTTCCTTGCGCTTGCGCAGCGCGGCCAGCACCTTCTCCGGCGTGATGGGCAGCGAAGCGATACGCACGCCGATGGCGTCATAGACCGCATTGGCAATGGCCGCCGCGCCCGGCAGGATCGCGGTTTCGCTGGCGCCCTTGGCGCCATAGGGCCCATTGGGCTCAACGGACTCGACCACATCCGTGCGCAGCGCGGGCACCGCGTCAGCGGTCGGCATCGTGTAGTCGGCGAAGTTGCCGTTCAGGATGCGGCCATCCTCGACCTGCACATGCTCGTACAGCGTCCAGCCGATCGCCTGCACGGTGGCGCCGTGCGTCTGGCCGTGCACGGCCAGCGGGTTGATGGCCTTGCCGCAGTCGTCCGACACGAAGCTGTCGATCAACGTGACCTGCCCGGTGGCCATGTCCACTTCCACTTCGACGGCCTGCGCCGCAAACGAGTAGGCTGGCGCGATGTTGCCGTAGTAGTTGGCGTCGTGCATCACGGTGGGCGCATCGTAGGTGGCGCGCACCATCAGCCCTTCACCGCCGTGGCGGAAGATATGCAAGCGCGCGATCTCGGCGAGCGTGGCGCGCTTGCTGTCGTCATTGCGGGCGCGGATCACGCCGTCGAGCAGGTCCAGTTCGTCCTCTGGCACGCCGAGCTTCTCAGCGGCCACGGCCAGCAGTTTCTGCTTCGCCTCGCGCGCGGCCCGCATCACTGCGTTGCCGGAAATGATCGTGACGCGCGATGCCAGCGAGCCGAGGCAGAACGGCGCCACATCGGTATCCGGCGTGCTCACGGTGACATGCGACAGCGCAATGCCCAGCTCCTGGGCGCAGATCTGGCTGAGCATGGTGTTGGCGCCCTGCCCCATGTCGCACTCGCTGGTGAGCAGCATGACGCGCCCGTCCTCGTTGACCTTGAGCACGATGGTGGAGCCGTCCCAGTTGCCCAGCGTGCGGTTGCCGCTGACGTGCATGGCGGCCGCGATGCCGAGCCCGCGCCGGCGCGTGCCGGTTCGCCGCGAGGCATCGGCGCGGCGCGCATCCCACTGGATCGCTTCGCGCGCTTGCTCGAGGCATTCCACCAGGCCGCTGCTGCCGATCTTCCAGCCATGCACGCTGGTGTCCCCGGAGCGGATGGCATTGCGCTTGTGGATTTCGATGGGGTCCATGCCGAGCATTTCGGCCAGCATGGTGAGGTGGCTGTTCAGCGGGAACTGCATCTGCTGGCCGCCAAAGCCGCGGAACGCGCCGCGCGGCGGATTGTTGGTATAGGCGAGCACGGCGTTGGAGCGCACGTTCTCCAAGCGATGCATGTTGTCGCTGCGCATCGCGCTCACGTGCATCACGTCGCCAGCCAGGCCCGCATAAGCGCCGCACTCGGCCACGATATTGACGTCCTTGGCGACGATCATCCCTTGCGCGTCCAGGCCCATCTTCAGCCAGACCCGCGCCGGCACGCTGGAGCGCGCGCCGAGGAAATCCTCGAGCCGGTTGTTGACGAGGCGCACCGGGCGGTCGAGCCGCGTTGCCAGCAAGGCCGCGATCAGGCTGTTGCTCTCCTCCACGATCTTGGCGCCAAAGCCGCCACCGGTGACCGCCTGGATCACGCGGATAGTGGACACCGGCCGGTCCAGCGCTTCGGCCAGCCGCGCGCGCGCCAGGAACACGGACTGCGTCGAGGCCCAGACCGTGAGCCGGCCATTGCCATCCTGGGCGGCCACGGTAGCCATCGGCTCCAGGTAGCCGGGATACTGCGAGTGCATGTCGTACGTGGCCTCGTAGACCACCGCGGCCCGGGCGAAGCCGGCTTCGACGTCGCCACGCTCGATATGCATCTCATGGGCGATATTGCGCGTGCCCGGGTGCAGCTCCGCCGCGCCATCGACAAGCGCTGCATCGGCGCTGAAGATGGCGGGCAGTTCTTCGTACTCCACGCGGATCAGGTCCAGTGCATCGCGCGCGGTTTCCTCATCCACCGCGACCACCGCGGCGACCTCCTCACCCACGTGGCGGACCACGCCAGCGGCAAGAATGCGCTGCTCCTTGCGATGCGTGCCCCACAGCCGTGACGGCGTGTCCTCGCCGGTCAGGACGAGCTTGACGCCCCGCAGCGCGCGCGCCGCCGCGGTGTCGATGCGAACAATGCGGGCATGCGGATACGGGCTGCGCAGCACCTTGGCGTGCAGCATGCCGGCCTGCTTGATGTCGCCGGCATACACGGCCCTGCCCATCACCTTCTCCCGCGCCGTCACTTGCGGCGTGGCGCTTCCCACTGTCGACGTGCTCATGCCGACCTCCTGCTAGTCAGAAAACCACTGAAAACCATGAAGACGCCGGCGAGCGTTGCCGCCGGCGTCGCGTCACTCGGCGGTAATGCCGAAATCCTTGATGACCTTGCCCAGCCGCTCGTAGTCGGAAGCATTGATCTTTTCCAGCACGGCGGGCGCGCCGCCCACCGGCACCGCGCCAAAGGTGGCCATCTTCTCGGCGATGTCCGGCATCTTGACGATCTCGTTGAGCTGCTCATTGAGCAGCTTCACCACCTCGGCCGGCGTGCCCTTGGGCGCCATGACGCCGTGCCATGCGCCGACGATGACGTCCTTGTAGCCAAGCTCGGACAGCGTCGGCACATTGGGCAGCAGCGCAGAGCGCTTCGGATCGGTCACGGCCAGCGCGAGCAGCTTGCCCGTGTTGATGTACTGGGCCACCGGCCCCAGCGTCACGTAGGCGAAGTTGACGTGGCCCGCGACGACATCATTGACGGCGGGCGCAACGCCCCGGTACGGCACATGCTGGATCTTCACGCCAGCGGCGCGGTTCAGCCACTCGCCGGCGATATGCATGGGCGAACCCGCGCCGGGGGTGGCATACGTCAGCGGCTTGCCTGCCTTCGCCGCGGCCACCATTTCCTGCACGGTCTTGATGCCACCGCCCGGATACGCCACCAGCAGCACGGTCTGCGTGCCGGTCTGGATGACCGGGGTGAAGCCATGCAGCGCGTCGTAGCTGGCGCTGGCGGGGAGCTTGAGCACCATCGGCGCCGTCGTGAACGGGTTGGGCGTGAACAAGAGCGTGTAGCCGTCGGCCGGCGCGCGTCCAACCATGGCGTTGCCGACCACGCCGCCGGCGCCCGGCTTGTTCTCCACGATCACCGGCTGCTTGAGGCGCATCGACAGCTTCTCCGCGTACATGCGCGCCATGGAGTCCGTGTCGCCGCCCGGCGGATAGGCGACCACGATCGTGACCGGTTTGGCGGGATAGCCGAGTGCAAAGGCGCTGCCGCCTCCCAGGGCAATCGCGGCGAGCGCTGTGGCAAGGACGTGTCGGCGGGCAAGGTTCATCTACGGCTCCTGTGGGGGCGCTCCACTTCAGCGGGGAATGGCATGGTGGGGGCGGGGTTAGGCACGGCTAAGGGACGGGAACGCATTCGATGTGCGTTTTATTAGCGAAACATTAGTTCAGGAGAGGAACGTGTCATTCATACTAGAATGCTAATGTTGACCACTCAACTTACGTTAATCCCCAATTGACATATCTATTTTTTATAAACTCAGAAAGAGAGAATCATGACGAGAAGAAGGCGGCACATCGATTCCCTATGAGACAATCGGCTCCGCCCTCCCCTGATCAGCCGCCGTCCGGCGGCATCTCCTGAAAGACATGGATCTGATGAAGCGCGCAGCCGGAACGACAACCGACACCGGTGACAAGGCAATGCCCCCGAAAACCGACTGCCCCTGGGCGCAACTGGACGAGCAAGGCAGCGGGCTCGATGTCGACGACTTCCTGACGACGATGCTTAGCCAGTTGGTCAACGCGCTGCGGCGCACCGTGACGCTGCCCTACGCCGAGCAGTTCGCGCTCACGGTGCCCGAATGGCGCCTGCTGGCCCTGCTGGCACACGCACGGCAGTTGCCTTTCGCAGAATTGGTGCTGCAATCCACATCGGACAAGGCGCTGGTGAGCCGCACGCTGCGGCTGCTCGAAGGCCGCGGGCTGGTGAAGCTGGATGCCGAGGGCAACACCCCGCGCAAGAAGCTGATCTGCAGCATCACGCCGGAAGGCCTGGCGCTGCATAAGCAAGTGATGCCGCTGGCCAGGAAAGGCCAGGCGGAGGTGATCCGGCTGCTTGAGCCGGAGGAGCGCCGCGCGATGTACCAGGCGCTGAGGAAGCTGCACGGCCTGTGCGTGACGCCCGGGCGCGGCGACGCCGGCGGGGGCGGGGGCGAGTAAGCGCGCACGAAAACGAACAAAGCCCGTGGCAGCTGGCGCTGCCACGGGCTTCATGTCGTGCGTCGCGGATCAGGCCTCGAGTTGCTCGAGCACCTTGCCCTTGGTCTCGATGCCAAGAAAGTGGATGGTGAGCGCCGCCACGAACGGCACCGTCGCCAGCGCGTAGAAAGCAGTGCTGAGATTGCCCGAGCCGATCGTGCTGGCCACCAGCGTCGGCGCGAAGATCGCCGCCAGCTTCAGCCACGCGCCCCCAAAGCCGCAGCCCATGGCGCGGATGCTGGTGGGATACAGCTCTGGCGTGTACACGTAGGCCGTGATAAAGCCACTGGCCAGGAAACCGAGCGAGAGCGCGCAGAGCCCGGCCACGACGTACACCGACTCCGCGTGGAACACGCCGGCCAGCGCCAGCGATATCGCGCACAGGATGAACGAGACGTTGATCACCGGCTTGCGGCCCACCTTATCGACGATCATCGCGCACACCAGCGAGCCGATCACCCCGAGCACCGATGCGCCCGCGGCCAGGTTCAGCGCCAGCTGCAGCGGTGCGTGATACACCGTCTTGTAGATCGTCGGCAACCAGGTCGACAGCCCGTACTGGATAAAGCCGCAGGTCGCCCACAACATCCACACCGCCAGCGTGCGGCCAATATAGGCCTTGCTCAGCAGATCCCGGACACGCCGGCGCGGGTGCTTGCCGGTCATCGCGTCGTATGCGGATACATCGCCCAGCGGCGCCAGCGGCCCCTTGGCGCGGGACTCGAACGCCGCGAGCGCGCGGTCGGCCTCAGCCAGGCGGCCCTTCTCCGCCAGCCAGCGCGGCGACTCGGGAATGGCCCGACGCAGGATGAAGAACAGGATGACCGGGGCGCCGCCGATGAAGTACATCACGGTCCAGCCGAACCGCGGCACCAGCCACGCGCCGACCGCATTGGAGATCAGCAGGCCGATCGGGAACACCACCTCGTACAGCAGTACGAAGCGCCCGCGCCCGTGGGCACGCGTCACTTCGTTGATATAAGTGGCGGCCACCGGCAGCTCACCGCCCAGGCCCAGGCCCTGCACGATGCGCAGCAAGGCAAAGATCTCGAACGAGGGCGCAAAGCCGCAGGCGATGCTCATCAGCCCGATGATGCCCGCGCTCCAGCCAATCGAGTTAAGGCGGCCAAAGCGCTCGGCCAGCGCGGGAAACAGCAGCGCGCCGATCAGTTGCCCGACCGACGGCGCCGCGATCAGGAAGCCGATCTGCCCCGGCGTGAGCGACCACATGGAGATCAGCAGCGGCAGCGTGGCGGCGATGGCGATGACGTCGAAGCCATCGAAGAACGTGGCCAGGCCGATCAGCAGCCGCGCCCTGACATGCATGCCATTGCTGGGCAGGCGCTCGATGCGGGCGATGATCTCGCCCCGGGTGGTTGCCACGGCGCCGTCAATGGCGCGCGCGCCACCGCCTGCCGTGCTGGTGCTGGATGGGGTCGCCACACCCTCGGCGCTCGCGTTGGCGAGCGGGGCCTCTTGTCTCTGGATCAACACGGTGTTTCTCTTCTAAAGTATCCGAGGCAGGCAGCCGCCCCGCGCTGGCGCATTGCCGGACTTGCCCGGCAATGGCCACCACCGTTGGCGCCGCGATGAACGCGGCGCGCGGTGGCGCGCTTAGAGGTCCAGGACCAGGCGCTTGCCTTTGCAGCCTGACACGCAAACCATCATGGTCTGGTTCGACTCGCGCTCGCTCTTGCTGAGCACGCCGTCGCGGTGTTCGGGAATGCCTTCGAGCACGCGCGTCTCGCACGAGCCGCATACACCTTCCTTGCAGCTGTGCTCTACCGCAATGCCCGCTTCGAGCAAGGCATCCAGCAGGGACTTGCCTGCGGGCACTTTCAGCTCGCTGCCCGTGCTTGCCAGCGCCACGGTGTACTCGCCGTCCTGCACCGCCGCCACCGACGGGTCGGCGGCGAAGCGTTCGATATGGACTTCGGGATAGCCATGGCCGGCGCAGGCGGCTTCGAAGGCGTTCAGCATCGGGCCCGGGCCGCAGCAATAGAAGTGCGTGCTGGCAGCTTGCCCGGCCAGCAGCGTGGACAGGTCCGGCGGGCTGCCCGCCTCGTCGTCGAAGTGCATGCGCACCGCGTCGCCGTAGGCGGCCAGCTCGTCCGCGAAGGCGGCTTCCGCACGCGAGCGTGCGCAGTAAAGCAACGTAAAGGAACGCCCGAGCTCATGCAGCCGACGCGCCATGCACACGATCGGCGTCACGCCGATGCCGCCGGCCACCAGCACCGTGTGTGCCGCCCCCTCGTCCAGCGCGAAGTGGTTGCGCGGCGCAGCCACGGTGAGCGTGCTGCCCACCCGCAGTTGCTCATGCACATAGCGTGAGCCGCCACGGCTGCCGCGGTCGAGCAGCACGCCCACCACGTAGCGGTCGCGCACTTCCGGCGCGCCGCACAGCGAGTAGCTGCGCACCAGGCCATTGCCCAGATGCAGGTCGATATGCGCGCCTGGCGCGTACTCGGGCAACGCATGCCCGTGCGGATCGCGCAGTTCCACGCTGACGATGCCGCGCGCTTCGAAACGCATGGCCTGCACGCGCAGGCTCAGGGATTGGCTGGTACTCATGGCACTTCCTTCGGTTGCTTCGTGTTGCTTGTCTTGCTTGTCTTGCCTGCGTTGCTTGTGTTGCCCGCGTTGCCTGTGTTGCTACGCCGTGCTCAGCGCTTCTCCGTCAGGAACTTGCCCTGCGGGCCGCCTGCGTTCTTCTGCCTGCGCGTATTGCCATCCAGCCCGCCTTCCACTGCCCATTCGGCGAACATGGTCGGACCCGGCTCGAAATCGCGCGGCTCCCAGTCGGCATCCAACTGGTCTTCATCGGCGTAGTACTCGATGAGGCCGCCGGCCGGATTCTTGAAGTACCAGAAATACGCGGACGAAATCGGATGCCGGCCCGGGCCAAGCTGCGTATCCCAGCCGCTGCGCGACACATGCAGGCCGCCGCCGAACACCTCGTGGATGTCGCGCACGGTGAAGGCCACGTGGTTCAGCCCGCTCTTGGCCTGCGGCAGCTGCAGCAGGAACAGGTCGTGGTGGCCGCCGTCCGGCGCGCAGCGCAGGAAGGCGCCACGGCCCGGATAGTGGTCCGACGGCACGAAGCCCAGCCTCTCGGTGTAGAAACGCTCGGTGGCGGCCACGTCCTTGACGAAGAAGACCACGTGCCCTACCTCGATCGGCGTGGCACGTTCGTAGATCGGGCTGCGCTGGTTCATGCGCGGCTTGTCGTTCCACGTGTTCATCGCGGCGCATTCCACCTCGACCTCGCGCTTGCGGGTCAGCTGGAAGCGCACGGCCAGGCCGTTCGGATCCGTGCAGCCAACGCGTTCGCCTTGCTCGCCCTGCACGCCGTGCTCGCCCGTGCTGACGAAACCCGGCTCGGCGCGGATGGCATCCGCGATCCGGTCCAGCGCGGCTTGCGTGTCCACGCCCCACACCACCTCGCGCAGCGTCGGGCCGTCTTCCATTGCCGCCGGCAGTGCCGGGTCGTCGGTGCGGCGCACCAGCACGCGGCAGCCGTTCAGCGTCTCGAAATCCAGCCCGGCCGCATCCTCGCGCACCAGCGTGAGGCCCCAGTCGGCGAAGAAGCGCCGGCAGGCGTCCAGGTCGTCGGCACCGTAGACGATTTCGTCGATGCCCAGAATCGTGTTCATTACCCTCTCCTGCTGTGTCGCTTTTGCAGCGTCCAATGTCGTCGCGCTCACTTAGTTAGCCCACGGCAGCGGTTGTTCATGCATGCCCCAATACACGCTCTTTTGTTCCATGTACTGCAGGATCCCCAGCCGCCCCTTCTCGCGCCCCAGCCCACTGTCGCGCCAGCCGCCGAACGGCGTCGAGATCGAGAACTGCTTGTACGTATTGATCCACACATTGCCGGCCTGCACCGCACGCGCAAAGCGCCACGCGCGCTTGTAGTCGCGCGTCCATACGCCCGCCGCCAGCGCGTACACGCTGTCGTTGGCTTGTGCGATCAGATCGTCCTCGTCGTCGAAGGCCATCGCCACCAGCACCGGCCCGAAGATTTCCTCCTGGCATACGCGGGCGCTGTTATCCAGCCCCTCGATGATGGTCGGCGTGTAGAAGTAGCCGTTCTCGCAGCCCGCCACCGTGGGGCGGATGCCTCCCGTACGCAGCTGGCCGCCTTCGGATACGCCAAGCGCCACATACGATTCGATCGAGTCACGATGGCGGTCGCTGATCAGCGGCCCCATCTGGGTGCGCTCGTCGGCCGGATCGCCCACTCGCAGGCGCGCCGCGCCCTCGGCCAGGCGGTCCATGAAAGGCTCATACAAGGAACGTGCCACGAACAGGCGCGAACCCGCGATGCACGATTCGCCCGAGGAACTGAAGATGCCGTACAGCACGCCGTTGACCGCGTGGTCCAGGTCCGCGTCCTCAAACACCATGGTGGGCGACTTGCCGCCCAGCTCCAGCGACACCGGCATCATCTTGTCGGCGGCAATGTGGGCGATATGGCGTCCCGTGGTGGTGCCACCGGTAAAGGACACGCGGCGCACCAGCGGGTGCTTGGTAATGGCATCACCGATCACCGAGCCCTTGCCCGGCAGCACGCTGATGAGGCCCTTGGGCACGCCGGCTTCCTCGCAGATGGCGGCGAGTTCCAGCGCCATCAGCGGCGTGATCTCAGCGGGCTTGATCACCACCGCGTTACCGGCGGCCAGCGCGGGCGCCAGCTTCTGCGCCTCGCTGGCGATGGGCGAATTCCACGGCGTGATCGCGGCCACCACGCCCATGGCTTCATGCACGCTCATGGTGAGGAAATCACCACGCGCGGGCGTGAGCGTCTCCTCCAGGGTTTCGCAGGCCGCCGCGAAGAACTGGAACGTGCCGGCGGCGCTGGCCACCAGCGCGCGCGTCTCGCTGATGGGCTTGCCGTTGTCCAGGCGCTGGCGCTGAGCCAGCGGCTCGGCGCGCGCGCGGATCAGGTCGGCCACGCGATGCAGCACGGCTGCGCGCTCGTGCGGCTTGCGCTGGGCCCAGCCGCTGGTGAGGAACGCGCGATGCGCGCCCTGCACGGCCTCTTCCACGTCGTCCAGGCTTGCCGCATTCAGTTCCGCGACGACTTCGCCGGTGGCCGGGTAGCGCGTGGCGTAGCGCTCGCCGCCGCCCACGCGCCACTCGCCTGCGATACAGATGGGGAGAATGTCTTGCTTCATGATGATTGCCTTGCTGCGCTGCTTAAATCGACATGGCGTGGGCACGGTTGCCCAGCGCACGCACCACGCTGAACACTGTCAGCGCCGAAGTCTTGGGGTTCGCCGCCAGCGGCTTGCCGCGCATGGTCAGCTCGAAACCGCCGAAGGCACCGCGCGCTTCCACGTGGTGCACGTTTTCATCCACGCCCGGATCCGCCAGCAGCTTGACCTGCGTGTGGTCCAGCCCGAGGCCGGCCATCGACAGCGTAGCCGCCACATTGGCGTTCTTCGGATAGAGCCGCGCGGCTTCGCGGGCGTTGCCCTCGAAGATCACCGTGGCTTCGGTCAACGCGTCGAGGTCGAACAGCGCCTCGGCCGGCGTGTCCTTCCACGCGCCGGGCGGCTTGCGCCCGGTGTAGACCACCGAGTCCAGCCCGCCCACGCGCGCTGCCGCCAGTGCGTCGATCGCACCGATGGCGCCGGAGAGTAGCTGCACCTGCGTGCCGCCGCGCCGTGCCGCGGCTTCCAGCCGCTCGGCCAGGCCCGGCTCGGAGAGCGCGCCCACCGACACCACCATGCAGGCGATGCCGCGCTCCAGCGCCGGCACGATGTGCTCCTCCAGCGCATGGTGGCCAGCGCACTCCACCAGCAGGTCAGGCCGTCCGTCGGCCTGGCTCAGGCAGGTGGCAACCCGTGCATGCGGCGCCAGCGCGGAGACGTCATGGCGGGCCTGGTCCATCTGCGCCTCGGGCACCACCACCACGTCGAACACCACGTCCGGATCGCTCTTGAGCAGCTCGAGCACACCGCGCCCGATCGCTCCGCATCCCACCATCGACACGTGCAGCATGTTGCGTCTCCCTCAGGCGGTCACAGTGCTGCGTTCGGCCGCGCGTGCGGTCTTCTCGGCGTCGGCATCCGCTTCCTTGTTGACCGGCGGGCCTGCGAACGCGGTCTTGAACGTACCGATGGACAGCATGTCGATTTCCAGCAGGAACGGGCCGGATTCGATGGTGGCTTCTTCCAGCGCGGCACCCACGTCGGCCAGGTTGCTGACGCGGCGATGGCGCAGGGCCAGCGATTGCGACAGTTGCGCATAGTCCGGTGTATGCAGGTCCACGTAGTGGCGCCGTCCGCCGTATTGCGCGTCCTGGATGTTCTTGATCACGCCATAGCCCTTGTCATTCATCAGCACGAAGACCACGTCGGCGCGCTCCTGCACGGCGGTAGCCAGTTCACCCAGGTTCAGGATGAAGCCGCCGTCGCCGGCCAGGCAGAATGTCTTCTTGCCGGAAGCCGTCACTGCCGCGCCCACGGCGGCGCCGATGCCCATCGCCAGGCCCTGGCCGATGCCGCCGCCCAGCGCATGCACGCCGGCACGGGAGTCAAAAATGCGCAGCTGGCGATTGCCCCAGGTGCTGTTGGAGACGGTCACGTCGCGCACCCAGTTGAAATTGCGGCCCACCGCGCCTTGCAGCGCTTCCACCAGCGCCGAGTACGGGCCCAGGCCGTCGATCAGGCCACTCATGGCGAACTCGTGCGCGCTGCGCAGGTCAGCGGCAAAGTTCGGGTCCACCTTGAGCTTGCCTTCCAGGCGATCGGCCAGGCCATCGAGTGCCAGCGCTGCATCGCCGCTGGCGAAGTAGTCGCTCTGGTAGCAGCGGCCTTCGGCGGATGCATCGGCATCCACACGGAACAGCGGGCGCGGCAGCTTCAGTTCGTACTTCAGCGTTTCATTGCCGCGCAGGCGCGAGCCCACCACCAGCATGGCGTCGCAGGTTTGATAGAACTGCTCCACCGGCTTGTGCAGGTTGAACGCGCCCAGCGAGCGGGGATCGTCCTCGGCCACGATGCCGCGGCCTTGCGTGCTGGTGACCACGCCAAAGCCCAGCGCCATCAGGCGCTTGACCTGCGCGCCAGCGTGGCGTGCGCCGCCACCCAGCCACAGCAGCGGGCGCTTTGCCTTGGACAGGCGCTCGGCCAGTTCGTCCAGCGCGTGGGCGGACGGCACATGGGTGGGCACCGCCAGCGGGCGCAGGTCGGTCGGCATCGGGATCAGCGCGGCCTGGATATCGATGGGGATTTCCACGCTGACGGGGCCGGTCGGCGCGGTCAGCGCGGTTTGCACGGCGAGCTTGATGGTGCTCAGCGCGGTATCGGCGCTGCGGATGCGGAACGCGGCCTTGGAGATGGCCTTCAGCATGGTCAGCTGGTCCGGCGCCTCGTGAATGTAGGCCAGGCTCTGGTCCAGGTACGGCGTTTCGATCTGTCCGGTCAGGTGCAGCAGCGGCGTGCCGGCGGTCAGTGCTTCGACCATGGCGCCGGCGGCGTTGCCCGCAGCGGTGCCGGTGCTGGTCAGGCACACGCCCAGTCCACCGGTGGTGCGGGCGCAGGCGTCGGCCATATTGGTGCCGCCGGCTTCGCCGCGCGCGGGCACGAAGCGGATCTTGCCGCGCTCGCCCATCGCATCGAGGATGGGCATGTTGTGGATCGAGATCACGCCGAACGCTGCCTTGACGCCGCATTGTTCGAGGAAGGCGGCGATGGCGTAGCCCACCGTGACTTGTTGCTGTTCGTTACGCATGACGGGAAAGTCCTCCGGAAATATCGATGTGGCTGCCCGTGGTGTACGAAGACAACGGCGAGGCAAGGAACAGGATCGCGCGTGCGGCTTCCTGCGGCAGGCCAAGACGGCCAAGTTGAATATGCTTTTGCTGCGCCAGGCGCGCGGTCCACGCGGCCCAGTCGAGGTCGCGCTCGGCATCCGGGCGCGCTTCGAAACGCCGGCGCCACTGGCCCGACTCGACCAGGCCGAGCAGGATGCCGTTGACGCGGATGCCCTTGGGGGCGAATTCGGTTGCCAGCGAGCGCACCAGGTTATGCACGCCGGCGCGCGCCGCGGACGTCGCCACCATATGCGGCTCGGGTTGCACGGCCAGCAGGGAGTTCACGCAGACGATGGCACCGCTGTCCGAGCGCTCCAGTTGCGCAAGGAACGCACGCGTGGCATGGATCACCGAGAAGAACTTGAGCTGCAACTCTTCGAGCCAAGCCGCGTCCTCGGTGCTCGAGAACGTGGAGACGCGGCCCTGCCCGGCGTTATTGACCAGCATGTCGGCGGGGCCGAGCGCGGTCTCGCTGGCGGCGGCAAAGGCGGCTACCTGCGCGGGGTCCAGCACATCACAGGCAGCCGCGTACAGGCGGGCATCGGGGAAGCGTGCGCGCAGATGGCGTTCCGCTTCGCGCAGCCGCGCTTCGTTGCGCCCGCACAGCGCCACGGCGGCGCGCGCTTCCAGCAGTTGTTCGACGGTGGCCAGGCCGATGCCCGAGGATCCACCCGTGACGACGGCAACCTTGCCGTCGAGTTCAATCATGGACATCGTCCTCACTCCCGATACAGGTTGACCACCTTGCCGTGCTCGCGCGGGCGGTAGTCCAGCAGGCGAGACAGCTCGCCCGCGGTGTCTCTGACTTTCTCTTCCATCATGTCCAGTTGCTCCGGATCGATGCGCGAGGCCGGGATGGTCACGCCCAGCGCCGCCACCACCTTGCAGGTACGATCCCGCACCGGTGCCGCGATGGTCGAGATGCTGGCCTCAAAGAATGCTTCCTGCAGCACCACGCCGCGCTCGCGGTCGCGCTGCACCATCTCGAACAGTGCTTCGACCGTACGCGGCGTGCTGGGCGTGAACACTTCCAGTTGCGGCTCCGGATAGAGCTGGCGCAACTCGGCCAGCGTCAGGTCTTCAAGCAGCACGCGTCCGAGCACGGTGGCGTGCGCCGGCAGGCGGGTCCCCACGGTGACGGAACTGCTGAATGGCGTGGGCGCCACGGACTTGGCCACATAGACAATCGAGCGGCCGTCGCGCACTACCAGGTTGCACGGGTAACGAATGTCGTCGCGCAGGCGATCCAGCAGCGGGCGCCCCAGCTCGGTGAGTTCCAGCGAAGCCAGGTATTCGAAACCCAGGCGCAGCACCGCCATGCCGAGGCGGTAGTCGCGGCCGCCGTCGGTGCGTTCGACAAAGCCCATCATCTCGAGCGTGGCCAGCAGCCGGAACACCGTGGAGCGGGGCACCTTGAGCCGGCGCGCCAGGTCGGCCGCCGACAAGGTGCGGTCGCGGCGGCTGAACTCGGCCAGCAGGCGCAGGCCGCGTTCCAGTCCGGGCACGATGTACTTGTCCTGGGTGTCTTCCGACAGGCGTTCTTGAGTCATGAGAGGTTCGTGTTTCACTGGGTCCGGCGCACGGCCGCGGTTGCTTTGGCGCGCCGGCTTATCGCTTTTCAGCGCTTGACCTTGGTGAGCGGATGCTCGGGCGGGTACGTCGGCGTGATCGGCTTCTTGGCGCCGAGCATCACGCACATCAGCGCGTCTTCCTCGCCGATGTTGATTTCCTCGCGGTACACACCGGGGGGCACCGAGACCAGGTCGCGGTCGGTCAGGATGGTTTCGAAACGCTCGCCGTCCTTCTCCAGGATCAGCTTGATCTTGCCGCGCATGACGAAGAACACTTCTTCCACGTCCGTGTGCAGGTGCGACGGGCCTTCGTGGCCGGCCGGGATGATCATGGTCGAGAAGGTGAAATTCTCGGACGGCACGGTATTGGTATCGGTAGCCACGCCGGTGCCGCCGGTGCCGAGATAACGCATCTGCGCACGGCGGTACTTGGGATCGTAGTCAGCCTGGAACTTCAGCGCGTCCCAGTCGTAGCGGCGGGTGGAGAAGCGCGCGACGCGGCTCTCCATCCACTGGTCGAAGGAAGCGCCGGACGGCTGCTCCCAGGAACGCTTGATGTTGTCTTGTTGGGAAAGATCGCTCATTTGGATTCCTTCTAGCTCAGTGCATGACGAAGCCGCCGTTGACGGCCAGCGTCTGGCCCGTCACGAAGCGGGACAGGTCGGACAGGGCGAACAGCACGGCCCCGGAGACATCCTCGGGTAGCTGCTCGCGGGAAATCGCGCGTTGCTCGCGATAGAGGTCGCGCCGCTTCTGGGGCACGTATTCGGTTGCCTCCACCAGGGTCAGCCCCGGTGCGATGGCATTGACGGTGATCTGGTCGTCGCCCAGCTCGCGCGCCAGCGAGCGGGTCATGCCGATGATGGCGCTCTTGCTGGCCACGTAGGCCAGCAGGTTGGGCGCGCCCCACAACGGCGTGTCGGACGCCAGGTTGATGATGGCGCCGCGGCCCGAGGCGCGCAGCGCCGGCAGGCAGGCGGTGGTCATCAGCCAGGTGCCGCGCACGTTGATATTCATCACGCGGTCCCAGGTGGCGATGTCGATGGCGCTGGCGTCGCGGCCACCGGAATCGGTCACCGCGGCGTTGTTGACGAGGCCGTCCAGGCCGCCCAGCCCGGCCGCCGCCGCGCTGGCGCAGGCCGTCACCGATTCGGGGTTGCCCAGGTCGAGCACAAACGGCAGCGCCTTCAGCCCGCGGGCCTGCAGCGCAGCCGCTTCCTCGTGCAGGCGGTCCGCGAGGATGTCCGCCATGGCGACTGCGCCGCCAGCTTCGGCAATCGCGGTGGCAAACGCCAGGCCAAGCCCGCGCGCGGCGCCGGTCACCAGCACGCGCCGGCCAGCCAGCAGGTTGTGGCGATCGATCTCAGGCATGGCTTGCCACCCCGCCAACCGGCTTCAACATGGCAACGGGCTCGTCGGCGACTTCCTGGTCGGCACGGCGGCGCAGCAGGCGGCGCACGCGGGTGATGCCGACATCGTGCTGGTACAGCGTTTCATGCTCGCGCGCGTTCGGCGCCATCATTTCCAGCACCACGCGGTCTTGCTCCAGCACGTCCCAGTGCAGGCCCTCCAGGCGGTTGCGGTACAGGAAGCGCCAGACATCGCGCTCCCAACCCTGCACGTGACGGGTGCGCCAGAAGAACACCATGCAGTGCTCCTCATCCACCGGCGTAGCGATGCCAACGATGCCGAAGGGACCGCCAGGGCCCACCTTGGCGCGATACGGGATGGCCAGGCGCAACCACATCGTGCCGGTTTCGCCGAACTCCACCCAGTCGAAGTTCACGCCGCGCTGGCCGGTCTTCTCGAACACCAGGCCGGTGTCGGTCTCGCGCACGGCCATCACAGCCTGCTTTTCGCCGCTGGCCATCGAGTGCGACACAGCGTGCAGGTAAGCGCCATGCATCGGGTCCATGACGTTGTCGATGGCGTAGCGGTAGTTGCAGTCCCAGTGCGCCACGCACAGGAAATTGGTGTGCTCGTCGCTTTCCAGTTCTTCCGGCAGGCGCAGCGCATCGGCTTGCCCGGGAGCACGTTCACCGAACCACAGGAAGATGGCACCGGCTTTTTCCTGCACGGGGTAGCTGCGCACGCAGGTCTTGCCTTCGAGCGGGCAGCTGTCCACGGCCGGCACGCTCTTGACCTGGCCATCGCCACCCACTTCCACGCCGTGGTACCAGCAGGCCACGCGGTCACCAAGGTTCCAGCCCATCGACAGGCGCGCGCCGCGGTGCGGGCAGCGATCTTCCAGCGCGTGCACCTGGCCATCGCCATCGCGCCACAGCACGATGTTCTGGCCCAGGCGCGTAATGCCGATCGGTGCATGCGTGACCGCCCATGCGGCCGATACCGGATACCAATAGTTGTGCAGGCCGGTGTTCAGGCGCGCCTCAGCACGCGCTTGCTTGTTCGATTCCATTGTTTGCTCTCTTGCGGGTACCGGATCGGATCGCTCTTTCGAGGGGCGCCTGATTGCACTGCCCTTCGTGACGCAATCGCTTTGATGTTCTTGAACTGCGTGGCGCCTCGCTCAGGCGCCCAGGCGGTGCATTTCGGCGAGGAAACGCGCTTCGGTCCAGGCCTGGCCATCCGCGCCCAGCAATCCCGCCTGGTTGAACGAACGCACGATGTCTTCCGGGCTTTTCGCACCAGCTTCGAAGGCGGCCTCCAGCGCATCGCCCAGCGCGTCTTCGTAGGCGGTGGGCATGGCGGCGCGGGTCTGCCACACGATGTTGGCCACCTTGCCGGGCTGCTCGATGTGGCCCTTGCCAGCGACATTGTTCGGAGCCGGACGCTCCCAGGGCGCCAGATTCGGGTTGTATGCGAGGTTTTCCATTGCGCTACTCCTTTCCCTTATTGCCAACCGGCTAACCGAGCGTTTTGTTTCACCTATAAAACGCTGATTTAAATATTGAACACAGACACCACTATAGACAACGAAACTTCAAAAATTGACTGGGGTTTACCCTTTTGATTTACCAATGCCACGAGAACGTGGCATCGGCATCGGCGCGGCGGCCTGAGGCGGGTGGGTACGAAGAAACAGGACGAGGAACAGAAAGTGGGAAGGCTAAGCCGCGGCAAGCCCGTGGCGAATCCAGCGCGCGACCCGGCTGGCCTGCTCCACGTAGCAGGCATGCCCTGCCTCCGGGATCAGCTCGAATGGCAAGGCAAAGCGCTCCGCCAGCGCCGCGCACCCGGGCGGCGGCGTCACGACATCCAGCGCGCCGCAGCCGACCCGCACCTTAACGCCCTGCCCCCGGCGCCCGAGGTAGTCGTCAATGGCATCGCCGCACAGCATCGCCACCGCCTGCCGGTAACCGTCCGGATCCAGCCGACGCATATTCCAGCGCACCCAGGCTTGCACATCGGCGCTGGCCGCGGCGCTCAACAGGCGGCTGGGGCCCCGCTCGGCCAGGCCTTCCACGCCCACGGCCGCAAGCGCTTCGAGCCGCTGGCGCGCCACGTCCCTTGCCTTGTCCTCCTTGCCGGGGCCGCCGTATCCCTGCGCAGGGCTCAACAGCAGCAACTGCGCGGGCAGCAGCGCCGGGCTAGCCTCGGCCACATAGGCGGCCGCCATCAGCGCGCCGAGCGAGTGCCCCACGATCACATCAGGCCGTACGTCCAGGGCGCGCATCAGGTCCTGCAGGCGCAGCGCGTAGTCGGCAGCCTTGGGCGCTGCGATGGGCAGGGCCGGCGAATTGCCATAGCCGGGCGCGTCCCACGCAATCACGCGCGCGTGCGCCGCCAGCAGGCTTGCGCACGACAGCCAGGAGGCCGCGCCGGAACTGATGCCATGCAGCAGCACCACCACAGGCCCGTGGCTGCCGCCGCACCGGTAAGCGAGCGGCGCGCCGTCGCGGCCGGCGGCTATGCGCCGCTCGCTGAAGCCGCTATCGAGTGCGCGGAGCAACGCTTCAGCCGGCTGGGGTGCCTGCACCAGATTATTTTGTTCCATATATGAAACCATAGTTTTCTAATAAAACTTAAGAAATATAGACCGCCTGAATCTGGAAATTGATCCGGGTTAACCCCCTGCAAAAAAATTTCGTCAGGCCCGGCTCTCCGCCGACGTTGGAGCGCCCGCAAATCCCCTTTCTGGCGCAACGGCCTTGCATACCAATACGGGTGCGGCTCCCCGGCCTGGTGGCTGCGCGCCGCCCTCCTCGCTGTTGCGCAGCATGGTGCGCAACAGCGCCGTTCTGGTGCAGGCCACTCGTCGCTTCTCCGCATCACTAGGGATTACCCACCCATGTGTTTCCCGAAATGACCAGCTATATTTTGCTCGTTGTTTCTTATGTAATCCGATGTTTTACCTATAAAACAAAAGAAATGGGAAAGTGCTCCTGGCAGCAGGCACAAACCCAGCTCGAAGATGGCCTGACGAAGCGCTGCAACGCCAACCGATCGACACGGCGGAAAAGGAAAAGGAAGAGGAAACGAACGATGAAACTTGGACGGATTGCACTGGCTGCCCTTGCAGCCGCAGTACCCATGCTGGCCTCGGCCCAATCGACGGTGACGCTGTATGGCGTCGTCGATACCGGTATCGAGTATGTGAACAATGTTGGCGCGGCGAAGGACAACGTGGCCCGCGTGAACACGCTGACGGGCACGGTGCCATCGCGCTGGGGCATCCGCGGCACGGAGGATCTCGGCGGCGGGCTCAAGAGCCTGTTTGTGCTCGAATCCGGATTCGCCCCCGATTCCGGCACCTCCAACCAGGGCGCGCGCCTGTTCGGCCGGCAGGCATTGGTGGGACTTTCCGGCCCCTGGGGCCAGGTCGCCCTGGGCCGCCAGTACACCATGCTGTTCTGGGCCACGCTGGACCCGGACATCCTCGGCCCCAACGTGTACGGCTCGGGCTCGCTCGACAGCTATCTGCCGAACGCGCGCGCCGATAACGCCGTTTCCTACAAGGGCACGTTTGGCGGCTTCACGGTGGGTGCCACCTATAGCTTTGGCCGCGATACGGTGAACGCGGGCCCGAGCCCGGCCGGCACCAACTGCGCGGGCGAGAATGCGGCCGACAGCAAGCAATGCCGCGAATGGTCGGCCCTGCTCCAGTACGACAACAAGTGGTGGGGCGTGGCCGCGGCCTATGACTCGCTGCGTGGCGGGCCTGGCGCGTTTGGCGGCCTGACCAAGAGCAACCTGACGGACGACCGGCTCTCGCTCAACGGCTACGTGCTGCTGTCCAAGACCAAGATGGGCCTGGGCGTGATCCGCCGCGACAATGACGGCAGCCCCACGCCGCGCAGCGACCTCTGGTATGCGGGCCTGGCGTATGACATCACGCCGGCGTTCACGCTGGCCGGCCAGGTCTACTACCTCAAGTACCACAACAGCGACAACAAGGCGATGCTGTACGCGCTGCGTGGTACCTACGCCTTCTCCAAGCGCACCTCCGTGTACGCCACGGCTGGCTTCATCGACAACGGCGGCCAGCTCGCCCTGTCGGTCAGCGGTGCCCAGACGGGTTCCAACCCGAAGCCCGGCGGCAACCAGCTGGGCACGATGATCGGCATCAAGCACACGTTCTAAGCGCCGGCGCGTCGCTGCGCGGCACTGGCTGGCATGCGGCGCGCAACGCGCTGCATGCCAGCACGAAGTCAATCTAGAGGCGTTTCCCCATGAAGCTCGCAACTCGCATTCTGTTTGCTGCCATCGCGGCCACGACGGCCATGATGGCAGGCGGCGCCGGAGCGCAGGCCTACCCCACCAAACCCATCACGCTGGTCGTTGCCTACCCGGCCGGCGGCGACACCGACGTACTGGCCCGCCTGCTCGCAGAGAAACTCTCGGCGCGCCTGCGCCAGTCGGTGGTGGTCGAGAACCGCACCGGCGCGGCCGGCACCATCGGCAGTTCGTACGTCGCCAAATCCGCCGCCGATGGCTACACCTTGCTGGTCGCGCCCAACACCGTTGCCATCGCGCCGCTGGTGCTCAAGAACGGCACGGGCGCCAGCTACGACGTGCGCGGCGATTTCACGCCGGTGGCCCAGCTTGGCGTGCAGTCGCTATTCGTGGTGGTCAACAAAGGCACCGGCATCACCAAGCTGCCCGAGCTGGTCGCGCGCGCCAAGGCGGGTACGGTGCAGACCTACGCCACGCCTGGCAACGGATCGCCCATGCACATCCTTGGCGAGCTGTTCAACAAGGCCGCGGGCGTGAACATCTCACAGGTGCCGTATCGCGGCACCGCGCCGGCGGTGGTCGACGTGCTCGGCGGGCAAGTGCCGATGACGTACTCCACGCTGGGCGCGGTGGCGCAATACATAGGGACGGGCGCCATCGTGCCGCTGGCCGTCGCGGACATGAAACGCTCGCCGTTCGCGCCGAATGTGCCGACGCTCGCGGAGCTGGGCTACAAGGATGTGGAGGTGGGCGCGTGGCAAGCGCTGCTGGCACCCAAGGGACTGCCGCCGGAGTTGGTGAAAATGCTGAATGCGCACGTCAACGACATCCTGAAAATGCCTGACGTGGTGGCACGCATGGCAACCATCGCCATCACGCCCGTTGGCGGCGAGCCCGCAACGCTAAGCAAACTGATCGCGTCGGACTCGACACGCTACGCCAAGATCGTCAAGGAGTTCGGCATCCAGGCCGATTGATGGATCGACTGGCTGAGCCTGTGCAAGGCGACGGCGTCCGGCTTCCCCCGCGGAATCCGGACGCCGTTTGCTTTCCGGCGCAGCCTAGCGCTGCCCGAAACTGGCATCAATGAACAGGTCCTTGTACTCGCGCGGCTGCGAGCGCCAGTATTGCTTTGGCGCATGCACCTGCGCGCCAAGCTTGGCCGCCGCATGCCACGCCCAGCGCGGATCGTAGAGCATGGCGCGCGCCAGCGACACCGCATCGGCTTCGCCATTGGCAATGATGGCTTCCGCTTGCTCGGGCTCGGTGATGAGCCCCACCGCGATGGTCGGCAAGCCCACCTCCGCCTTGACCCGCTGCGCGTAAGGCACCTGGTAGCCCGGCCCCAGCTTGATCGCCTGCGCCGGCGAAACGCCGCCGGTAGTCACATGGATGGCCGCGCAGCCACGTGCCTTGAGCGCGTTCGACAGCGCGATCGTGCCTTCGATATCCCACCCGCCCGGCACCCAGTCGGTGGCCGAGATGCGAGCCCAGACTGGCTTGTCCGCGGGAAAAGCCGCGCGCACGGCGTCGAACACCTCGATCGGGAACCGCATGCGGTTCTCCAGGCTGCCGCCGTATTCGTCATCACGCTTGTTCGCCAGCGGCGACAGGAACTGATGCAGCAGGTAGCCATGCGCCATGTGGAGCTCGATGCCATCGAGCCCAAGGCGGGCCGCGCGCCTGGCCGCGGCAACGAAATCGTCCCGCACCTTGTCCATGCCCGCGCGGTCGAGCGCCAACGGCGCATCCTCGCCCTCGGCGTGCGGCACGGCGGATGGCGCCAGTGTCTTCCAGCCTGACGGCTGGTCCGGCCGGATCTGGCTACCGCCTTCCCAGGGTGCGTGGCTCGATGCCTTGCGCCCGGCATGCGCCAGCTGTATCGCCAGCGCGATCGGCGAATGCGCCCTGACGGCCTTGATCACCTTGCCGAGCGCCGCCTCGTTTGCATCCGAGTACAGGCCGAGATCCCCCGGCGTAATGCGCCCCTCCGGCGACACGGCCGAGGCCTCGATGATCAGCATCGCGGCGCCCGACAGCGCGAGCTGGCCAAGGTGGATCATGTGCCAGTCGGCGGCCGAGCCTTCCTCGGCCGAGTACTGGCACATGGGCGCGATCACGATGCGGTTTTCCAGCCGTAGATTGCCAATCGAAAAGGGTTGGAACAACTGACTTTCACTCATGGGAGAGACTCCTTGCTGTCTGTAGCGCCGGCTTGCGGCAGGCATGGCATCTCATTCTAGAACGCCTGGTTTTTTTGCGTCGTCGCGCCATTTCAGTGCGCAGCCACCGCAAGCGGCGCGCGCCGCGTGACGAGATCGGCGACCAGCGCCAGGCCCAATGCCGCGGTGCCGCACAGGAAGATCAGCGCGTAATTGTTGTGGGACAGCGTGAACAGGTACGAGTAGCCGTAGCCGCCAAGCGCCTGGAACAGCGCGAAAGCGGTGGTGGCACGGCTCCACGCGGCGCGCTGCTCGGCGTGGCCATGCGGCACCATCTCGTGGATGCGTCCAAGCACGAGCGGCACGATGCCGGGCGTGAACAGGCCCAGGACCACGGTGGCGACGCCGACCAGCACCGGGCTACCCGACAACGCGAGCGTACCCACGGCGATCGCCTGCAACAGCAACGCGAGCCGATAGGCAGGGCCAAAGCCGATGCGGTCGGCCACGTTGCCGCACACCAGGGGGCCGGCGATGGCAGCAACACCATACAAGACCCAGTAGCCTGCGCCAATCTCCGCGCCTCGGCCGAGCCCGCGCGCCACGTAGTCGACCAGCAGCACCATGGCCGGCACAAGGCCCAGCGCGTTCGCGGCGTACTGGCCGTACAGCACGCGCATGGCGGTGCTCGCACGCCGAGCCGGCCTTGCGTTCACGCTGGACGCCGCTACCACCGGTGCCGCCGGTGTGGCGCCCGGCCAACCGAACCAGCTCACGGCGGTGAGGATAGCCGCGAACACGCCCAGGCCGATCCACGTGTCCTTCAAACCCAGGCGCAGCAACTCCGGAATGATGGTGCCCGAGGCGGCGATGCCCAGCCCGAGCCCCAGGAAGATCATGCCGCTGGCAAAGCCGCGCCGCGCGGCCGGGATATGCGGCAGGATCGTGGTGGCGACCAGCACCATGATGGCGCCGCCGGACACGCCGGAAGCAAAGCGCCAGACAAAGAACCAGCTCACCGACAACGGATACGCGCAGGCAAAGAACGCGGCGGTGGCAATCACCATCAGCAGACGCAGCGCATTACGGTTCGACAGCGCCGTGGCAAGCGGACGGCCCAGCAGCGCGCCGGCCAGGTAGCCCGCGAAGTTCGCCGCGCCCAGCGTCACCGCCTGCGACGACGTGAACCACTGCGCCTGGATCAGCGGCGGAATCAGCGGCGTGTAGGCGAAGCGCGCCAGGCCGATGGCCACCAGGCTGGCGCACAACCCGGCCAGTGTGGCGAACAACGCGCGGGCATCGAGTGTCGATGCCATGGGACCGGGGATGGTGGCTGTGTGCTCGGACATGATGCATTCCTACGGATACGGTGTGTGCGTTTGTTGCGCTCATGCGAGCTCATGCCGTGCGCGGTCCGGCGGGCAGCGGCGGCAGGCCCAGCAGGCTAAGCGCTGGGGCAACAGCCCCCGTCAGCAATGCCCGTTCGGGCCTGACCCGGGCCAGCACGCGCACGCCGAGCAGCACCGCCAGCAGATGCGCAGCCGCATCCGCCGCCGGCATGGCCGCGGGAATCTCGCCGCTCGCCTGCCCCGCTACCATGCAGCGCTGAAAAAAATCCTGGATCTGGGCGAGTTCGTCGGCGATGCCTTTCCGGCAGGCTTCGTCGCCGGGCGTGGACTCCACCGCGGCATTGACCAGCATGCAGCCGCGGTGCTGCACGTCCGCGACCGAGCGCTCGACGATCTCGCCAAAGAACGCCGCAATGGCATGCGCTGGCGATTGCGAAGATTCCAGCCGGCCGATGCGCTCGCGCAGGGTACGGTCTAGGTAGTGCTCCAGCGCCCGCAGGAACAACCCGCGCTTGTCGCCGAAGGCGTTGTACAGGCTGGGCTGCGTCAAGCCCGTGCACTTCACGAGATCGCGTGTGGAGGTGGCCTCGAAGCCATTCGCCCAGAATGCGTCTCCCGCTGCCTCCAGCACCTGCTGCTCATCGAATTCGCGTGGTCGCGCCATGGTGGCTCCGGCTTGCCTGACTTGGGTCGGTCGGGGTGGATAGTTTCTGTATCACACGATATAGAACGCATTATATATCGGTCGATATAGAACACAAGGCAAAAATGCGGGCAAGCGTGGGCAACGCAGACGGCCGCCCGGATGGACGGCCTGCATTCCGTGATGAACAAGGGAAGCGGCGCGGGCGCCGGGCACTGCCGGTACCGCGCAAGTGGACAGGACGCCCCGCCGTTGCGGCGGGGCGGGCGGCGATCAGCCCTGGCTGGCGGCCACCAGTTGCGGCCTGGACTGGCCGGCCGTGACCTGGCCGATCGCGGCGAGCACGTCCGCAATCTCCGGCACCACGCCACGCGCGCCAACGGAGACGGACTGCCCGGGCGTGTTAATGCCGAAGTGCTGGCTGTCGGTTACCGTGAACAGCATCACCGACGGCTTGCCCAGCGCATCCGCCAGATGCACGAAACCGGTATCGGTGCCAACCACGAGCGCGGCGGCATCCACCCGTTGCGCGCATTCGGTAATGGTCATGCGCGGCAGGACCTCGGCACCGGGGATCTCCGCTGCCAGGGCTTCGGATTGCTCGCGCTCCGCGGGCGAGCCCCAGGGCAGCTGGATCCTGTAGCCGCGCTCGGTGAGCGTCCTGCCGACCGAGATCCAGCGCTGCGCAGGCCATTTCTTGGCCTCGACGGAAGTCGCGTGGAACAGCATCGCGCGCGGCACGCCATCGGCATTGAGCGGCGCCGCGGGCGCGGGCACGCGCAGCGCGTAATGCTCAACGGGATCCAGTGGATAGCCAAGCGCGTTGGCCACCACCATGCGCATCTTGTGGCGCGCGGTAGCGTCGCCATGCGGCCCGAAGATCTGCGTGTAGGCAAACACGGCGCGCGCCTCGCCAAGGTACTCGGCGGCGTAGCCCAGGCGCCGGCTGGAGCGCGCCAGCCAGGCCACGATGGCGCTCTTGTACACGCCGTGCACATCCACCACCACATCGTACTTCTCGCGGCGCAGGGCCCACAGCGCGCCGATGATGGCACGCAGGTCGGCCCAGCTGCGGGATTTCTTGAAGCCGCGCAGCGGCGGCGCGATCACGCGATCCACGCCCACGGCCCAGCGCGGAATATCGGCGCACGACGCATCGGCCACCCAGTCGATCTTGGCCTCGGGATAGGCGCGCCGCAGGTCGGACACCAACGGCAGCGTGTGCACCATATCGCCCAGAGAGGTGATCTTGATGAGGAGAATGCGTTTCATGGAAATGGAGAATCGGGTTGCGGACGGATCTCGCTGGCTGGCAGCGAGGCCGTAGTATGCACCAGCCCCATGGGCGGCGCACCAATTTGCAAGCCCTGCGACGGCCCCGCATGGGATTCGCGCGGCACCCGGCGCCAGCCAGCGGTACACCGCATTTTCCTTTGACTTTCCTTAACATGGGTACCAGCGTGGGACATACGGTCGGCAGAGGATCCACCACGCATCAGGTGGCCCTCTGCGCCCCGTTCCCGCCAACTCAGGCCCAGGCGCCGGGGCCAGCCACCACGGTGGCAAAGCGGTCATGCAGCGCCGCCAGCGAGTGACGGTGGATTTCCGCTGCCGAGAGCGGCGCCCCGCCCAGCGGGTCAGGCAGGTCGCGCGTGGCGCAGGCCGATGCCACCACGGTGCTGCGATAGCCATGATCGAGCGCTGAGCGCACCGTGGCGCTGATGCACATATGCGTCTGGAAGCCCGCCACGATCAGCTCCTTGCGCCCTAGCTTGTCCAGCATGGCGGCCAGCGTGGTGCCGGCAAAGCTGTTGGGCAGGCCCTTGACCACGGTGTGCTCGCCGCCAAGCGGCTCCAGCCCTTGGATAATGGCCGCATACGGGCCCTCGGGATCGAAGGCGCCGCCGCTGCCGGCCCGCCCGTGATGCACCACGTGCACCACCGGGCTGCCATGCTGGCGCGCCAGCGCCAGGAGCTCGCCGCAGGCCGCGATGGCAGCGGGCATGCCCACCAGCGGGAGCTTGCCGTCGACATACTCGCGCTGGTGGTCGATCAGCACCAGCGTGGCAGCTTCCCACGCCGAAGGAAGGCGGCTGGCGCCGGCGAGGTCGAGCAGGGTAAAGGGTGTGGTCATCATGGCTCCTAGTGCTTGTGCGTCAGGTGTTGGAAACGGCGTGGAAATACACGGGCAGGCGCCACCAGGGTGACTACCATGCAAGCGATGATAAGCCGCGCTATGCTGTTCGCCAATTCTCAACTGGCTCACATCCATTGTGCAAAAACGTTCACTCCACTGGGATGACCTGCTCACCCTGTCCACGCTGATCCGCACCGGCAACTACTCGGCCTGCGCCCGCGAGCTTGAAGTCACGCACGCGACAACGATCCGCCGCATCCGGCGGCTGGAGACGGCGCTCGGCAAGCCCGTGGCAACACGCACCGATGGCGCGTTCGCGCTCTCTGCGGCCGGCCGCTCGGCGCTGGCCGCGGCGCAGCAGATGGAGAGTTCGGCGCAGCGCTTGCTGCGCCAAGTGGAGGACGCCGGCAGCGGCGTCTCCGGCGTGGTCAGCATCGCCTGCACCGCCGCGCTCGGCAGCCACTTCCTGACACCACGCATGTTCGGGCTCTATCGCGCGCACCCGCAACTCGAGGTCAGGCTGGAAACGGACAATCGCATCGCCAGCCTGGCACGGCGCCGCGCCCACATCGCGGTAAGGCTGGCGCGGCCGCAGCAAAGCGATGCCATCGCGCAGCGCGCAGGCAGCATGGGCTTTGGCCTGTATGCGCCGCTACGGCCCGCCAACGCCGGCCCGTGGCGCGAGCAGGATCTCGACGGCGCGCCATTGTGCGGCTTGCTGGACGAAGGCCTGGCGTTGCCGGAATCCGAATGGACGCGCACGCTGGCGGCACGCACGGGGTTCCAGTCGAACAACCTGCTGGCAGTGCGCGAGGCCATTCGCAACGGCTTGGGCATCGGCCTGCTGCCGCACTATCTGGCGCGGGACGATGCCCGGCTCGCGCTGGTGCGCGAGGTGCCGGAGGTCGTACGGGAAATCTGGCTGGCATATCCGCAGGAGTTTCGCGGCGCTTCCCGGTTCCGGCCCGTGATCGACTGGCTGGCCGGGGAACTGCGGCAATGCCCGTGAGCCTCGGAAGCGGTTGAAAAGGCGGAGGCAGGCAGTATAGTTGCCTGAAGCATGCCCGCCCCCACGGGCTCGCGCACGGTGCTGTCGGCAGGCCACCACCGGCCACCGATGGCACGGGGAGCTTCGCCATGGATCGGAATTCACCGGCAACGCTGGACGCAGGCGCACTCGGGCTGGGCGAATCCGTCGTCATGGGCGTGGCGGGCACGGCGCCCGCCTTCAGCCTGGCGGCCACCACCGCCACCCTGGTCGCGACGGTGGGGAGCCTGGCGCCGGCCAGCCTGCTGTATTGCGGCCTGATCATGTTCGGCGTGACGCTGTCTTACCAGCAACTGAACCGGCTGCAGCCCAGCGCGGGCGCCTGCTACACCTGGGTCTGCGAGATCTTCCATCCGGTGCTCGGTTTTTTCGCGGGCTGGACGCTGTTGGTGGCGTCGGCGGTATTCATGGTATCCGGCACCATTCCGGCTGCCACCGCCACCCTGCTCCTGTTCGATCCGGCGCTGGCGGAGCGCCCGCCCGTGGTGACCCTGGTCGCCGCAGGCTGGCTGCTGGCGGTAAGCGTGGTCGTAGTCAAGGGAGTCAAGCTGACCAGCTACACCCAGGTGGCAATGACGCTGGTCGAGGTCGGGGTGCTGGCCGCGATCGTGCTCGCCGCCCTGCTGCGTGCGCCGCTGCCGCTTGCCCACCCGCCCTCGCTGGCCATGCTGTCACCATTTGGCTTTAACCCGCAGCTGTTTGCCAATGGGGCGCTGGTGGCGTTGTTCTTTTTCTGGGGCTGGGACGTGACGGCGAACCTGACCGAGGAAACGCGCGATCCGGCGCATGCGCCCGGGCGCGGCGCATTGATGGCGATGGTCATCGTGCTGGCACTGTTCATGGCCTTCGTCATCGCCAGCCAGGCCGTGCTGAGCGACCAGGAGATCCGCCGAGCCGGCACCAACGTGGTGTTTGCGCTCGCCGCGCGGCTGCTCCCGCGCCCGTGGGACTACCTGGCCGTGCTGGCCGTCATGCTCAGCACCGTGGGCACGCTGGAGACCTCGATCCTGCAGTTCACCCGCACGCTCTACGCCAAAGGCCGCGATGGCCTGCTGCACCCGCGCTATGCCGAGCTGCACCGCACCTGGCGCACGCCGTGGGTGGCCACCGCGGTGATTGCCTCGTTCGGCTTGCTGCTGCTGGCGCTGTCCGCCTGCTTCAACAGCGTGGGCCAGATCATCCAGGACTCGGTCAATGCCATCGGCTTCCAGGTGGCGTTCTATTACGGGCTAGCCGGCTTCGCCTGTGCCTGGCACTGCCGGCGCGGTGCCGCCCGCGCACCCGCCAGGCTGTTGCTGCTAGTGCTTTGGCCCGCTTGCAGCGCGGCGTTCCTGTGGTTCATCGGGCTGTACAGCATCCCCAGCTTCGACCTGGCCACGCGTTTGGTGGCCCTGGGCGGCATCGCGGTTGGCGCGGTGCCGCTCTGGCTCAACCGGCGCCGGCGGCTTGCCGCACGCGGAGCGCTCGGGGCCCCTGGCCCGTGACACGCCCCGGGGCCGCCTAGGCGGATACCGATGCTGTCAACAGGTCTGCCGCCGCCTCGATACGCTGTGGCGCGCCGAACAGCCGCGCAACCACCAGTCCGCTTTGCAGCGCGCCGAACACGGCTTGCGCCAGCGCCTGCGGCGGGATCGGCAAAGCCTTGTGCTGCACGGCCTGCGCGGTTTCCAGCAGGCGCGTGAGCCAGGTCTCGTGCAGGCGGTAGAAATCCTTGAGGATGCGATGCACCGCTTCCGGCAGGAACACGGCATCCGTGGACAGCATGCCCACCAGGCAGATGGCGTCGCCACCCGCGGTAGCCAGCCAGGGTGCGAGGTAAGCGCGAGCCTGCTCGTCCACCGGCAGGCTGGTGTCGATGTCGCGCACGCGCTGCGAATTGCGGGCGCTGTACTCCGTTACCGCCGCCTGCACCAGATCCTCTTTGGAGGGGAAGTGGTAATGGATGCTGGAGGTCTTGACCCCTACCCGCTCGGCAAGGTCCCGGTAACTGAATCCATTGAACCCCCGCTGCCGCACCAGCACCAGGGTGTGCTCCAGCAGTTGATCGCGTACGGACGGAGTCGTCATGGCATGCATCCACCTTTCGGCGGACCCTCGAGGCGCCGGCAATGGCAAAGAGCCGGTGTTACCGGCTCTTTGCATGTATCACCGCATTCATTGGATGACCGATGGATTCACAGCGTGCTCAGGCGTCGCGCGTAGCTCAAGCGTTGGCGCCTTCCGTGAACACATCGAACTTGCCGGTACGGGCACCGTCGGTATAGGCGTCCACGCTGCGAGCCGGGCTGGCCGACACGCCACTACGATCCAGGCCGGCGACGATACGTGCGCCATCGGTGTACGGGTCGAACTTGCCGGCACGCGCGCCGTCGGTGAACTGGTCAACGGCCCGCGACGGCGAAGCCGAGACGCCGGTGCGATCCAGGCCGGCCACGATGCGGGCACCGTCCGTGTACGGGTCAGCCTTGCCAACGCGTGCGCCTTCGGTGAACGGGTCGAACTTGCCGCTGCGCGCGCCGTCGGTGAAGGCGTCGGGCGTGGTGGTGCGGAACACGTAGCCGTACTTGTCACCCGAGAACGTGCTGTCCTTCGGGCCTGAAGCCTGGGCAGTGCCGGCAACGAAAGCAGCAGCAAGGGCGGCGGCGGTGATCAGGGTCTTGGCGAAGAGGTTCGAGGTCATGATGTTCTCCATTTGCATTTGAGGACCCGCGCTTGGGCGGAATCGAATCGGTACGCTTTGGAACCCTTCGCTTCCTTCGCCTGTTATCTACTAGTAGATAGATGAGCTGGCCAAAAAAAACGGGAATTCCCCGGGTGATGCGCTGGATCCTCTTTCCTGCTGCAGCTTTTCTTGCTGGGGCGGAGCAGCGGCTTCCATGTGCTGAATATTATCTACTGGTAGATAGATAGTCAAGGGGTTTTTCAGGAGATCGCTTTTGTCGATAACGCATCACAAACTCCGGAAGAAAAAACGGTGGCACAAGGCCACCGTCCGCTACGCCATCGGGGATGGCGCTTACCGCACCTTCCCTTCCTTCCATGCCTGCAACAACTTGTCATAGGCGATGGTCTCGCCCTTCGGCTTCTCGTTGGCCAGCTTCTTCCAGGGCGCGTGGTCGTCGGACAGCCACTTGGCGGGATCGCTCTTGGCGTTGAGCTTGGGCGCGCAGTTCGTCATGCCGGCGCGTTGCAGCCGCCCCATCACCTGGTCCATTTCCTCGGCCAGGTTGTCCATCGCGGCCTGCGGCGTCTTCTCGCCGGTCACAGCGGTCGCCACGTTCTTCCACCACAGCTGGGCCAGCTTGGGGTAGTCGGGCACGTTGGTGCCGGTGGGCGTCCACGCCACCCGCGCCGGGCTGCGATAGAACTCGATCAGGCCGCCATACTGCGCGGCATTCTTGGTGAGGTACTCGTGATGGATGTCGCTGTCGCGGATAAAGGTCAGGCCGGTGAGCGACTTCTTCAGCGATACCGTCTTGGACGTCACGAACTGCGCGTAGAGCCAGGCCGCCGCGAGGCGGTTGGGATCGGTGTTCTTGAAGAAGGTCCAGGAGCCCACGTCCTGGTAGCCGTTCTGCATGCCCTGCTTCCAGTACGGGCCATAGGGCGACGGCGCCATGCGCCATTTCGGCGTGCCGTCCGCATTGACCACCGGCAGCCCCTTCTTGGTCATGTCGGCGGTGAAGGCCGTGTACCAGAAGATCTGCTGCGCCACCTGCCCTTGCGCCGGCACCGGGCCGGCTTCGGAGAAGGTCATGCCCATGGCTTGCGGCGGCGCGTACTTCTTCATCCAGTCGATGTACTTGGTGAGCGCATAGACCGCGGCCGGGCTGTTGGTGGCACCGCCGCGCGAGACCGATGCACCTTCCGGCGTGCATTTGTCAGCGCCGACACGGATGCCCCATTCGTCCACCGGCATGCCGTTGGGCAGGCCCTTGTCAGCCGACCCGGCCATCGAGAGCCAGGCGTCGGTAAAGCGCCAGCCGAGCGACGGATCCTTCTTGCCGTAGTCCATATGGCCGTAAACCTTCTTGCCGTCGAGTTCCTTGACGTCGTTGGAGAAGAAGCTGGCGATGTCCTCGTAGGCCGACCAGTTGGTGGGCACGCCCAGGTCATAGCCGTACTTGGCCTTGAACTTGTCCTGCAGGTCCTTGCGCGCGAACCAGTCGGCGCGGAACCAGTACAGGTTGGCGAACTGCTGGTCGGGCAGCTGGTAGAGCTTGCCATCCGGCGCGGTCGTGAACTTGGTACCGATGAAATCCTTCACGTCCAGCCCGGGATTGGTCCACTCCTTGCCGGCGCCGGCCATGTAGTCGGTCAGCGGCAGGATGGCGCCGTAGCGATAGTGCGTGCCGATCAGGTCGGAGTCGGAAATCCAGCCGTCATAGATCGACTTGCCGGACTGCATCGAGGTCTGCAGCTTCTCCACCACATCGCCTTCCTGGATGATGTCGTGCTTGACCTGGATGCCGGTGATTTCCTCGAAGGCCTTGGCCAGCGTCTTGGATTCGTACTCGTGGGTCGTGATGGTCTCCGAGACCACGCTGATCTGCGTCACGCCTTTCGCCTTGAGCTTGGCGGCAGCGTCCATGAACCACTTCATTTCAGCGAGCTGCTTGTCCTTGGCGAGCGACGACGGCTGGAACTCGCTGTCGATCCACTTCTTGGCCTCGGCCTCGCCTGCCCAAGCGGCGTGGCCGCAAGCGAGCGCCGCTGCGCAGGCCAGCGCCGTCATGCCCAATTTCACGTGCACCTTCATTGACGTCTCCTCGAGAATCCCCCTCCCTGCTCTTTGTCTGGGTCGCGGTCCGGGGAAGGTGCAGGCCGCTATGCCCATTGACGAAAAATCCGTCGCTTTATTCTTGTCGGCTCAGGTACGCGATCCGCATGCGGCTCAGCCCTTGCGCATCACCAGGCCCAGCGCAAGCATGGACAGCACCAGGCTGATCCAGATCGAAGGCTCCTCCGCCAGCGAAAACCACGCCATCATCTTCTCGCCCAGGCCTACCCACGCGAGGTTGATCCAGGCCGCGCACATCAGGCCGATGAACAGGCGATCGCCGCGGGTGGTCGCGATCGGCAGGAAGCCCTTGCGCTCCATGGTAGGGGCGCGCGTCTCCCACATCGTCATGCCAACCAGCATCACCGCGATGCTGATGAAGAACACGGCCACCGGGGTGGTCCATACCATCCAGTTGAACATGGCATCCTCTCCTTACACGCGGCCCATCGCGAAGCCTTTCGCGATGTAGTGCCGCACAAACCAGATCACGATGCCGCCGGGCACGATGGTGAGCACCCCGGCCGCGGCCAGCACGCCCCAGTCCATGCCGGAGGCCGACACCGTGCGCGTCATGGTGGCAACGATCGGCTTGGCGTTGACCGAGGTCAGCGTGCGCGCCAGCAACAGCTCCACCCAGCTGAACATGAAGCAGAAGAATGCGGCCACGCCCACGCCGGCTTTGATCAGCGGCAGGAAGATGGTGATGAAGAAGCGCGGGAAGGAATAGCCATCCACATAGGCCGTCTCGTCGATCTCGCGCGGCACGCCCGACATGAAGCCCTCCAGGATCCACACCGCCAGCGGCACGTTGAACACCAGGTGCGCCAGCGCCACGCCCAGGTGCGTGTCCATCAGGCCGATGGTGGTGTAGAGCTGGAAGAACGGCAGCAGGAACACCGCCGGTGGCGTCATGCGGTTGGTCAGCAGCCAGAAGAAGACGTGCTTGTCGCCGATGAACCGGTAGCGCGAAAACGCATAGGCCGCGGGCAGCGCCACTGTGATCGAGATCACCGTGTTCATCGCCACGTAGATCATCGAGTTGATGTAGCCCGAGTACCAGGACGGATCGGTGAAGATGGTCTTGTAGTGCTCCAGCGTGAAATCGTTGGGCCACAGCGACAGCGTGGAAACGATCTCCTCGTTGGACTTGAACGACATGTTCAGCATCCAGTAGATCGGCAGGATGGCGAAGACCAGGTACACCACCAGGAAGACTGCACGCCAGTAAGTGGCGCTTTGCTTGGCTTCACGTTTGGCTTCACGCATTGGGCATGTCCTCGCTGCCGGCGGTGCCCGCGCGCTGCATCCAGTTGTAGAGAATAAAACACATGAGCAGGATGATCAGGAAGTAGACGATCGAGAATGCCGCGGCCGGGCCCAGGTCGAACTGGCCCACGGCTTTCTGCGTGAGGTATTGCGACAGGAACGTGGTCGCATTGCCAGGCCCGCCGCCGGTCAGCACGAAGGGTTCGGTGTAGATCATGAAGCTGTCCATGAAGCGCAGCAGCACCGCGATCATCAGCACGCCACGCAGCTTGGGCAGCTGGATATAGCGGAACACCGCCAGGCGCGAGGCGCCGTCGATCTGCGCGGCCTGGTAGTACGCGTCGGGAATCGCGCGCAAGCCGGCGTAGCACAGCAGCGCCACCAGCGGCGTCCAGTGCCACACGTCCATCACCAGCACCGTGAACCACGCGTCCACCGCGCTGCCGGTGTAGTTGTAGGCAAAGCCCATGCCGGCAAGCCCCGCACCCAGCAAGCCGATGTCGGTGCGCCCGAAGATCTGCCAGATCGTGCCCACAACGTTCCATGGAATCAGCAGTGACAGCGCGATCACCACCAGCACCGCCGACGCCTTCACCCCCTTGGCCGGCATCGACAGCGCCAGCAGGATGCCCAGCGGGATCTCCACCGCCAGCACCGCCAGCGAAAAGCCAAGCTGACGCAGCAGCGCGTCGTGCAGCTCGCCGTCGCGCAGCACGGTGCGGAACCATTCGGTGCCGACGAACACGCGCCGCTCGGGCGAGATGATGTCCTGCACGGAGTAATTGACGATGGTCATCAGCGGCAGGATGGCAGAGAACGCCACGCACAGGACCACCGGGATGACCAGCAGCCAGGCCTTCTGGTTGACGGGCTTCAGCGTGCTCATGCCACCAGCTCCTCGTTGACGTAGTAACAGGTATGACGGTTGAACACGGACAGCCACACGGTCTCGCCCGCCCGCAGCGCCGCGCCCTCATTGCCGAGCCGGCCGCGCACGGTGGCAGCGTGGCCGCTGGCATCCTGCACGGTGGCGGTGACCAGCCAGTAGGTGCCAATGTCCTGCGCGCGCTCCACGCGTGCGGGCACGGCCTGCGGATCGGTGCTCGCGGCCAGGCGCAGGTACTCGGGGCGCACGCCGACCTTGAAGCTGCCGGCCGCCTGCAAGGCCGTGGCGACGGTCGGCGCGAACTCTGGCATATAGCGCCGACCGGCAATTTCGATGGCGCCATCGCGCCATGCCCCTGCCAGGAAGTTCATGCCCGGCGAGCCAATGAAGTTGCCAACGAAGGTATGCGCCGGGCGCTCGAACAGCGCATCGGCCGGCCCCACCTGCACCGCCCTGCCGCGCGACATCACCACCACCTGGTCGGCAAAGGTGAGCGCCTCGGTCTGGTCATGCGTGACGTAGATCAGCGTCAGCCGGAACTCGTGGTGAATCTCCTTGAGCTTGCGGCGCAACTGCCATTTCAGGTGCGGATCGATCACGGTCAGCGGCTCGTCGAACAGGATGGCCGATACGTCCTGGCGCACCAGGCCCCGCCCGAGCGAGATCTTCTGCTTGGCGTCGGCCGCCAGGCCGCTGGCGCGCCGGTCCAGCGATGCGGACAGGTCCAGCATCTCGGCCACGCGGCCCACGCGCTCCTTCACCTGGGCCGCGGGCACGCCGCGGTTGCGCAGCGGGAAGGCCAGGTTTTCGCCCACCGTCATGGTGTCGTAGATCACCGGGAACTGGAACACCTGGGCGATGTTGCGCGCCTGCGGCGTGGCTGCTGTCACGTCGCGGCCATCGAAGGAAACGGTGCCATGCGATGGCCGCTGCAAGCCGGAAATGCAATTGAGCAAGGTGGTCTTGCCGCAGCCGGAGGGCCCGAGCAAGGCGTAGGCGCCGCCGTCATTGAACGTGAACTTCAGCGGCAGCAGCGCGTAGTCCTCATCCGCTTGCGGATCGGGACGGTATGAATGGGACAGCTCGAGGTCGATGCGTGTCATCTCAGGCTCCCAGCTCGGCAGTGGCGGGGGCGACCTTCAACGGCCGGCTTGGCGCATGAATGCGCATGCCGTCTGCGTCGAACAGGTAGAGCTGCGCGGGATCCAGGTGCAGCGTGAGCGGTGCGCCCAGTTCCAAGTCGACCACTCCCGGAAACTGCGCCACCAGGTTGCCAACCGGGGAATCCATGTGCACGAAGGTGTCCGACCCGGACAGCTCGGCCAGCGCCACCCGGCCCGCCACCGGCACCGAGCCGGGCACGGCGTCCAGGCGCAGCGCACCGGCCCGCACCCCGACCGTTACCGTGCCGCCTTGTTCCACGGCCCCGGGCAAGGGGACCACAACGCCGCCAGGCAACGTGACCGCGCCGGCCAGCAGGCTGCCGGCCATCAGGTTCATGGGGGGATCGCTGAAAGCACGCGCCACGCGCAGCGAGGCGGGATAGTGGAAGACCTCTGGCGTGGGCCCGTACTGCAACAGCTCGCCGGCATCCAGCACCGCGGTATAGCCGCCCAGCAACAGCGCTTCGGCCGGCTCCGTGGTGGCATAGATCACGGTGGCATTGCCATGCGCGAAAAGCTGGGTGAGTTCCTCGCGCAACTCTTCGCGCAGCTTGTAGTCCAGGTTGACCAGGGGCTCGTCGAGCAGCATCAGCGGCGCGCCCTTGGCCAGCGCGCGTGCCAGCGCCACGCGCTGCTGCTGCCCGCCGGAGAGCTCGGCGGGAAAGCGCTCGAGCAGGTGCTCGATATGCAGGCGGGTGGCCAGCGCCCTCACCTGTCCATCGACATCCTTGGAACGCCGCAGCTTGAGCGGCGAAGCAATATTGTCGAAGACGGTCATCGACGGGTAGTTGATGAACTGCTGGTAGACCATCGAGACGTTGCGCTCGCGCACCGGCATGCCGGTCACGTCGACGCCGTCCACCTCGACGCGGCCGGCACTGGGCCGGTCCAGCCCCGCCATGACCCGCATCAGCGAGGTCTTGCCGGCCTGGGTGGCTCCTAGCAGGATGGTCACCGCGCCCGGCACGGGCGTCAGCGACATGGGATATAGATACGCCTGCGAACCTGCTTGCTGGGCGATGCCTTCCAATCTGAGCTGCATCGAGTCTCCGATTCCGAATGCCACATACATCACATATACCGCAATGATGCAAACGCACAAATCCTTGCTTCCCGCTCGTTTTAGAGCAAAAACGAAAATAAAACAATCATGCACCGCATCATTTGTTTTCGTTTGTGTTTGAACTAGAATGCCGGCATGACGCTAAATCCACGCCAGACCGCCCTGCTGGAAGAGGTTCGCAGCCAGGGCTTCGCTTCCATCGACGAACTTGCCCGCAAGTTCGGGGTGACCCTGCAGACCGTGCGCCGGGACGTCAACCTGCTGGCTGAAGGCGGCATGCTGGCGCGCTTTCACGGCGGTGTGCGGGTGGAGGGCTCCACGGTGGAGAACATCGCCTATCGGCAGCGCCAGGGGCTCAATGCCGAGGGCAAGGCCCGCATTGCGCGCGCAGTGGCCAGCGCCGTGCCCGAGGGTTGCTCGCTGATCCTGAATATCGGCACCACGGTCGAGGAAATCGCGCGCGAGCTCATGCATCACCGCGGCCTGCGCGTGATCACCAACAACCTGAACGTGGCGAGCATCCTGGCCGACAACCCCGATTGCGAAGTGATCGTCGCCGGCGGCGTGCTGCGCTCGCGCGACCGCGGCATCGTGGGCGAGGCCACGGTGGAGTTCATCAGCCAGTTCAAGGTGGATATCGGCCTGATCGGCATCTCGGGCATCGAGGCCGACGGCACGCTGCGCGATTACGATTTTCGCGAAGTGAAGGTAGCGCGGACCATCATCGAGCATTCGCGCGAAGTCTGGCTGGCGGCGGACGCCAGCAAGTTCAACCGGCAGGCCATGGTGGAACTGGCGCACGTCTCGGAGATCGACCGGCTGTTCACCGATGAGCCGTTGAAGCCGCCATTCGAGAGCATGCTGGAAGAAAGCGGAGTGCGCTGTGTGGTCGCGCAGGCCTGAGAGCGGCCAGCCACGGCGCAGGCGCCCCTGCGGGCGAGGCGGTGCCGGCGCGACTGCCGCCGGGCACCTGGCGAAGGGCTTGCTGAGTGGCTTGCCTAAGGACTCGCTTAGGGACTTGCCGGAGGTCTTACTTGAAGACGACGGTCTTGTGGCCGTTGAGCAGGATGCGGTGCTCGGCATGCCATTTGACGGCACGCGCCAGCGCCACGCACTCCACGTCACGCCCCACCGCGGTGAGCTGCTCGGGATCCATGCTGTGGTCCACGCGCTCGATTTCCTGCTCGATGATCGGGCCTTCGTCCAGCGCCGCGGTCACGTAGTGGGCGGTCGCGCCGATCAGCTTCACGCCGCGGTCGTGCGCCTGATAGTAAGGCTTGGCGCCCTTGAAGCTGGGCAGGAACGAGTGATGGATATTGATGGCGCGGCCGGCCAGCTTGCGGCACAGGTCGTCGGACAGCACCTGCATGTAGCGCGCCAGCACCACCAGGTCGATGTTCTGCTCGCGCACGATCTCGAACACCTTGTTCTCTTGCGCGGCCTTCTGCTCAGCCGAGGCGTTCATCATCGGCAGGTGGAAAAACGGGATATCGTACGACGCGGCAAGCTGGTAGAAATCGCGGTGGTTCGACACGATGGCGGCGATCTCCACCGGCAGGCCGCTGGCCTTGGCGCGGAACAGCAGATCGTTCAGGCAATGGCCGATTTTCGACACCATGATCATCACGCGCGGCTTGACGCTGGCATCGAACAAGTCCCACTGCATGGCGAACTGATCGCCGATCGGCGCAAACGCGGTCTTCAGCGTGGCCAGGTCCGGGCCGCCGGCGGCCGGCGTGAAATGCACACGCATGAAGAAGCGGCCGGTGAACTCATCGCCGTACTGGTCGGAGTCGACGATATTGCAGCCGTGCTGGAACAGCAGGCCCGAGACGGCATGGACGATGCCAGGCTGATCCGGGCAGGAAATGGTGAGAATGAATCCGGTATTGCTCATCGTGTGTGGTTTTGTCTAGTGCGCGCCGATCAAGGGCGGGGGATGCCGGGGGCGCTCCAGCCGCGGCGATTGAGCGCATCCAGCGTCACCAGGGTCGCGTCGACCGTCATGGCGCCATCCGCCATGATAGCAAGCAATGCCTCCGGCTCGATACGGCGGTGCTCGGCCACCTCCCCGTCGCGGTTATGCGGCACGAAATCCGGCGGCAGCAACAGGTCGTACACGTACACGGCCTCCCACTGCACGCCCTCGGGGATTTCACGCAGCACTTCGATCACGCCATGCGCCTCGGCGCGTTGCGCCAGCACGGGCGCAATGCCTGACTCCTCGTCGCACTCGCGCACCAGCGTGGCAAGCGGATCACTGCCGTGCGGCATGCCGCCAGCCACCAGGTTGTCCCACATGCCGGGGTCGACCGCCTTGGCGGCGCTGCGCCGTGAAATCCACAGCGCGCGCGCGCCGGCAATGACGCCGTTCATGTGCGAGGCAAAGGTCAGCAGCCCGAGAAAGCGCGCGGCCGCGCGCTCGATCACCGCGAAGGCCGGCGCCGCGAGTTCCGGCGTGACGGCGAACAGCTCGTCGCGCCAGCCGCGCACATGGCCGGCATCCGCCAGCCAGTGCGCCAGCACCTTCAGCGCCGCGCTGCGAGTGCAAGCATCGCCGCAGTCCGGCAGCAGCGCCACGCTGCCACCCCGCGGCTCGCCCAGCACGCCCGGCACCGTATCCTGCGCGCGCAGGATCTGCGCATGCGCGCGCGGCAGCCAGCCCACCTGGCGGCCTGCCACGGTCAGCCGCAAATGCGCGCCGGCATCGAAACGGCTGCGCGCCGCCAGCGAGGCGGCAACGCGGGACACGACGGGGTTCTGGCTGGCGCTATCGGGCAAGGTATCGGACATGAAGGATCCCGGCGGCCGGCAAGGCACGCCTGCAATGGTTAATGTAGTGGTTAATGTAGTGGTTAATGTAGTGGTAAAAGCAGTCAATCCAGGACAAGACGCATGAAGCAAACCCAGCCTTCGGGCCTGCCGCAATTCGTGCTGGCGCTCGACCAGGGCACCAGCAGCTCGCGCGCGATCCTGTTCGATCACGCCGGCAACGTGGCGCGGGTCGCGCAGCGCGAATTCCGCCAATATTACCCGCACCCCGGCCACGTCGAGCACGATCCCTACGAGATCTGGCAGTCGCAGCTGGCGGTGGCCCACGAGGTGCTGAACGACGCCGGCGTCGCGGCCAGCCAGGTGAGCGCCATCGGCATCACCAACCAGCGCGAGACCACCGTGCTGTGGGACCGCCAGACCGGCGAGCCCATCGGCCGCGCGCTGGTCTGGCAGGACCGCCGCACCGCGCCGATGTGCGAGGCGCTGCAGGCCGACGGCCATGGCGAGCTGTTCCGCGACAAGACCGGCCTGATCATCGACGCCTACTTCTCCGGCACCAAGCTGCGCTGGATGCTCGACAACACCGAGGGCGCGCGCGAACGCGCGGCGCGTGGCGAGCTGGCGTTCGGCACGGTCGACAGCTGGCTGATCTGGCAGCTGACGGACGGCAAGCGCCATGTCACCGATGTCTCCAACGCGTCGCGCACGATGCTGTTCAACATCCACACCTTCCAGTGGGATGATGACTTGCTCGACCTGCTGGACATCCCGCGCAGCTTGTTGCCCGAGGTGGTGCCCTCCAGCGGCGAGGTGGCGCGCACGGCGCTGCGGCTGTTTGGCGCGGAGATCCCCATTGCCGGCATCGCCGGGGACCAGCAGGCCGCTACCTACGGCCAGGCCTGCCTGTCCCCGGGCATGGCCAAGAATACCTACGGCACGGGCTGCTTCCTGCTGATGAACACGGGATCGCAGCCGGTCACTTCGCACAATCGCCTGCTCACCACCATTGGCTGGCAACTGGGCGGCACCACGCCGCCCGCCAGCCGCACCCAATATTGCCTGGAAGGCGGCGTGTTCATGGGCGGCGCCACCATCCAGTGGCTGCGCGACGGGCTGCAGATCATCAACAGCGCGCCCGAGGTGGAGCCGCTGGCGCGCCAGTGCGACGACACCGAAGGCGTGGTGCTGGTGCCGGCCTTTGCCGGCCTGGGCGCGCCGCACTGGGATCCGTTCGCGCGCGGCACGCTGGTCGGCCTGACCCGCGGCACCGGACGAGCGCACATTGCCCGCGCCGCGCTGGAGTCGATCGCACTGCAGAGCGTGGACGTGCTGGACGCCATGCAGAAAGATGCCGGCATCTCGCTGGCCGAACTGCGTGTGGACGGCGGCGCATCGCGCAGCGACCTGCTGATGCAGATGCAGGCCGACCTGCTTGGCACGGCCGTGGTTCGCCCGCGCGTGACCGAGACCACGGCGCTTGGCGCGGCCTACCTGGCGGGACTGGCCACCGGCTACTGGAGCGGCGAGGACGAGATCGCCAGCCAGTGGCAGGTGGAGCATCGCTTCGAGCCCAACCTTAGCGCCGACGCGCGCGCGTACCGGCTCTGGCGCTGGCATCGCGCGGTAGAGCGCGCACGCGACTGGGCGCGGGAAGATGGCGCGCCACCGCACTCGACAAATTGAGCGCGAGCTGAGCGCAGCGCACAAGCCACACAAGGCACACAAGCCTACACGGCAAGTACAAAAGTACATACAAGCAACACCGCGACACGCATTCGCACCAAACAAGGAATCATGCAGACACTGCACACCCCCATCCTGCCGCCCGACCGCGCCACCCTGCTCGCCACCCTGGAGCGCGAGCCTAAGTGGGATGTCATCGTCATCGGCGGCGGCGCCACCGGCCTGGGCACGGCGGTGGACGCCGCCTCGCGCGGCTACCGCACGCTGCTGGTGGAGGCCGCCGACTTCGCCAAGGGCACCTCCAGCAAGGCAACCAAGCTGGTTCACGGCGGCGTGCGCTATCTCGCGCAGGGCAATATCAGCCTGGTGCGCGAGGCGCTGCATGAGCGTGGCCTGCTGGCCCGCAACGCGCCGCACCTGGTGTGGCCGCTCGGCTTCGTGGTGCCGGCCTACCAGTTGTTCGACCAGCCCTTCTACGGCATCGGCCTGAAGCTATACGACATGCTGGCCGGCGGCCTCAACCTGTCCGGCAGCCGCTGGCTCAACCACCGCGAAACCCTGGCAGCGGCGCCGACCCTGGCCGAGCACGTGGGTGGGCGGCCCCTGCGCGGCGGCAACCTGTATTTCGACGGGCAGTTCGACGACGCCCGCCTGGCCATCGCGCTGATGCGCACGCTGTTTGACGTGGGCGGCACGGCCATCAACTACCTGCGCGTGAGCGGGCTGTCGCAGCGCAACGGGGTGATCGACGGCGTCACCGTGAAGGACGTACTGGGCGACGCCAGCTTCGACCTGAAGGCGTCCTGCGTGATCAACGCCACGGGCGTGTGGGTGGATGCCGTGCGCCAGATGGAAGACGGCCAGGCCCGCAGCATGGTGGCCCCCAGCCAGGGCGTGCACCTGACCTTGCCGCGCAGCTTCCTGCCCGGCGACCGTGCCATCCTGATCCCCAAGACCGATGACGGCCGCGTGCTCTTCGTCGTGCCCTGGAACGGCCACACCATCATCGGCACCACCGATACGCCGCGCAAGGACCTGCCGCTGGAGCCGCGCGCCGGCGCCGACGACGTCGATTTCATCCTGGAGACCGCCACGCGCTACCTGTCGCGCGCGCCAACCCGCGCCGACGTGACCAGCGTCTGGGCCGGCCTGCGCCCGCTGGTCAAGGCCACCGGCGAAGCCTCCACCGCCTCGCTCTCGCGCGAGCACACCATCCTGGTGTCCAAGGCCGGCCTGATCACCGTCACCGGCGGCAAGTGGACCACCTACCGCAAGATGGCCGAGGACGTGGTGGGCACGGCCATCCAGCGCCAGATGCTGCCGGCCGCGCCCTGCGTGACAGCAGATCTGCCGCTGCACGGCGCGCAGGGCTTGCCCGCGAACCTGCCCGCGCCCGGCAGCGGCTCGCCGGACCGTTACTACGGCAACGAGGTCGGCATGCTGCACACGCTGCCCGGCAACGACGACATGCTCGTGCCCGGCGCCGGGCTGACCGCCGCCCATGTGCGCTTTGCCGCGCGTTTCGAACTGGCTCGGCGAGTCGAGGACGTGCTGGCGCGCCGCAATCGCGCCCTGTTCCTGGAAGCCAGCGCCGCGAGCGCGGCAGCGCCGCGGGTGGCCGAGATCCTGGCCGAGGAGCATGGGCACGACGCCGCCTGGCAAGCGGCCGAGGTAGCCAGCTTCCGGGAGCTGGCAAGCGGCTATATGTTGGCCTGAGCGACAACCCGCGGCAGGGACGCCACCCCGCCGCGCGTGCCGCGGGGAGTACGCCAGTCACGACCTGGGCCGCCTCATCAGCCATCGGCATCTTGCTACCGAGCTAGCCAACAAGGAAACCATATGCCTCTTCGTTCGCCCCTGCGTCGCTTCACTACCTGCGCCATCGCCGCCACCATCGGCCTGGCCGTTGCCCCCGCCATGGCCAAGCCCGGCATCGACGGCGTGCGCTTCGACCCGCCCCGTGCCGTGCGCTACCAGTGCGAAGACGGCAAGCAGGTCACGGCGCGCTATTTCAACAGCACCGACAACCAGATCGCCATCTTGCGGCTGGATGGCAAGCCGCTGCTCTTTGTCAGCGTGCTGACCGGCTCGGGCGCCCGCTATGCGCATGGCGCGTATCTGTGGATCACCAAGGGCGACGAAGGCATGCTGCAGGACCTGACCAAGGGCGAGAGCGCGCCACCGGCCTACGCCAACTGCCACGCAGCGAAATAGGGCTCCGGAGCAGCGCCCGAGCAGGTCATCGCCAGAACATTTTGGTGCTTGTGCCCTGGCCGAGCGATAATGCGGGTTATCGAATCAGGGAGAACACCATGGACGAGATTGATGATCTGTCCGATCTGCCGATGCCCCGCTTTATCTGGGGCTTCGCGATCTTTACGCCCAAGGGCGGCGAGGTCATGCATGACGAATTTGAATATCTGACCCACACCCGCGCGCCCCGCTTCACCTGCCGGGTAGTCGAACTGGAAGACATGCCGGTCGACAGCGAGGAAAGCGGCATCGACGGGCGCATCGTGCATTACGACGAGCCCGGCCGCCTGTTCTACATCTCCGACGCCGGCATCGCGCTGGTGAACTTTGAGCTGTTCGACAAAGTGCCGGAGAAGCAAAAGCTCAAGAAAATCTGCGATGAGGCCATCGAAAACTGGATGCTTCGCCGCGATTTCCTCGACTCGGAAGAAGGCGAAGAGGACTGAGCGCCCTTTGCTCCACCCCGAAGGGATGACGGCCATAAGGCTGTGATCCCCTGGAGCGGTCCCCGCGGCCGCTCCGTTCCCTCCGCCCTGGCGTGCCTCGCCGCGGGCAACCGCACTGCCCCGAGTCTTTCCCGCCCCCGTCAGCCCAGTCCTACACCGCAAGCGGAAACCGCCGGACACCCTGCCAGAACGGCCGTGCCTATAGTGGAACCGTGGAAAACAGATAGGAAAGGAAGGAAATCATGCCCTACATTCTCGCCTGGCTGCTCGGTGTCCCTGCCTTCGTATTGCTGCTGATCTGGCTGTTCGTGCATTGAGGTTTTGCCCTCGCTCACACAGGAACGGCATCCGGGAGACCCCCCTTCCCTCAAAGCAAAACAGCAAAAGCAAAACGCCCGCTGAAACCCAGCGGGCGTTTTGCTTGCTTCTGTTTGCTACGGCCCTGCGCACCACACCGTTTGCGTGGACAAGAAGGCACAAACCAGTGCTTCTTGCCCACCCGGCCCAGCGCGCTGCAATCAGGCTGCCGCGTCTTCCTGCGGCAGGCCGCGTTCCAGCGCTTCTTTCAGCAGGCCGCTCATGCCACCGGCGTGTGCCGGCGCCAGTGCCTGCAGGCGCTTCACCAGTTCGGCATCCAGCTTGCATGCAAACGGCACCAGGCCTTGTTCCTGGTCGAGCCGGCGCTGTTCGCGGCGATCGACCTTGGCCGGGCCGGTATCACGGCCGGCACGGACTGCCGCGGACAGCTTCAGGCTGTTTGCGAGCTTCAACGCTTTGTTCTTTTCGAGGTCGGTCTTTTTCACGGCTTGTTCCGCTAGAGTCTGTCTGGGGCGGTATTGTACGCAGGTCGGCGGGAAGGCCCACCTTTCCGACGTGCACATGACGCGATGCACGCCTGGCCGGCACTGCATGGCGTCACCGCGCCAGCCCCCTACCGCGCCTGCCTCACCTCGATCAAATCCGCCGCCACCCGCTCGATCTCCGCATAGACGGGAAGCGCCTCGTCGGGGCCGGTGCACCCGACACCGGTCGCGCTGGCTTCGTCCGCGCCCAACGGATGAAAGACAAAGGCCATGCCTGGCTTCCACCTCGGGTCGTTCTTCAGGCTTTCATTGAGGATGGCCAGGTACTGGCTGCGAGTGAACACGTGTTTTGACATCTTCACCTCCGATGATTTGTCGGGATCGTAGCATGGCGCGCGGCCCGATTCGGGTGAGCCTCGATTCACGCGCGCCAACCCGCATGCGATGATCACCTTGCATTTGCAGCAATCGAGCCCTTCCCGATGCCACATCGGTGCCACACCGAGGCTGCATCGATAAGACATTGCCAAGACAACGATAAGACAAAGGATGAGACAAATGATACGCAGCACTTTGCCTGCGCTGGCGGTCGCACTGCTGGCTGCCTGCGCGGCCCCGGCCAACACGCAAAATACCGCACCGCTCACGACCGGCTTCTCCGCCACGCAACTGGACAGCATGAGCGCGCGCGTGCGTGCCGATGTCGCGCAAGGGCGCATTCCCGGCGCCGTCTACCTGGTGGCCCGCAATGGCAGCATCGTCAACACGCAGACCATTGGCTGGCAGGACGCGGCGGGCAAGGTGCCGATGCGCCCGGACTCGATATTCCGCATCTACTCGATGAGCAAGCCGATCGTCTCGGTGGCAGTCATGATGATGGTCGAGGACGGCCGCATCCAGCTGGCCGACCCGGTGTCGAAGTACCTGCCCGAGCTTAAGGACCTGCGCGTTGGCGTGGAGAAGATCGACGCTGCCGGCAAGCCCGTGCTGGAACTGGTGCCCGCCCAGCGCGAAATGACCGTGCAGGACCTGCTGCGCCACACGTCTGGCCTGACCTACGGCGTGTTCGGCAAGTCGCTTGTCAAGGAGGAATACAAGCGGCTGGACGTGGATGCCACCGAGCAAAGCAATACCGAGTTCATCGCGCGTCTGGCCAAGGTGCCGCTGCAGTTCCAGCCCGGCACCACGTGGGAATACAGCCGCTCCACCGATGTCCTGGGCGCCCTGCTCGAGCGCGTGTCGGGCCAGACGCTGGCCACGCATCTGCAGCAGCGGATCTTTGCGCCATTGCAGATGAAGGACACCGGTTTCTGGGTTCCGCCGGCACAACAAGGCCGCATTGCGGAGCCCTTTGCCGTCGATCCCGACAGCAAGGTGCCGGTCGGGCTGATCGACGTGCGCCGCGCCCCGAAGCTTGAATCGGGCGGCGGCGGCCTGGTGTCGACCGCGGCCGACTACTTCCGCTTTGCCCAGATGCTGCTCAATGGCGGCGAGATCGACGGGGTGCGCCTGCTATCGCCCAAGACGGTCGCCTACATGACGGCCGACCACCTTGGCATCGTGGGCGCCCGTTCCCTGGCGCGCGGCGCGGCCTACCTGCCGGGGCCGGGCTATGGCTTTGGCCTGGGGTTCGGCACGCGCACGGGCACCGGCGAATCGGCCACGCCGGGATCGGTCGGGGACTACTACTGGGGCGGGGTCGGGGGCACCTACTTCTGGGTCGACCCGAAGGAGAAGACCGTGGCGATCTGGATGATGCAGGCGCCGGGGCAGCGCGAGTATTACCGCGCGTGGTTCAGGAACACGGTGTACAGCGCCATGATCCCATGAGCCCATGACTTCATAGCGCCATAGCGCCGTGATGAAGCGCCGCGGTGGCCGCCCGCTGCCACCGCGGCTGCCGCGCTTGACCGCCCCCCAAGGCCTCCCTACAGCGCCCTACAGCGCAGCAACGGACTCGCCCGGGACCAGGCCGTTGATGATGTCCTCGCCGAACTTCACGGCGCCGCGGCGCGCGGTGCCGATATTGTCCCAGGGCGCGGCGCTGAGGCGAAACACGCGCGAGCGCTCGGTCCCCGGCTCATGCCCTTCGCGGCAGATCACCACCGACGCGTTGAAGCTGCGATCCGGCCGGCGCTCGGGCCAGGTACGTTCCGCCTGGTGACGATAGATTAGCGGGTAGAGATCGAAGCCTTTGTAGCGGGTGAAAGGTCCAGTGTCCAACTTGCGCTCCCCTGTCGATGATGGATGGGTGGATGCGGCCGGCGCCGCACCGCCACGGATTCGCCCCGCCCTGTTGCCAGGCGGTGGCGGGAATGCTTTCAGGCAAATCGGGCCGCGTCAGTCTGCCGGCTGTATCGACCAACCCGGCCCCTTGCCGTTCTTGTCGCTCTCATGGCGCCAGCGGCAGCCGCAATCGGCACAGGTGTAGGTGGCAAAGGTGATCGCGGGCTGGCCACGCGGCTTGATGCGCTGCGTATCCGTCAGAAGCAGCCGGGGATGCCCCGTGCCACCGGTCGAGCCGGGCCGTATCTGCGCACAGGCCTCGCACATGCTCATCATCGCTCCCGCGCCTTGCACATGCAGTCAGCGAGCGGGCCGCTGCGCGCCGACAGTGTCAATGCTGCGCTTTCCCATGGCGCGCGTAGCGGCTACTTATCCGCCGCCATCGCCTTGAGCTGCGCGTCGCCAGCCACGCGCGCCGCGTCCGAGGTGGTGAAGGTATCGTCCGAAACAATGGTGCGCTTGACCATCTGCGCAGCGAAGTCGACCAGCGTGATCACCCACACATAGCGCCCGGCCTGCGGCGCTGTCTGGACAATTGCCTGAAGATGCGGCGTGGAATCCTTAGCCATGATGCTCCTCCGGAGAATCGGATCAGGCCACTGTAGCACGAGTTGCGCACGAGGCTGCCGCAACGCCGGTGCACCGCGCTTGTCAGACCACCTGCAGTTCGCGCAGCGTTTCCAGATCGGCCGGCGTCAGGCCAAGCTCGGCGTAGAACGCCGCGTTGTGCTCGCCCACCGCGGGGCCGCTGCGGGGTGCCGGTGGCGCATGGCCGGAAAACCTCGGCACCACGCAGGGCGCGGGAATCGAGCCGAGATCGGGGTCGGGCAGGCGGACGACCGCGCCGCGTGACTGGAAATGCGGATCCTCCAGGATATCGACAATGGTGAAGATCTTGCTGAACGGGATCTCGTGCGCGCCCAGCGCCCGCGCCACGGCTTCGTCGTCATGCGCGGCAAACCAGGTCTTGACGATGGCGTCGAGCGTATCGAGATGACGCACGCGCGCCGGGTTGCTGGCATAGCGCGGATCGTCGGCCATGGCAGGTTTGCCGATGGCATGGCAAAGCCGGCGGAAGATCGGGTCCGATGACGCCACGAGCGAAACCCAGTGCCCGTCCGCGGTAGCGTACATATTCGATGGCGCGGTGTAGGTGGCGCGATTGCCGGCGCGCTGGCGCACCTGCCCCAGTTGCTCGTACTCCACTGCCAGTGGCTCCAGCAGGCGGAACAGTGCCTCGGTGGCGGACAGGTCGATCTCGCGGCCACGCGCCTCGTTGCCATGCGCGTGCGCGCGCCGGCTGTCGGCCACGGCGGCTGCGATCGAGAACGCGCCGAACAGCCCGGCCACCATGTCGCCCATCGGATAGTTCATGTGCATCGGCGAGCCCGACGGATCGCCCGCCAGGTTGGTGAACCCGCTCATCGCCTCGAACACGCGCGCAAAGCCGGCTCGCCCCGCATACGGCCCCGTCTGGCCAAAGCCGGTCAGGCGCAGGATCGTCAGGCGCGGATTGGCTGCGTGCAAGGTCTCGGCGTCGAGGCCCCAGCGATCCAGCGTGCCAGTGCGGAAATTCTCTACCAGCACATCGAACCGCGGCAGCATCTTGAGAAACAGCGCGCGTCCTTGCGGCTTGCGCACATCCAGCGTGATGCCGCGCTTGCCGCGATTGGTGACCTTCCAGTACAGCGGCAGCTTGCCCTTCACCGGCGCGAGCCCGCGCAGCGGATCGGTGCCATCGGGCAACTCGAGCTTGACGACTTCCGCGCCCATGTCCGCGCATAGCGTGCTGGCAAATGGCGCGGCGACTACCGTGGCCATGTCGAGGATGCGCACGCCGGCGAGCGGTCCGTTCTGCTGCGCGGCGGGCGCGTCTTGATCTATGTGGTTCATGCGGGTGCCGAGGCGATGTTCTGGTGTGTTGGAAATTGGCTCAGGGCAGCGTGCTTAGTCGAGCGTGGTTCCAGTCGACTTCACCAGCGCGGCCCACCACGCCGTATCACTGCGGATCAGCGCGGCGAACTGCTCGGGCGTGTTGCCTACCGGCTCCGCGCCGAGGTCCACCAGGCGCTTGCGAATCTGGGGCTTGGCCAGGATCTTCGCTGTCGCATCATGCAGCTTGGCAATGATCGGGCGCGGCGTGCCAGCCGGCGCCATCAGCCCCTTCCACGCGGTCACCACATAGCCCCTGAGCCCGGCCTCCTCGACCGTCGGCACATCGGGCAAGGCGCTGGCGCGCTTGTCGCTGGCCACCGCCAGGGCACGCAGGCGGCCCGATTGCACAAACGGCAGCAACGCCGGCATGTTGTCGATCATCAGCGTGATATGCCCGGCGATCAGGTCGGCCACCGCGGGGCCGCTGCCCTTGTACGGTACGTGCTGCAGCTTGATGCCGGCGGACTGGTTCAGCAGCTCGCCCGCGAGTTGCGCCGTGGTGCCGTTGCCCGGCGAGCCAAAGCTGAGCTGCCCGGGCTTGCTCTTGGCATAGGCGATGAACTCCTTGAGGTTGTGCGCAGGCACCGACGGGTTGACCGCCATCAGGTTGTGCTCGCGCGCCAGCATCGTGACCGGTGCGAGGTCTCGCAGGGGGTCATAGGACATGCGCGCGTAAAGGCTGGGGTTGATCACCGTGGGACCGGCCGCGGCCAGCAGCAGCGTGTAGCCATCGGGCGCAGCCTTGGCCACCGCATCGCCGCCGATATTGCCGCCAGCGCCTGCCTTGTTCTCAACGACCACGGTCTGGCCGAGTTCTTCCTTCAATTGCTCGGCCAGCAAGCGCGCCAGCGTGTCGGTGGACCCACCCGGCGGGAACGGCACGACCAGGCGGATCACTTTGGCCGGATAACTTGCCTCGGCCAGCGCCGGTTGCGCAAGCCCAGGCAGGGTCAGCAGGACGGAGCCCGCTGCAAGCAAGGTTTTCAACATGGTGTCTCCTTGACGGAATGACGCCGCCTGGCAAGTTGGCCGGCGGCTGTTCTGCGCTTTCGTGATCAGCTCGCCGCGGCCTGCGCCAGCGTGCGCTTGGCGATATTGAGCTGGTGGATCTGGCTGGTGCCTTCGTACAGGCGGAACAGGCGTACGTCGCGATAGAAGCGCTCGATGCCGAAGTCCGCGATATAGCCGTAGCCGCCAAACATCTGCACGCAGCGATCCGCCACGCGCCCGCACATCTCGGAGGCGAAGTACTTGCACATCGAGGCTTGCATGGTCACGTCTTCGCCGCGATCGCGCTGGCGCGCCGTTTCCATGATCAGCGCGCGCGCAGCAAAGATCTCGGTCTGGCAATCGGCGATCATTGCCTGCACCAGCTGGAACTCCGCCAACGGCTGGCCGAACTGCTGGCGCCCGGTGACGAAGCGGATCGCTTCGTCCAGCATGCGGATGGCCGGCCCCGTGCACAGCGCCGCCAGATGGATGCGCTGCTTGTTGAGCACCTTCATCGCCGTGCGAAATCCTTGCCCTTCCTCGCCTCCGATCAGGTTGGCGCCGGGCACGCGGCAATCGTTGAAGTGCACCTCCGAGACCGGCGATCCCTCCTGCCCCATCTTGCGATACGGCTGCCCGGTGGTCAGGCCCGGCGTGCCGCGCTCCACGATAAACGCCGAGATGCCGGCCGCCCCGCTACGCGCGGGATCGGTACGCGCCATCACGGTGAACAAGCCAGCAATGGGCGCATTGGTGATGAAGCACTTGGTGCCGTTGAGCACATAGTGGTCGCCGTCGCGCCGCGCGGAAGTCGTCAGCGCCGTGGCATCCGAACCGGCCTCCGGCTCGGTCAGCGCGAACGAGCCGGTCAGCTCGCCACTGGCGAGCAAAGGCAGGTAGCGGCGCTTTTGCTCGGGCGTGCCATCCGCCACCAGCGCTTCCGAGCCAATGCCGGTATTGGTGCCCACCCGCGCGCGGAAGGCCACCGAGCACTGTGACAACTCCAGCGCCGCCAGCACGAGTTCCTCGGTTGTCATGCCGGCGCCGCCGTACGCCTCGGGAATCGAAAAGCCGAACAAGCCCAGCTCGGCCATTTCCTTTACCAGCGCTTCGGGTATGGCATCGAGCGCGGCCACCTCGGCCTCGCGCGGCACCAGCCGCTCGCGCACGAAACGCCGCAATTCGGCCAGAAAGGCTTGAAAGGCGTCCGGTTCCCTGATCATCAGTCTTGCTCCATCCGGTAAGTGCGGCCGGGATCGGCTGCGTGGAAACCAGCGTAGCAACCCGTGCCAGAAAAGCGGATCGATGTTTCGCTATCTTGAACGCGAGACGTGCCCGGAATGCCCGGCGATGGCTATGATGGATGCGTACCACTGCCCTGCGATGCAGCCCATGCGCCGCCTTTGAACCGCCTTTGAACCGCCTTTGAACCGCTTTTCTCTCACGCCAGATGCCGCTCCGCCCCCATCACCCGGACCCTGCCTTCGCCACCACGCTGGCGCACGGGCTAGCGCTGCTGCAGTGCTTTCGCGTGGGAGAGACGGTCATGAGCAACAAGCAATTGGCGGAGCGCACCGGGCTGTCCAAGGCCACCATCAGCCGCCTGACGTACACGCTGGCGGCACGCGGCCTGTTGCTCTACGACACCGATCTGCGCCGCTACCGGCTGGGCTCCACTGCGCTCTCGCTTGGCTACCCGCTGCTGGCCAGCCTCAAGGTCAGGCAGCTTGCGCGCCCGTTGATGAAGCAGCTCGCCGACGAAGTGGGCGGCTCGGTCTCGCTCGGCCTGCGCGACCGGCTGCAAATGGTCTACGTGGAGACCAGCCGCGGGCACGACGCCATCGCCTTCCGGCCCGATATCGGCGCATCGCTGCCCATGCTCCCCACCGCCATCGGACGCGCCTGGCTGTGCCAGGCATCCCCCGACGAGCGCGAGCCGGTGCTGGCGGCGCTACGCGCCAGCGACGCCGCGCAATGGCAGGCGCACGCCACCGCGCTGGAAGCCGCGGCGCACGATTTCGCCACGCTTGGCTTCTGCCTGTCGCGCGGGGAATGGCAGCGCGACGTGCATGCCGTGGCCGTGCCGATGCGTGCCGAGATCGACGGCGAGGTGCTGGTCTTCAATTGCGGGGTGCCAGGCGGCAGGATGACACCACGAAAGCTCGAACGCGAAATGGGGCCGCGCCTGCTGCGGATGGTGCGGCGCGTGGAAGCGTCGTTGGGGATCGCGTGATGGCATCGGCGCCCTCACCCGGCCGATCGCGCGGCACGCCCGTAGGCGACGAGCGCGACACCGGCGATCGCCAGTTCGCCACCACGCTCGCGCACGGCATCGATATCCTGCTGGCCTACCGCCCTGGCGAATCCCTGCTCGGCAACAAGGAGTTTGCACAACGCACCGGCCAGTCGAGATCAGCCGTGGCAAGGCTCACGCACACGCTGACCGTGCTCGGCTACCTGCGGCGCGACGCCGCGCAAGCCAAGTACCGGCTCGGCGCGCCCGTGCTCTCGCTCGGCTATCCGCTGCTAGCCAGCATGCATATCCGCCAGATCGCCCGGCCGTTGATGAAAGAGCTCGCCGACCGCGTCGGCGGTGCGGTATCGCTAGGCATGCGCGACCGCACGCAGATGATCTATGTGGAGACCGCCCGCTCCACCGACAGCCTTGTCGCGGTGCCGGACATCGGCGCCGCGCTGCCCATGCTCACCACCGCGATCGGCAAGGCCTGGCTATGCAAGGCGCCCGCCGAAGAGCGTGAAAGCGTGCTCAATCGCCTGCGCCTCCAAGACCCCGATGCCTTCCTGCGCTTCCAGCCACAGATCGTGCGCCTGCGGCAGGATTTCGAGGCCAAGGGCTACTGCGTGAACCGTGGCGAATGGCGCAGCGATGTCCATGCCTTTGCCGTGCCGCTGTTCCGGCCGGTGGATTCGCAATGGCTGATCTTCAACTGCGGGGTATCGGCACAAGCCAAGCCATTCGCCGCGCGCGAGCGGGAAGTCGCGCCGGGGCTGATGGATCTGGTGCGAAACGTGGAAAGGCTGCAGGGGATGCGGTGAGTACGCCCGAACAGCTCAGCCTCAATGCTCGAAATCCAGCCCGCCAAGCAGCACGGTAGGGTCTGCCTGCGAGCGCGTCCCGAAATCGATCTGCCGGGGCGTTTGCCACGCGCGCATCTTGCCCGGCAGGGCCGCGAGATAGTGCTCGAATTTTTCCGCGCCACCGGCGGCGAACAGCGCTTCCACCTCGAGGCCGTCCCACGACAGGTATACGTTCAATGGCTGCGCGAACCGCCGCGGCTCATCGAACGGCTCGCCGGAAAGGCGGACGCGCGCAGCGCGGCCAGGCCTCTCGTCCGGCACCACCTCGACGTGAACGCGGCGCTTGAACAAATCCGCGATCGTCTGCGCAATCCGCGGGGCGAACTCCGTATTGAAACGCGCTGCAATGTCTTGGCTCACTGTGTGTCTCATCCCGATTTTTTATCGATCGTAGCACGGCGCGTTTGCCGCGACGGCATCGGGAACACGCGCGGTTCACCACCTGCAGCAGAACTCACAAGCACGATGAACCGCCGGCAAAAGCCGTCCATGAGAGCCACCAGCAACCCGCCATTAAACTCAGGTTGACCCCGATTCCTGCTGACCTATACTGGAGTCCTGCCGACTGAGACACGCAGTAGCAAAGCGAAGGTAAGTGGCAGATGATCCTCTGGCCAGCATGGCAGTGAGATCGAGCAAGCCGATTAGGCTTGCAAGTCCGAACCGGATCCCAATGAGTTTGCCGACCCGGTTCGGCCCCCTCCCCCTTCAACCGCGGGAAATAAAAAAGCACCTGCTACAGGTGCTTTTTTTATGCATGGGGAGTTCGCGCATGCCGGCGCGCAAGACGCGCGCGCTGCCCCTGAATCTGCCCCGAAAATAGAAAAAGCCCTTGAATATCAAGGGCTTTTTCCGTTGTTCTGGCGGAGAGACGGGGATTCGAACCCCGGATAGGTATTAACCTATACACGCTTTCCAGGCGTGCGACTTAAACCACTCATCCATCTCTCCAGCAAGTCCGCGAGTATATCAGAGTGTTGTTTCGCAAATCTAGTGTTTCGTGATCGAAGGCCCTATCCGCGTCGCAAGTACGTCACGAGACGGTCAATCACCGGGGCGTTGCGCGGCGTCAGCAGGCTGACCAGGATGGCTACGGCAAAGCCGGCGGGCACGCCGAATGCGCCGGAAGCGATCGGGTCCACGCCGAACCAGCGATTGCCGAAAATGCCGGTCATGCGGGTAAAGAACGGGTAGTTGACGAAGATATAGTAGACCGCCACGCCGAGTCCGGCCACCATGCCTGCCACCGCGCCCGCAGCCGTGGTGCGGCGCCAGAAGATCGCCAGCACCAGCACCGGGAAGAAACTGGACGCGGCCAGGGAGAAGGCCGCGCCAACGAGAAAGAGAATATTGCCGGGCCGCAGCGAGGTGACGTAAGAGGCAAACAGGGCCACGCCCAGCAGCACGATCTTGGCCGTGGTGACACGCCGCTGGTGACTCGCGGTGCGGTCGACCATGTGATAGAAAACGTCGTGCGACAGCGCGTTGGCAATGGTGAGCAGCAGGCCGTCGGCGGTGGATAGCGCGGCCGCCAGCGCGCCCGCGGCAACCAGCCCCGAGATCACGTAAGGCAAGCCCGCGATTTCCGGTGCGGCCAGCACGATCATGTCGGGCTGGATGAGGATCTCCGCCCACTGCACGATGCCGTCGCCGTTCACATCGCGAATGCCGAACACCGGCGGATCGACCTTGCGCCATTGCACCACCCACTGCGGCAGTTCCGCGTATGGCGTGCCAACCAGGTGCTGGAAGAACTCGTACTTGACCAGCGCCGCGAGTGCGGGCGCGGAGACGTAGAGCAGCGCGATGAAGAACACCGCCCACGCCACCGAGTTGCGCGACTCCTTCACCGAGGGTGTGGTGTAGAGCCGCGTCAGGATGTGCGGCAGGCTGGCGGTACCCAGCATCAGGCAGAACACCAGCAACACGAAGTTCAGCCGCTTGGTCTTGCGCTCCGCCTCCGAGGGCGACGGATAGGGCTCGGTCGACGGCGTGGAGGGCTGGCTGCGCGCCAGGGCTTCTTCGCGCTGCTGGTTCCATTGCTGCTGGGCCGCGGCAACGTCACGCGGAAACTCGACCCGCTCGCGCTCCACCGTCTTGATCTCGCGCAGCGGTGCGTTACGCAAGCGCAGCTCCTGCAAGCGCGCGGACAGCGCATTGCGCTCCTCATCGAACGATTGCGGCAGCCGCGAGATGCGGTCCTGCATCTGGACGGCCTGCTGGCGGTAGTACTCGCGCACGGCTTGCTCGGCCGGGTCGCGCTCGATGCTGCGCTCGCGCGTGTCGAGCTGCTGCAGCAGCGTGCCGTAGCTCAGTTGCGGCAGCGCCTGGTGATGGTGCTTCCACGCGATCATCGAGACCGTGACCAGGAAGGCCGCGATCAGCATGATGTATTGCGCAACCTGGGTCCACGTCACCGCGCGCATGCCGCCAAGGAAGGAACACACCAGGATGCCGGCCAGGCCGAAGAATACGCCGACGGCGAACTCCACGCCGATAAAGCGCGTGACAATCAGCCCTACCCCCTGGATCTGTGCCACCAGATAGACGAAGGAACATAGCGAAGCCGCCAACACGGCGATCGCGCGCACTGGCATGTTGCCGCCGGGCTTGCCATTGCCATAGCGCGCGGCGAGGAAGTCGGGGATGGTGTAGCCGCCGTACTTGCGCAGGTAGGGCGCGAGCAGGAACGCAACGAGGCAATAGCCGCCGGTCCAGCCCATCACGTAGGCCAGGCCTTCGTAGCCCGACGCAAACAAGATGCCGGCCAAGCCGATGAAGGACGCCGCGCTCATCCAGTCGGCTGCGATCGCCATGCCGTTAAACAACGCGGGTACGCGCCGGCCAGCTACATAGTATTCATTGAGGTCGGAGGTGCGGCAGATCAGCCCGATGCACGCATAGATGGCGATGGTGACGAACAGGAAGACGTAACCGAGCCAGAGGGCATCGCCGCTGGAATGCTCCAGCAGGCCCATCATGCCGATAAAGACAAACAGGCCTATCGTGAACAAGCCGTAGTACAGCAGCAGCCGTCGGCGAAAGCGCGACTGTTCATCAGGCATGGGAGCAGTGGTTGGGCAGCCGGGTTGGGCGAGCAAGCAACCTGCCGGCACGCGCAAGGCGTGCCGGCAGGGGCGGATGACCGCGTTGTCTCGTTATCGCGTTATTGTGCCTGCTTCAACTGCTCCAGGATGGCGGGGTTTTCCAGGGTGGACGTGTCCTGGGTGATCTCTTCGTTCTTGGCCAGCGAGCGCAACAGGCGCCGCATGATCTTGCCGGAACGCGTCTTGGGCAGGTTGTCGCCAAAGCGGATGTCGCGGGGCTTGGCGATCGGGCCGATCTCCTTGCCCACCCAGTTGCGCAGCTCCGCGGCGATCTGTTTGGCTTCTTCCTCGTTCGGGCGGGAGCGCTTGAGCACCACGAAGGCGCAGATGGCCTCGCCGGTCATGTCGTCCGGGCGGCCCACCACGGCGGCTTCCGCCACCATCGGGTTGGAGACCAGCGCGGACTCGATTTCCATCGTGCCCATGCGGTGGCCCGAGACGTTGAGCACGTCGTCGATACGGCCCATGATGGTGAAGTAGCCGGTCTCCTTGTCGCGGATCGAGCCGTCGCCGGCAAGGTACAGCTTGCCGCCGAGTTCTTCCGGGAAGTAGCTCTTCTTGAAGCGCTCCGGGTCGCCCCAGATGGTGCGGATCATCGAAGGCCACGGCCGCTTGACCACCAGGATGCCGCCGCTGCCATTCGGTACGTCCTGCCCTGTCTCGTCAACGATGGCCGCGATGATGCCCGGCAGCGGCAAGGTGCACGAGCCCGGCACCAGCGGCGTGGCGCCCGGCAGCGGCGTGATCATGTGGCCGCCGGTCTCGGTCTGCCAGAAGGTGTCGACCACCGGGCAGCGCTCGCCGCCGATATTCTGGTAGTACCACATCCACGCTTCGGGGTTGATGGGCTCGCCCACCGTGCCGAGCAGGCGCAGGCTGGACAGGTCGTATTGCTTGGGATGGATCTTCTCGTCGGCCTCGGCCGCCTTGATCAGCGAGCGGATCGCGGTCGGCGCGGTGTAGAAGATGCTGACCTTGTGGCGCGCGATCATGTCCCAGAAGCGGCCGGCGTTGGGATAAGTGGGCACCCCTTCGAACACCACCTGCGTGGCGCCGGCGGCCAGCGGGCCGTAGGCAATGTAGGTGTGCCCGGTGACCCAGCCGATATCGGCGGTACACCAGAACATGTCGTCGGGCTTGATGTCGAAGCTCCATTTCATCGTCATCAGCGCCCACAGCAGGTAGCCGCCGGTGCTGTGCTGCACGCCCTTGGGCTTGCCGGTTGAGCCCGAGGTGTAGAGCACGAACAGCGGATGCTCGGCGCTGACGGGCTCGGCCTCGCAGGTCTGCGGCTGGCCGGCGGCGACATCGTCCATCCAGCGGTCGCGGCCTTCGGCCCAGTTGACCTTGCCGCCCGTGCGGCGGTACACGATCACGCTCTTCACGGCTTCGCAGCCACCCAGCGCCAGCGCTTCATCGGCAATGGCCTTGAGTGGCAGCGCCTTGCCGCCGCGCATCTGCTCGTCGGCGGTGATCAGCGCCACCGCGCCCACGTCGACCAGCCGCTCTTGCAGCGACTTGGCGGAGAAGCCGCCGAACACCACCGAGTGCGTGGCGCCAAGGCGCGCGCAGGCTTGCATGGCTACGACGCCCTCGACGGACATGGGCATGTAGATGACGACGCGGTCGCCCTTCTTGATGCCCAGCGCCTTGAGGCCGTTGGCAAACTGGCACACTTTGGCATGCAACTGGCGATAGGTGACCTTGGTAACGGTGCCGTCGTCAGCCTCGAAGACAATGGCCACCTTCTCGGCATTGCCGTTGTCCAGGTTGCGATCCAGGCAGTTAAAGGAAGCATTGAGCTCGCCGTCCTCGAACCACTTGTAAAACGGCGCATTGCTCTCGTCCAGTACCTTGGTGAAGGGCTTGGTCCAGTGCAGTTGCTCGCGGGCGTGGCGCGCCCAGAAACCCTCGTAGTCGCGCTCAGCCTCGTCGCACAAAGCCTGATAAGCCTCCATGCTGGGGATCGCGGCTTGCTTGGCGAACGACGCCGGGGGATTGAAAATGCGATGCTCCTGCATCACGGACTCGATGGCGGACATTTGTTTGTCTCCTGATATAGCGTGGCTGCCTGGCTGCGAACTTACGCTCGACGGCTTACTTAAACCTGACGCTGCCAAACCCAACCCGCTCGCATGCCGCCACCCGTGCGCCGGCTGCTGCGGCGCACCATGGATAACGGCCGGACACGGGTAAGGATGTGCAGCCTTCTCCATTAGGCTAGCACAGCTATAATGCCGCGAGCCCTATCCCGAACGCGGCGCTGCGGCATTGCGGACCTTCGCTGGCAGACATGCTCAGCGCAACGCGCCTGCGCTAGCCACCGGCCAGTACCGTGCCAGAACCAGGCCAGAAGCCGGCCAGATCCCGATCAAACAGCGCCGCCACCCAGAACCCCGTGCCCATCCACGCCCTCTTCCTGATTGCCTCAATGGCCCTCGTCGGCAGCAATGTCGGGCTGGGCAAGGCCATCGTCGCTTACGTACCCATCCTGCTGTTCGCGCTGCTGCGCTTCGCCATCGCCATCGTGTGCCTGGCGCCCTGGTACCGCCCCGCGCGCATGCGCGCCGTCTCGCGCGGCGAATGGCTCAACCTCTTCCTGCAAGCCTTTTTCGGCACGTTCCTGTTCACGCTGCTGATGCTGGGCGGCGTGCGGCTGACCAGCGCCATGGCCGCAGGCGTGATCACCAGCACCATCCCGGCGACCGTGGCCCTGCTCTCATGGCTGATCCTGCGCGAGCGGCTATCGCGGCGCACCGTGTTCTCGGTCTTGCTAGCGGTGGCGGGCATTGCGGTGCTGAACGTGGCGCGGGGCACAGACCACGGCGGCGGCAGCGCTGCCGACGTCGGCAGCGAGCATGCGCTGCTCGGCAACCTGATGATCATGGGCGCGGTGGTCTGCGAATCGATCTACGTGATCCTCTCGCGGCGCCTGGCGCAAACCCTGGCGGCCATCGAGATCTGCGCCTACACGCACTTGATCGGCGGGCTGCTGATGCTGCCACTGGGCCTGATGCCGCTGCTGCATTTCGACATGGCATCGGTTCCGGCGAGCATATGGTGGATGGTGCTCTGGTATGCGCTGTCGGCCAGCATCTTCTCGTTCTGGCTGTGGATGAAAGGCGTGCGCCATGTGCCGGCACAGATGGCGGGCGTGTTCACTGCGGTGCTGCCGATCGCGGCCGCCACCTACGGCATCGTCTTCCTCGGGGAGACGCCGGGCTGGCCGCACGGCGTGGCGCTCGCCTGTGTGCTGGCCGGCATCGCACTGGCGAGCTGGCCCGGACCGCTGGCCCGCCGCGCCTGGCGCGCCAGCAGGACAGGCAAGGGCTAGCCCATTGAGGGGCTTCGGCCCAACGCCGGCATCACAGAACCGCAGCCAAGGCCGCGGATTTTTTCGCCGGCAGCCAGCGCTTCATGCCACCAGATGCTCTGGCGGTTGCGGCGCGGGCAGCACGAGGCAGACCTGGAAACCGCCCCCGGGCGCATTGCGAGCGAGGCATTTGCCCCCCATGCGTTCCACCAGGCGGCTGACGATCGCCAGCCCAAGGCCACAATGGCCGTCGCCGCCGCGCGAGGTGTCTAGCCGCACGAATGGACGCATCGCCACCTCGACCTGCGCATCCGGCATGCCCTCGCCATGGTCGCGTATCACGATATGCCAGTGCTCGCCGTCCAGCCGGGTCTCGATCTGGATCGGCGGCATGCCGTACTCCAGCGCGTTGTCCACCAGGTTGGTGACCATCCGGTCCACCAGCGTGCGTGGCAACAAGAACCGCGGCCCGGCGTCCACGCGCAACTGAAACAACGCGCCGGAAAACTGCTGGCGCAGAAAGGCATCGACTTCGATGGCCGCACCGGGATCGGGACTCTCGTTCGCGTACTCCAGGAACTGGTTGACGATATGCGTGATCGAGTCGATGTCCTGCACAAAGCCACCGCGCTCAGCGGTGTTCGCGAGCACGTCGGCACGCAGGCGCAGCCGGGTCAGCGGCGACTTCAGGTCGTGCGCCACGCCGGCGAGCATGACCGCCTGGTTCTCGCGGCTCTCCGCCTGCCTGCGCATCATGTCGTTGAAGGACTCGGCCAGATAGCGCAACTCGGACGGGCCCGTCACCGGAATCAGCGCCGCGCTCCCGCCATTGCCAAGCTCGCGCGCGGCACCGGCCACGCGGGCGATCGGGCGCTGCATCTGCCATGCCACGAACAGGGACAGCAGGATCGCCGCGACCAGCATGCCCGTGGTTTCAAAGACGAACGGCGGCAATGGCGGCGGCCGCATGTCCAGCGCCATGACCGCCCAGCGGGACTGCCCGGGAAGGCGCGCCCACAGGTGCGGCGGCCATGCCTGGTCCACACGCAGCTCCGACCCTGCTGGAAGCCCTTGCCGAAGGTCACGCAGCAGATGGCGCAAGGGTCCATGTTCTGGCAACGGGCCGGCGGCGGGCTCGGTGCCAAGGGCGGCAAGCCGGATGGCGGCGCCTGGCTTGCGCTGCGCGCCGGCACCCGGCCTCCCGTCGAGCGTGCCCAGCGCCAGCACGATGCCCCGTGCCATGCCGTCCGCCTGACCATGCGGGCGCAGGTGAAACATCAGCGCGGTCCAGCCCAGATGGACAATGACGAGCACGGAGACGGATAGCACCGCCATGCGCCCAAACAGCGTATTGAACGGATTCTTCATGCGTCCGGCGCTTCGTCGGCGCAGAACGCGTCGAGCCCGGGGACGAAGACGTAGCCGCGGCCCCGCACGGTCTGGATGTAACGAGGCACGGATGGATCCTCCTCGATCACGCGGCGCAAACGCCAGACCGGCACATCCAGGCTGCGGTCGCGGAAATGCATGTCGGAGCCATAGAGACGGTCGTGCAGCCGGGCGCGCGAAAGCACCTTCATCGGGTGGCCGGTGAAGACCTTGAGCATGGCGAATTCGGTATCGCGCAAAGGCAGGCGCTCGCCGTCGCGGGTCAAGATGCGGGCGGAAAAATCGACGTCGAACGGGCCAAAACTGTAAGAGTGACGCTGCTCCGGCGCGCTCCCCGGGGCCTGCGGGCGGCGGCGCAGCACCGCGTGGATCCGCGCCAGCAATTCGCGCGAGCAAAATGGCTTGGGCAGGTAATCGTCGGCGCCAAGCTCCAGGCCCGCGGCACGGTCGGCGGCCTCGCCACGCGCCGACAGGAAAATCATGGGCACATCGTCACCGGCAGCGCGCACTTCCTGCAACGCGCTCAGCCCATCCTTGCGCGGCATCATGATATCGAGCAGCACCACCGATGGCCTCTCTTGCGTGAGGCGACGCGACAAATCGTAGCCGTCATGCAGCACTGACACCGTCATGCCGCTGGATAGCAGGATGCGTGACAGCAGGTCACAGGCGACGGGGTCGTCGTCGACGAGAAGCACGTGAGGAGTCATGAATGTGATGGCGCGCGCACGCTGCCGGGGCAGCATGCGCAGGGCGTGCCGGGAACAGCAGCACCCCCTTGCGGGTGGTTCTTTATGCCTGCGTGGTAACGAAGTTGCCAACGGTGCTCATCGTACCGTTGCCGCTGCTCAGGTTGGCCGAGAGCGTCTGCAGGAACGACTGCAAGGATACCGTCGATCCCGAGCTACCGGATTGCTGAAGCGCGGAAAAATCCGTCTCGAGGGTCGCGAGCGTTGCTGAGGCCGGGTTGCTGGCGCTATCCGAACTGGCACCACTCGATGAAGTGCTGCTGGCGCCAGCTTCTTGCGCCAGGCTGGACAGGTCCGCGCTGACGCTCTGGTAGTGGTGATGATGGTGGTGATGGCCGGTTGCGGCAGCCGGCGATTGGGTCGTCTGCGCAGCATCGGTGCCGGTCGCGCTGGCTACGGTGCTGTCGGTCGTGCTGGCGGCGGTGGTAGCGGTGGTAGCAGCGCTCGTGCCCTGGCTCGCGGTGGTGCCGGCAGCCTGGGCGGCAAGTGCCTGGAACAGCGCGCCGACGAACGCCTGCACCGCGTTGCCGGACGCATCGGCGCTGTCCGTTGCGCTGGACGCGGTGGTGCTGCTGCTGGCGGCGGCGCCCGAAGCGGTGCTGGCAGAGGTGGCGGAAGTGGCAGACGAGGCGGACGCCGCGGTCGTCGAACTGTCAGTGCTGGACGACGAGGTCGTGATGCCCAACTGCGCCAGCGTTTGCTGAAGTGCCTGCATCAGCGCATCGGCCGGATTGCTGGCCGAGTTGCTGGTGTCGCTGCCACTGGACGCATCCTGGCTACCGCAGCTTTTGCCGGTGTACTGCGTCTGAAAGAGGCTGGACAGCGACGTGTTGCTGCCAATTGCGCTCAAGGTCATGGTCACATCTCCGTTATTGAGGAGATGCCAAGATAACCGCCGGCCCACCGTGAACATGCGCCAAGGAGAAAACGGAATCGGGGCCTTTTCACCCGCCCGTAAGGCCCTGTAAGGCAAGCGTCGCAGGCAGGCGAAGAACTTCGCGGCAGGAAGCGCGCATCGGCCGGCCGTGAGCAGCGAAGCGCACCTGCGGCCCTGTCGACAACCGCATGCAGTCAGGCACCTCCCCCTCGCTAGGTGTATGATTTCGGGCTGAATTTCCCCTCGACTGTCCTCCCCACAAAAATGACTGTCATCAAACAAGAAGACCTCATCCAGAGCGTCGCCGACTCCCTGCAATACATCAGCTATTACCACCCGATGGACTACATCGCCAGCCTGGGCCGTGCCTATGAGCTGGAGCAGAGTCCCGCGGCCAAGGATGCGATCGCGCAGATCCTGACCAACAGCCGCATGTGCGCTGAAGGCAAGCGCCCGATCTGCCAGGACACCGGCATCGTGACGATCTTCGTCAAGGTCGGCATGGATGTGCGCTGGGATGGCGCCACCATGGGCCTGTCGGACATGATCAACGAAGGCGTGCGCCGCGGCTACACCAACCCGGACAACGTGCTGCGCGCGTCCATCGTGAGCCCGCCCGAAGGCGGCCGCAAGAACACCAAGGACAACACCCCTGCCGTGATCCACTACGAAGTGGTGCCGGGCAATACCGTGGACATCCAGGTGGCGGCCAAGGGCGGCGGCTCGGAGAACAAGTCGAAGTTCGTCATGCTCAACCCGTCCGACTCCATCGTCGACTGGGTGCTCAAGACCGTGCCGACCATGGGCGCGGGCTGGTGCCCGCCGGGCATGCTGGGCATCGGCATCGGCGGCACCGCCGAGAAGGCCATGGTCATGGCCAAGGAATCGCTGATGGACCCGATCGACATCCAGGACGTGATCGCTCGCGGCCCGCAGGACTGGATCGAGGAAATGCGCGTCGAGCTGTACGAGAAGGTCAATGCGCTTGGCATCGGCGCGCAAGGCCTGGGCGGCCTGGCTACCGTGCTGGACGTCAAGATCATGGGCTACCCCACCCACGCTGCCTCCAAGCCGGTCGCGATGATCCCGAACTGCGCGGCCACCCGCCATGTGCACTTCACGCTGGACGGCAGCGGCCCGGCCAAGCTCGAAGCGCCTGACCTGTCGGCCTGGCCGAAGGTCGAGTGGGCACCGAACACCGAGACTTCCAAGCGCGTCGACCTGAACACGCTGACGCCGGCAGAAGTCGCCTCGTGGAAGCCGGGCCAGACCCTGCTGCTCAACGGCAAGATGCTGACCGGCCGCGACGCCGCGCACAAGCGCATCGCCGACATGCTGGCCAAGGGCGAGAAGCTGCCAGTGGACTTCACCAACCGCGTGATCTACTACGTGGGCCCGGTCGATCCGGTGCGCGACGAGGCCGTCGGCCCGGCAGGTCCCACCACCGCTACCCGCATGGACAAGTTCACCGAGATGATGCTGGCCGAAACCGGCCTGATCTCGATGATCGGCAAGGCCGAGCGCGGCCCGGTGGCGATCGAGGCCATCAAGAAGCACAAGTCTGCCTACCTGATGGCAGTCGGCGGCGCGGCCTACCTGGTGGCCAAGGCTATCCGGCACGCCAAGGTGGTCGGCTTCGAAGACCTGGGCATGGAAGCCATCTACGAGTTCGACGTCAAGGACATGCCCGTGACGGTGGCCGTGGACAGCGAAGGCACCTCGGTGCACAAGACCGGCCCCGCCGAATGGCAAGCCAAGATCGGCAAGATCCCGGTCGCTGCGCTGTAACGCGAGCCACGCCGTGACAGCGCAGCTGTCTGCAAAAGCCGGGTCTTCCGACCCGGCTTTTTGCTACCTAACCTCTTGATTGCCTCGAACCCTCCCGTGAACAACGCACCCATCGGCATCTTTGATTCCGGCCTCGGCGGCCTGTCCGTGTTGCGCGAAATCCGTGCCCTGCTCCCGCAGGAATCGCTGATCTACGTAGCCGACTCGAAGTACGCGCCCTATGGCGAGAAGCCCGAGCATTTTGTCGAGGCGCGCACGCTGCAGGTTTGCGAATGGCTGGTGGCGCAGGGCTGCAAGGCCCTGGTGATCGCCTGCAACACGGCGACCATGCATGCGGTGCAAACGCTGCGCGAAAAGCTGGCGCTGCCGATCATCGGCGTCGAGCCCGGCCTGAAACCCGCCGCCGCCGCCAGCCGCAGCAAAGTAGTTGGCGTGCTGGCCACGGGTAACACATTGAAGAGCGCAAAGTTCGGCCGGCTGCTTGCCTCCCTGGAAGGCGAGAGCCGCTTCCTCTGCGAGGCTGGCGTCGGGCTGGTGCCGCTGATCGAGCAAGGCGATGTGGATGGCCCGGCCGTGCGCGAGAAACTCACCACCTACCTGTCGCCCATGCTCGAGGCCGGCGCCGATACGCTGGTACTTGGCTGCACCCATTACCCCTTCCTGTCGGACACCGTGCGTGAACTGGTGGGCGACCGTTTGACGCTGGTCGATACCGGTGACGCGATCGCGCGGCAACTTCGGCGCAAGCTGGCCGAGCACGACATGGCTGCAAACGCCGACGCGGTGCCCAACGACCGCTACACGTCGACCAAGGATGCCGCCCACCTGCGCGCCATGACCGCAGCGCTGCTGCATGTGGACGCGCCCGCGGAAACCCTGGTAATCGAGCCGGCGCCCGCATTCGACTGAGGCACCGGCTCCCGCTTCAGGTCATTGCAGGAACCCCAGCGGGCGACGCTGCCGCACATCCGGCTTGACCGCATGTTCCTGGCGCAACTGTGCCAGGAACTCGTCTGGCGTCAGCGTCTCGCCGAGCAGCACGCACTGACGCTTGACCGTGGCGAAGTCGCCCGGCGTCAGGCAATCCATCTTCGCCAGCTCCTCGCGCATGGTTGCGTCCATGCGCTGCGGATCGGCATCCAGCGCTTCCTCGACAAACATCGCCGTGCGTTGCTCGGGCTTGAGCGGCAGGAAACGGATCTTGAACGAGAAGCGGCGCAGCGCCGCCTCGTCGATCCGCTCGAACAGGTTGGTGGTGCAAACGAAGATGCCGTTGAAGCGCTCCATGCCCTGAAGCATCTCGTTGACCTCGGACACCTCGTAATTGCGCACGGCGTTCTGCCGGCTTTGCATGAAGCTGTCGGCTTCGTCGAGCAGCAGGATGGCACCGTCTTCCTCCGCGCGCGCGAACATCGCCGCGATCTGCTGCTCGGTTTCCCCCACGTACTTGCTCATCAGGTCGGAGGCGCGCCGGATCATCAGCGGCTGCTCTAGCGCGGCCGCGATGTGCTCGGCCAGCGCGGTCTTGCCGGTGCCCGGGGGACCATAGAAACACAAGGTGCCGCGCTGCCGTGCCTTGAGCGCCTGCACGATCTTGCCGACCTCGTAGCGCGTCTCCAGGTTCAGGTAATCCAGGCGGTAGTGCGTCACCACCGGGCGCCCTTCCACTTCCGGGCGCAAGCCCATGGCGCGGTCGGCATGGTCAAGCTGCCGCAAGATCAGCGCCTCCACCGGCTCGGCCACGCCCGAGCCCGCCAGTTGCACGAAGCGCGCGGCCGATTGCACCTGCGCCGGTGTCAAGGTCTTGCGCGCGGCCAGCGACGCGATAAAGGCGTCGCTCACGTCCAGCGTGCCCAGGTGCTTGCGAATGATGTTCTCGCGCACCAGCGGGGGCGGGATCTTCAGCTCCAGGTGGAACTGGAAACGGCGCAGATAGGCCGGGTCGATCTGGCGAATCGAGTTGGAGATCCAGATCACCGGGACCGGGTTCTGCTCCAATGTCTGGTTGACCCAGGCCTTGCCGTTCACCGAGCCGCGCGGGTCCTCCTGGCCAAACAGGCTGGTGAGCTCGCGCGCGCTGCCCGGGAACACATCCTCGACTTCGTCGAACAGCAGAGCCGTGCGCGGGCGGCCACGCAGGAACGCCTGCGACACCTGCAGCGAGCGATAGCGATCCTTGCCTGACAAGCTGTTGCCGTCGCGGTCCAGGCAGTCCACTTCGTACAACTCGCAGCCAGCCTCGCGCGCCAGCAGCCGCGCGAACTCGGTCTTGCCGGTGCCGGGTGGGCCGTAAATCAACACGTTGACGCCGCAGGCATGCTGCTGCGTGGCGTTGGCCAGCAGCGCCGACAGGTAGCGCGCATCGGTCTCGACGTGCGGATAGTCGCCGGTGCCAAGCGTGGGTGCTGCCGCCGGGCGCGTGAACACCGCCATCATCTCGGCTTCGTTCGCGTAGTTGCCAAGCAGGACATGCAGCAGCCGGTCCGACAGGCGCATCAGGTCGCCCAGATCGGTCACGCTGTTCTCGGGCAGGGGCTGCTCGATCAGGTTGAGCGTCTCCAGACGCGATCCGGGCCGCAGCGACACCGCCACCGCGGCCGGACTTGCGCCGGTCAAGCCGGCGAGGATCTGGAAGGCTTCCTGGCTGTGCGCCACCTTGCAGTCCACCATCACCGCGCGCAGGTCGCGCTTGTATTTTGCGAGCGCCGCATACAGCAACAGCTTGCGCTCATGCTCGGGCAAATCCAGCACATGGCTGAGCATGTCGATGTTACGCACCAGCAGCACGCGCTCGCCATCCAGCCGCGCTGCCAGCGCCGCCGCCGACGCATCGAACACGGCGAACATATCCTTGGCGTGATGCTTGACGTACTCATCCAGGTAGTAGAACAGCGCGCTCTCGTCGAACGCGCTGTTCCATTGCCCGTGCCGCTCCAGGAATTCTTCAGGCGTGAGGCGCGCTGCACCTTTCCAGGCCGGCATATCGGCGCAGCGCGCGGCAAGGAAGCGCTGGACGCGCAACACCACGCCGTACGGCCACACCATCTCCTGTGCGCTGACCGTCAGGATGTCGTTGATATTGCTGCGCAGGTTGAATCTGGGCCCCAGCGAGCACACGACCCGCAGGGCGAACTGGGCGCACATCCAGTCGAGCGCGGAGGTGCATGGCGAGCCGGTCGCAGCACGCAGGAGGGTCGAGCGGTCGTCTTCGGCGAAACGGGTGAAATCCATGGCCTGGTCCTCTCGCACGGGGGGCGCCGCGGCCAGCGCGGCGAAATGCTCGAATGGATCGAATGGCTCGTCTTTTTCCTATGCTAGCGCGCTTTGTGGCAGATCGGGCATTGCCGGCAACCCTGTGCCGTGCGAGAGCGCGCATTTTGTCGCAGCCGCGGGAAGGTATCGCCAAATCGGCGTATAAAGACGGCTGCGCGGCAGCGAATCAACGCATTGCACAAAATGCCACCAAATAAGAATCATTATCGTTTATACTGACGACCTGACACGCTGCCTCAAGAGCGGCGCTCCCACCGGCATCACTGTTGAAGGAGCGTTTATCATGGAATTGCTGCTTAGCTTGCTGGTCGGTTGTGGCATCTCGCTGATCCTGTTCTATCGCAAATAGGCCCTATCGCTAATAAAGCCGGCGCCGCGCCAATTCGCCGACATCTGCTGTTTTCTCATGTTCGATCAACGTTTTTTCAAGATCACGCTTGCCGTCCTGCTGTTCCACGTCGGCCTGCTTTACCTGATCCAGAGCGGGCTGGGACGCAAGATCACGGAGGCCGTGATCTCGCCAGAAGTCGTCGCCCGCATCATCCCGCTCGAGCCACCCCAAAAGCCCGCCGTCGAGACGCCAAAGCCCAAACCGGAAACCCCGCCCAAGCAGGTGAAGGTCACTACACCCAAGCCTGCACCGCCGCAACCGCGCCCCACGCCGACGCCGGTGGCATCGCTGCCACCCACGCCCAATGCCGTGGAAGCACCGCCCGCGCCACCTGCCCCGCCGGCACCGCCCGCCCCCGCCCCCGAGCCGGCCGCTCCGGTGTCGGCAGCGCCACGCGCGGTCGGCATTGGCGAGATCCAGTGCAGCCCGCCGCAACCCACCTATCCGTCGCAATCGCGCCGCATGGGTGAAACCGGCAAGGCCGTGGTGCGTCTGACTACAGACGATACCGGCAAGGTGGTCAAGACCGCAGTCGTGACCTCGAGCGGATCCTCGAGGCTGGACCAGGCCGCCGAGGAGGCGGTGCGACGCATGCGCTGCAAGCCCTATCTGGACAACGGTCGTGCCGTGGCGGTTACCGCCCAGCAGCCGATCGGGTTCGAACTCAACTGATTTCAATACCGACCTCACCAGGAACCAACATGCAGGACCTCGGACTTTCTCACCTCTGGACGCAAGGCGATTTCGTCATGCGTGCCACCGCCATCATTCTGCTCATCATGTCGCTGGCTTCGTGGATCGTGATTCTCACGAAGGCGTGGGATCTCTTCCGGCTGAAGAAGATGGCGCATGGCGCTGAAAAGCAGTTCTGGCACTCCGACGATTTCGACCACGCTCTCGAAACCCTCGGCAGCAGCGAAGCCAACCCGTTTCGCACGCTGGCCATGACCGGCAAGGAAGCCGCGCAGCACCATCGCGCCAGCCAGCCGCAGCTGCACGACGTGATGGACATCTCGGACTGGATCACCCGCTCGCTCAAGAGCGCCATCGACGAGGCCGTTGCACGCATGCAATCGGGCCTGGCCGTGCTGGCGTCCGTCGGTTCCACAGCGCCGTTCGTTGGCCTGTTCGGCACCGTGTGGGGCATCTATCACGCGCTGATCAACATCGGCGCCTCCGGCGTGCCGACCATCGACAAGGTGGCAGGCCCGGTGGGCGAGGCACTGATCATGACCGCCTTCGGCCTGGCCGTTGCGATCCCCGCGGTGCTGGGCTACAACGCGCTGACCCGCGGCAACAAGGGCGTGATCTCGAAACTCAACCGCTTCGCCCACGACCTGCACGCCTACTTCGTCACCGGCGCCCGTGTGCGCCCGACCAGCGCCAGCGCGCGTGCCACCGATGACAACGGTGTGCGCCTCGCAGTCAAGAATCAGTAAGGCCGCAGCAAGGCAACAAGGAAGTCATCATGGCATTCGGCACCCTCGACTCGGACGATGACGAAGTAATGAGCGAAATCAACATGACGCCGCTGGTCGACGTCATGCTGGTGCTGCTGATCATCTTCATCATCACCATTCCCGTGATCAACCACACGGTCAAGATCGACCTTCCGCGTGCAACCAACACGCCCAACGATCCCAAGCCACAGAACATCAACCTGTCGATCGACGCCAGCGGCAAGGTCTTCTGGAACCAGGCTGAGGTGGACGAGCCCACGCTCGAAGCCAACATAGCCCAGGCTGCGCAGCAGCAGCCGCAGCCTGAGCTGCATCTGCGGGCCGATCGCGACGTGCGCTATGAGCGTGTGGCAGAAGTCATGGCAGCCGCGCAGCACGGCGGATTGGGCAAGATCGGGTTCATCACGGAACCCAAGCACTAGTGTTGTTCGTGCCGTGCTCTTTGGGCCGGCAACGTAGCATCGACAAAAAGGGCGCTCAAAGGAGTGCCCTTTTTGCTTGCGCTGACCCGTCCTGCACGATTAAAAATCTCTATTGTAATGATAACAATTCTCATTTAAGATTGAGCCAACTTGAACCCGGTCGTGACCGCTCGCAGTCTCGCGCAGCCGCCACAGACCACCGGACCGGAGCCCGCCCATGAGCACCCTGACCCTGCCGCTGTCGCAACCGCATGAAGTCACCCGTCGCCGCCTTTCCCTGCGCCGGGTCGAAGTCAATTCCAACAAGGCTGCGCAGGCGCGGCGCGAAAGCCCCGCCAGCGCGGCGATCGAATCGATGAAATCTGCTGTAGCTGCCCTGCCCGCACGGCTCGAAGCGCTGGTGCGCGACAGCCTCCCAGCTGCGCCCGCAGGGGATGCAGTGCCCCTGGATTCGTTGATGCGTGGCGCCAACCTGCTGCCGATCCTGCATAACGGCGAGGTCTACACGCTGCGCATCACGCGCTATGGCAAGCTGATCCTGACGAAGTGACCGTGCCCAGGCGCGCGCACGCGCCAGCACAAGCCATGCCGTGGGAAACCATTGTGGCAACCATGTAACGCTGTACGGGATTTCGATGCAAGAAGGGCTACCGGAACCGGCAGCCCGATGCCAAAGCCCGTCGACAGGCTTCAGCATCCGGGAGCACAAGCGATTTGCTCCGCAGTCGGCAGGAGGTGCGTGGGCAGTGAGCCACGCTCACTGCCGGCACCACGGCCGCCTCTGTTTGCAGGCGAGTATCAGACGCCCAGGGCGGCAATGCCCGCGCGCGCGATCTGTGCGTCTTCGGTCGATTTCACGCCCGACACGCCAACTGCACCCACTACCTGGTCATTGACCACGATAGGCACACCACCTTCCAGCATGCCTTGCAACACCGGCGCGGTCATGAAAGAGTGACGGCCGTTGTTGATCATGTCTTCGTAAACCTTGGACTCGCGACGGCCCAGCGACGACGTGCGTGCCTTTTCGGTCGCGATGTAGCTCGAGATCGGTGCGGCGCCGTCCAGGCGTTGCAATGCCAGCAGGTGACCACCGTCGTCCACGATGGCAATCGAAACCGCCCATTGGTGATTCTTGGCTTCCAGCTCGGCTGCGGCCAGTACCTTCTTCACATCATCTGCCGTCAGCACGGTTTTTTGCTGCATACCACTCTCCTCGAAGATCATTTCAGTGAGCCGGAAGTATAGCGCCACGGCCCTTGGCATGACCATGCCGCCACTGTCCCGGCACCTGCCCGCAAAAAGCAAAAGACCCGCTCAAGGCGGGTCTTTCGATGATTCACGGCGTTGCTGGATGCGGACGGCCGAGGCCCTCAGGGCCACAGGCTTGTGTCCGGCAAACTCAGGCTCCGTCGCTGAACTGGTCGCGGCGATCGCCAACCTTGGCGCCGTCGGTGTAGGGATCCACCTTGCGTGCGCCGTCGGTGTACGGGTCAACCTTGCCAAGCTTGGCACCATCGGTGTAGGGATCAACCTTGCCGATCTTGGCGCCATCGGTGTAAGGGTCTGCCTTGGCAATACCGGCTGCGAAGGCGGAGGCGGAGAGGGCGGAGAGGGCGGTCAGGGCTGCGATCGCCACCAGGCTGTTTTTGATCTTCATGGGCGGATCCTCTTGGGAATTAGGTCGTGCTGGAGGGGCGCTGGATGATGAAGCATTGCGGAATCTTGTCATCACGGCGTCACAGCAGCAGTATAGGTGGAAACCCTAATAAGGATATGAGAGCCGGTTTGACCTGTCTCTTCAAATTTTTTGACCCTACCAATAACAATGGAACCTTGTCCGGATTGCCGCCTACAGTTTGCCTCCCAGGGCTGTGCGTGAAAAACGAAAGGGCCCCGCAGGGCCCCTTTTACCAGCCTGCACGAGGCAGGTCGTTCATGCTTATCGCCAGTGGCGTCCATGTCCCGGGCCATAGTAGCCCCGCCCATAGTAGCCGCGGCCGTAGTAACGCGGGCCGTAATAGGCCGGCCCCGGACCGTAGTAGACCGGCGCCGGCCGCACGATGACCGGCGGCGGACCATAGTAGACAGGGGCAGGCGCCATGACCACGGGCGGCGCGGCAATGTAGGCTGGCGGCGGATAGTATGCCGGGCCGCCGACCACAACGCCAGGCACCCCAATCGCCACGCCAACGCTCACATGGGCCATTGCCGCACCGGATGCCAGCGCCCCAAGCAAAGCGAGTCCTGCGAGCCACCAACGTTTCATGATCCTTGCCTCTTGCAATGCGTTATTCGATAAGAGGTATTGTAGGTTCCTGGAAATTTGCAGGTGAAACCGAGAACGTTACATTGTTACCAAGCGTAACAACCGACGCATAAACACGTTGCTGCCACCCGCCTGGCTGCCCACGGTACAAATCCCGCGCGAAGCTTGCATCACCGCGCCCAACCGACCACAATACCGGGCTTGCCGTGCGGCCGTGGAGAAATTGGTAGACTCAGCAGACTTAAAATCTGCCGCCTTTACGGGCTTACGGGTTCGACCCCCGTCGGCCGCACCAGCATCCACCCTCCCCAGCTTCCGCCCTCCCCCTGTCCCGGCTTTGCGCGCTCAGGCCACCGCCGCGCACAACAGCGCGCCACCGCACACCAGGAACACAAACAGCAGGCCGGCCAGCACCAGGGGCTTGCGCCCGGCGCGCAGCAAGGTGCCGATGCGGGTGTGCAAGCCAATTGCCAGCATCGCGCAGGCAAGCAGCCAGTTATCGAAGGCCAGCAGGGCAGGCTTCCAGCCCTGGGGCACAAGGCCCGCCGAATGCACGGCCATCACCGCCACGAAACCCACCGCAAACCACGGGATCGCCTTCAGGATGGCACCCCACGGACGCCCGCCTGCCGCCTTCTCGCCTTTGCCGTCTTCCTCCAGCCCGATGCCGGCCTTCGGCCACAACGCCAGCACCAGCAACAGCGGACCCAGCGCCAACACGCGCACCATCTTGGTCACCACGGCGGCATCCGCGGTGGCATCGCTGACCATCTTGCCCGAGGCGATAACCTGTGCCACCTCGTGCAGCGTGGCGCCAGTGTAGATGCCAAACGTGCGCTCGCTGATGGCAAGGTGCCAGTGCTGGGTGGCCAGCTCAAACAGATAGGGATACAGCAGCATGCCAGCCGTGCCGAACAGCACCACCGTGGCCACGGCCACGGCCGTCTGGCGGTCGTCGGTGCGCACCACCGAAGCCACCGCGATGGCCGCCGCGGCGCCACATACGGCGCTGCCCGCGCTAACGAGGATGGCTTCACGGCGGCTTAGTCCCAGCAGCGAAGAACCGATCCAGATCCCCAGCAACATGGTCGAGACCAGCATGGCCAGCGGCACCAGCACGCCTGCCAAGCCCAGGTCGGCGATAGCGCCGAAGGTGAGGCGCAGGCCATACAACGCCACGCCGAGGCGCAGCAGTTGCTGGCGTGCCAGCTGCATGCCCGGCGCAAGCGGGGTGAGCCAGCGTTGCGGCAGCGTATTGCCCGCCACCATGCCGGCGAACATGGCCAGCGTCAGCGCGCTCATGCCGAGGTGAGAGACCGCCGGGTTGGCCGAGAACACCATGGCCAGCCAGGCGATGAAACCCAGCGGCACCAGCGTCAAGACCCGGGTCGGCCACGAAGGCGGTTCGGTGCCGAGATTGGCAACTGCGGACGATTGAATGGAAGACATGGCGGGGGTCCTGCCCGTAACGCCGGAGGGCTTCGGGGCGCATATTGAATATGTCCGAAGCGTACTTAGCAGGCAGAAATCTGTAAAACAGGTAATATCGCTATACATTACCTGCTTTACAGATATGACCCATCGCCCGCTACGCCTGACCCTGCGCCAACTCTCCGTGTTCGTCGCGGTGGCCCAGCACGGCAGCACCGTGGCTGCGGCCGATGCGCTGGCCATGTCGCAATCCGCGGTCAGCGCCGCGCTGGCGGATCTGGAGGCCACGCTGGGCGGCGCCCTCTTTGACCGGGTCGCGCGCCGCCTGAGCATCAATGAGACCGGCCGGCTGTTTTTCCCGCGCGCACTGTCGCTGCTGGACCAGGCACAGGAACTCGAGCGCTTCACCGTGCAACCCGGGGTGCAACTGCGCATTGCCGCCAGCAACACCATCGGCAGCTATATCCTGCCGGGTCTGCTCGCGGGTTTTCGACATGCACAGAGCGGGCCCTGCGCGCTCGACATGCGCATTGGCAACACGCGCGAGGTCCTGCAGGCGTTGCTGCATTTCGAGGCGGACATCGGGCTGATCGAGGGCACATGCCACGAGCGCGACCTGCGCAGCGCCCACTGGCGGGACGATGTGATGGTGGTAGTGGTCAGCCCGTCACACCCGCTCGCAAGCTACCCTGGCAATCTGGCTGCCTTGCGCGACGCCGACTGGGTCGTGCGCGAACCCGGCTCGGGCACGCGCGAGATCATCGAACAGCGGCTGGCACCACTGCTGGGCGAGTTGCGCTTTGCGCTGGAGCTGGGCAACTCCGAAGCGATCAAGCGTGCCGTGATGAGCGGCTATGGAGTGAGTTGCCTGTCGCTGCAGGTGGTGGAAGACGAATTGCAACGCGGCACACTGGTGGCGCTGCGCAATGGCCTGCCCGACGTGGTGAGGCCGCTGCACCTCGTGGTTCACCAGGACAAGTACCCTACGCAGGGCCTGCTGGCCTTTACGGAGTATCTTCGCCGCGATGCCGCGGCGACCAGCCAGTGAGCTGCGCAAGCCGCTGCATGCCCGCGCTCACGCGGGGTGGGGATCCGCTTCGCCTGCATGCTTGGCGGTATAGCGATCGAGCAGGTGGAACAGCAGCGGGTTCAGCACGATGGACAGCAGCGCGCCTGCCAGGATCAGGGCGTGGCCCCGCTCAGGCAGGATCTTCAGATAGACACCGAGGCCCGCGAGGATAAAGGAGAACTCGCCGATCTGGGCCAGGCTGACCGCGATGGTCATGCCGGTACGGGTGGAATGCCCGAACACCCGAACGATGCAAAGCGCAGCGAGCGATTTGCCCACCACGATGATGAACAGCGTGGCCAGCACGCCCCAGGGGTCGTTGATCAGCACCATGGGGTTGAACAGCATGCCGACCGAAACAAAGAACAGCACTGCAAACGCATCGCGCAGGGGCAGCGACTCCTCTGCCGCGCGGTGACTGAATTCCGACTCCGCCAGCACCATGCCTGCAAAGAATGCACCGAGCGCAAACGACACGCCAAACAGCGAGTACGCGCCAAAGGCCACGCCGAGCGCCGTTGCCAACACCGCCAGACGGAAGAGTTCACGGCTCCCGGTCCAGACGATGCGCTCCAGCATCCAGGGAATAAAGCGACGGCCGATCACCAGCATCACCGCGACGAAGGCAGCCACCTTGCCCAGGGTAGCGAACACGGCGAACACGATGTCGCCGGAGTCCGGTGCGGCCGCGCCTGACGCCGTGGCATCTGCGGACGGCGTGAGCAGGCCCGCCAGCGCCGGCAGCAGCACCAGCGTCAGCACCATGGCCAGGTCTTCCACGATCAGCCAGCCCACCGCGATCCGGCCCTGCGGCGACTCCACCAGCTCGCGCTCCTGCAAAGCTTTGAGCAATACCACGGTGCTAGCCACCGAAAGCGCCAGCCCGAAGACCAGGCCTGGCCCCCATTCCCAGCCAAAGCCCCAGGCCGCGCCCATCCCGAGCAAGGTGGCGATGCCGATCTGTACCACCGCCCCGGGAATGGCGATCGTTTTCACCGCCATCAGGTCTTTGAGCGAGAAATGCAAGCCAACCCCGAACATCAGCAGAATCACGCCAAGTTCCGCCAGTTCCGGCGCCAGCGCCTGGTCCGCGGTGTAGCCCGGCGTATACGGGCCAACCACGATGCCCGCGCACAAGTATCCGATCAGCGGCGGGAGCTTTAGCCGGTTGGCCAGCGCGCCCAATATAAACGCCAGGACGAGACCGCCGACGATGGTGCTGATGAGCGGGGTAGCGTGATGCATGCGTTCTGGGTTCCTCGTGCTTGGCCATGGCGGCGGTGACTGGACAACCCGCCCGCCCCCAGCGGCCGTATGGCGGGGACCACAAAGCGACCTCTGGGCCGCGCTGCGGCGTTGAACGCCGGGCACAGGCCGAGAGGTACCGCACTGATTGAGGGAAAACGGGAACGGGAGTTTTACGGCAGCCTGGAGGCAAAAAGCGCGGCATGAGTCCAAGCGGACGACGATGGCACGCTGTTCAGGTCGGATATCCCCTGAACGCCCCGTGAAGACTACAACATGGAATGTAACACGATCACCACAATGGCAAAGCGCGGAATCGGGGCAGGATGTGCCCCCATCCCCGCGCAAGTGCGCCGCCCCACCTGCCATCCCGCCGCCCTGAAGTCCTACCGCCCGGCCAACTGGAACGTCGCCACGGTATCGCGCAGCTTGTCGGCCTGCTCTTCCAGCGATTGCGCAGCCGCTGCCGCCTGCTCCACCAAAGCTGCGTTCTGCTGCGTGACCTGGTCCATCTGCCCGACGGCCTGGTTGATCTGCTCGATCCCGGTGCTCTGCTCGCTCGACGCCGCGGCAATCTCCCCGATGATGTCGGAGACGCGCCGCACGGCCTGGCGAATCTCGCTCATGGTCTTGCCCGCACCCTCGGCCTGCGTCGAGCCCTGGCGAACCGTGTCCACCGAGGTGTCGATCAAATCCTTGATTTCCTTCGCCGCGCTGGACGAACGCTGGGCCAGGCTGCGTACCTCGCCAGCCACAACCGCAAAGCCGCGGCCCTGCTCGCCGGCGCGCGCCGCCTCGACCGCCGCATTGAGCGCGAGGATATTGGTCTGGAAGGCGATGCCCTCGATCAGCGTGGTGATTTCAGCAATGCGGGTGGAACTGGTGCTGATTGCACCCATGGTTTCCACCATCTGCTGCACGGCCGTGCTGCCTTGCTCCGCCACCTCGGCGGCATTGTCCGCCAGGCTGCTGGCCTGGCGCGCATTGTCGGCATTCTGGCGCACGGTCGTGGTCAACTCTTCCATGCTGGCGGCAGACTGCTCCAGCGATGCCGCCTGCTGCTCGGTACGCGTGGACAGATCCGCGTTGCCCGCCGCAATCTGGTGGGCGGCCGTACTGACCGAGTCGGTCGACGAGCGGACTTCATGCAGTGCCGACGCCACGCGCTCTATCAACTGGTTGAAAGCAATCGCCGTGCGCCCGATCTCATCCTCATGGCGCACCGAAGCGCGGCGATTGAGGTCGAGCGACTCGCTCACATAGCGCAGGGTCTGCTCAATCTCGGCAAGGCTGTTGTGGATGTGGCGGTAGAGCGAATAGCCAAGCGTACCGGTAACCAGAAAGCCGCAGGCAATGATCGCCGAGAAGACCGTCAAGGCCAGTCCGTATGCCTTGCCGTTGCTCACCACCACCTGCTCGCCCAGACCCGCGTTATACGCCACGTGCTTGTTGATGGCGGTGCGCAGCGCCGAGGCCGCGACAAAGAGCGAGCCCCCCATCAGCATGCCACGCGCACCTTCATCGTCGTTGGCGGCGAAGCGCTCCAGGAAGCGCTCCCGCTCCGCGCGATATTGCCTCGCCGCGGCGCGGTCCGCCTCCAGCATCTGGCGGTCTGTCTCGTCGGAAATATCGCTGCGCTCGTAGGTCGCGACCGTGCTGTCGAAAACCGCATCCGCCTCCGCCAACGCCTTCGTGGCTTCGGCGCGGCTGCTCGCCTCCGGCGACAAGGCATAGCGGTAGAGCGACACGCGCATGGTGCTGACGGTATCCCGCAGGTCGCTCAGCGTGCGAACGCTGATGAGCGTGTTGTCATTGAAGTAGGTAAAACGCTCCTGCGACTCGCGAAGCTGCCAGAGGCCGCCGACTCCGACGGCAAGCAGGGCCAGCAAGGCCAGCGACAAGGTAGCTAAGAGGCGTTGGGTGATGTTCATGACGCAATGTCGGCGCGCGCGAGAGGGCGGCACCGATTCTCCAAGAAAGGTGGACGATGAAATGACGCCCGTGAGCAACGGGAACGGGGTCAAGCAGTCTGTTTTGGAAGCGCGCTTGCAACAATCTCGGAATCCGGTGAGCCGTCTTTTGGACGACCCTCACATCCGCCTTTACGGCAGCCACTGGAATAGCTGAAGCAGAATTGGGAAATACAACAAAAATAAGCGACGATATTAGGACTTGTCCTAAAAATCGGAGAGGATAAACGACAAAAAAGAGCCGAGACGCGCAATCTAGCGGAAATTTGAGGGGAAAAAAGAGGGGGAAGAAGGAGGGGAAAGGAAGAGGGAATTGCCGGTGCGGATGGCGCCAGCGATCGGATCGCCAGAAAGCAAAAAGCGCCACCGGTTAGGGTAGCGCTAAGTGCTTGAAGTACTGGAGGCGGGGGTCGGAATCGAACCGGCGTACACGGCTTTGCAGGCCGCTGCATGACCACTCTGCCACCCCGCCGGGTGACGGCTGCTGGATTGTAGCCGCATTCGCCAGACCCTGCCGGGCTGCGCTTGCGCACTACCATCACAAACAAAAAGGGAAGCGGTGCTTCCCTTTGGGATTGGAGCGGGAGACGAGGCTCGAACTCGCGACCTCAACCTTGGCAAGGTTGCGCTCTACCAACTGAGCTACTCCCGCATTTACTACTTTGACTACTCTGCGTGCCAACCTGGAACCACAAAACACACATTGTGGACTTCCAGACTTAACCGAAACCTGGAGCGGGAGACGAGGCTCGAACTCGCGACCTCAACCTTGGCAAGGTTGCGCTCTACCAACTGAGCTACTCCCGCAGGATCCTGCTAACTTCTTACTTAAAACACAGCTTCTGTGCCGATACCGCTCACATCTCGCTACATTCTTGCTGCTTTTCGCTTCGTTCGGTTTGTTTCGTCAGAAGCGAGAACAGGATTATTGCAAATCAGCGGCGTGGTCGTCAAGCATATTTTTCATCGAACCATCACTTTTGTGCGGTGGCCTCGCCACTCAAGCCACTGCGCTCGCGAATCTGCGGCCACGCCAGCTTCATGTAATAGAACATCGACCACAGGGTCAGCACCGCCGCCACATAGATCAGCCATGCGCCCAGCACGGAAGCATCGACGATGCCGAACAGGCTATCGTTGAAGAGCAGCAAAGGGATCGCGATCATCTGGAAGGTGGTCTTGAGCTTGCCGAGGAAATTCACCGCGACGCTCTTCGACGCCCCGATCTGCGCCATCCACTCGCGCAGCGCGGAGATGGTGATCTCCCGGCCAATGATCACCAGCGCGATCAGGTCGGCCACCCGGCCCAGCGCCAGCAGCGACAGCAGCGCGGCCGCCACCATCAGCTTGTCGGCGACCGGATCGAGAAAGGCGCCAAAGGAAGACGTCTGGTTCCAGCGCCTGGCCAGGAAACCGTCCAGCCAGTCTGTGACCGCGGCCACGATGAAAAAACCGGCTGCCGTCATGTTCTTGGCATGCATGGGCAGCCATGCTTCAGGCAGGTAGTACACGCCCACCACGAGGGGAATCATGGCAACACGGAGCCAGGTCAGCAGGATCGGTATATTCAGCGGCATGGGGGCTCGGAACGAGACGACGGCAATGGGCAACGCCGAGATTGTCGCCTATTTCAACGATGGCCGAGCATTTCCTGCCACATTGGCATCGGATTTGGCCGGATCAATGTAGCTGCCGATAGATTTCCTCGGCCAGCGCGTGCGAGATGCCATCGACGCTGGCCAATTCGTCGATGCTGGCCGCGACCACCCCGCGCAGGCCGCCAAAGCGCGTGAGCAGCTTCTGCCGGCGGCGGGCGCCGACGCCCTCGATCTCCTCCAGCCGCGAGGTGTTGCGCACCTTGGCGCGGCGCGCGCGCATGCCGGTAATGGCAAAACGGTGCGCCTCGTCGCGAATCTGCGCCACCAGCATCAGTGCCGCACTGCCCTGCCCCAGCTCCAGCGAAGGGCGGCCATCGGCGAAGATCAGCGTCTCCAGCCCGACCTTGCGGCCCTCGCCCTTGGCCACGCCGACCAACAACCCGATATCGAGGCCAAGCTCCTCGAACACCTGGCGCGCAACCTCCACCTGGCCCTTGCCGCCATCGATCAGCACCACGTTCGGCACCAGCGCCAGCGCACCGGACGCCCCCGCCTCGCCGCCTTGCTCGCCCCCCTCGGGGACGGGCTCCTGCGCCGGCGCCTGCTCCAGCATCTCCACCAGCTTCTGGTAGCGGCGGGTCAGCACCTGACGCATGGCGGCGTAGTCGTCGCCAGGCGTGATGTCCTGGATGTTGTAGCGGCGGTACTCGGCGTTCTGCATTTCATGATGGTGGAAGACCACGCAAGACGCTTGCGTGGCCTCGCCAGCGGTGTGGCTGATGTCGAAGCATTCGACCCGCAGCAAAGCGAGGTCTTCCATGTCGATGCCGATTGTCTCGGCCAGCGCGCGCGTACGGGCCTGCTGGCTGCCTTGCTCAGCCAGGCGGCGCGACAGCGCCAGCTCGGCGCCTTTCTGCGCCATCTCGAGCCAGGACCGGCGCTGCCCCTGCGGCTGGCGCACCAGCGTGACCTTGCGCCCCGCCTGCATCGACAATGCCTCCAACAGGGCCTTGTCCGGCGGCAGGTGGCTCACCACCAGGATCGGCGGCACGGCCTGGTCCAGATAGTGCTGCGCCATGAAGGCGGACAGCACCTCGGCGGCGATGCGCTCGACCGGTATGCCGGCCGGGCCGCCGAGCGCTGCCGCGCCTTCGCCAGCTGCAACGCCAGGCTCGATTGGCGCGCTGGCACCGGCATCCTCGTCCTGGTGCCCGACAATCATCGCGCCCTCCTCGACGTGCGCCGGGAAATACGCCTTGTCGCCAAGATGGCGGCCGCCGCGCACCATCGCCAGGTTGACGCACGCACGGCCACCCTCCACCGCTACCGCAAGCACGTCGATATCGCTGGACTGCCCGACCTCCTCCACGGCCTGCCGCTTGAGCACGGTGGACAGCGCGCCGATCTGGTCGCGCACCGCCGCCGCCTGCTCGAACTCCAGCCGCCCGGCGTGCTCTTCCATCTTCGCCTGCAAGCCTTCGAGCACCTCGTTCTGACGGCCTTGCAAGAAGCGCGCCGCGTTGCTGACATCGCGCGTGTAATCCGCCTCGCTGATGGCGCCCACGCAAGGCCCGGTGCAACGGTGGATCTGATGCAGCAGGCATGGCCGCGTGCGATTGGTAAAGACGGTGTCCTCGCAGGTACGCAACTGGAACACGCGCTGCAGGATCTGCATGCTCTCCCGCACAGCGCCCGCGCTGGGGAACGGCCCGAAATACTGATGCTTGCGGTCGGTGGCGCCGCGGTAGTAGGCCATGCGCGGGAAGCGATGGCTGGTCAGCTTGACGAACGGATACGACTTGTCGTCGCGGAACAGGATGTTGTAGCGCGGCGCCAGCGCCTTGATCAGGTTGTTCTCCAGCAGCAGCGCCTCGGCCTCGGTGCGCACCACCGTGGTATCGATGCGCACGATCTTGGCCACCATCATGGCAATGCGCGGCGACAGCAGCGTCTTGTTGAAGTAGCTGGAGACGCGTTTTTTCAGGTCGCGCGCCTTGCCCACGTAAAGGACATTGCCTTGGGCATCGAAGTAGCGGTAGACCCCGGGCAGGCCGGGCAATTGCGCAATCACGGCCTTGGCGTCGAATGGAGCGTCCGACACAGGTTCGGCAGGGGCCGCCAAGGACGCCTTGGCCGGCTGCTCGGGCAACCCATCCGGCTGGGTGGAGGCGGACGCGCCCTGATCGTGGGTTTCAGGTTCCTGCTGGGACATCGGTAGCGAATTGACCGTGGATTGGCCGGTGGCGCGCATACCCGGCAGGGCCAAGGCGCAACAAGCTCTAAAATCGCAAGTTTAGAGCAAATCCTTGCGGAGTCCCGCCACCATGCCCACTCAGCCCGATCGCGCCATCCGCTCCTGGGACATCTTCTGCACCGTCATCGACAACTATGGCGATATCGGCGTCTGCTGGCGGCTGGCACGCCAGCTGGCCCAGGAACACGGCCACGCCGTGCGCCTGTGGGTGGATGACCTGGCCAGCTTCGCGCGCCTTGCGCCAGGCCTCGACGTCGCCGCCCCAGAGCAAGTGCTTGCCGGCGTGACGATTCGCCCGTGGCGGCGCGCGGACGAGGAAAGCGCCGAGGAGAGCGCCGCGCGCTTCGCGGGGGTCACGCCGCACGATGCGGTGATCGAGTCCTTCGCCTGCGACCTGCCGGCCACATTCCTGGCCGCCATGGCTGTATGCGAGCCCAAACCGGCCTGGATCAATCTCGAATACATGAGCGCCGAGCCCTGGGTCAGGGAACACCACGGCATGGCCTCGCCCCACCCGCGCCTGCCACTGGTCAAGTATTTCTTCTTCCCCGGCTTCGAGCCCGGCACGGGCGGCCTGCTGCGCGAAGCCATGCTCGGCATGCAGCGCGAGCACCTGCGCACCAGCCCCGCGGCCCAAGCCGCGCTCTGGCATCGCCTTGGCTTCCAGCCCATCGACGGCGCGCTGAAAGTCAGCCTGTTCGCGTATGCCAACGCGGCTTTGCCAGCGCTGCTCGCGCAATGGCGGGATGGCCCAGACCCGGTCCAGTGCCTGGTTCCGGCCGGCCTGGCGGCGCAACAGGCAAGCGAATGGTTCGGGGCGGCCGGTTGCATGCCCGGCAGCGCCTTCGAGCGCGGCAACCTGACCGTACAGGTGGTGCCCTTTGTGCGCCAGGAGCACTACGATGAACTGCTCTGGCTATGCGACCTGAACTTCGTGCGTGGCGAGGATTCGTTCGTGCGCGCGCAGTGGGCTGGCCGACCCTTTGTCTGGCATATCTACCCGCAATCCGACGCGGCGCACATGGTCAAGCTCGATGCCTTCCTGGCTCTGTTCCGGCATCGGCTGGAACAAAGCGGCCAGATTGAGGTTGTCAATGCACTTTCCACCTTCTGGCACAGCTGGAATAAGGATGGTGAATCACCTGACTGGTCGCGCCTGCGCCCCCATCTGCCCGTGCTGGGTGCCGCCACCGAGCGGTGGCAGCGCAGCCTGCAGCACCTCGGCGACCTGGCCGCAAATCTCGTGGCCTTCTGCGAAAATCGGGTAAAATAGTGGGTTATTTTGATGGTGACCAGGCCGGAAGACGGAAACGCCCCGCGCAAGCTTGCGCGCAGTGTGTCGGCAGAGCGCCTTCGCCATACCGAATTCCGAGACATTCTTTTTCAGGAAATAGTTCAGATGAAAACCGCACAAGAACTCCGCGTCGGCAACGTATTCATGATCGGTACCGACCCGATGGTCGTGCAGAAGGCTGAGTACAACAAGTCGGGCCGCAACTCCGCCGTGGTCAAGATGAAGTACAAGAACCTGCTGACGGAAGCCCCGGGTGAATCCGTCTTCAAGGCTGACGACAAGTTTGAAGTCGTGATGCTGGAACGCCGCGAATGCACCTACTCGTACTTCGCCGACCCGATGTACGTGTTCATGGATACCGACTTCAACCAGTACGAAGTCGAGCAGGACAGCATGGGTGACTCGCTGAACTACCTCGAAGACGGCATGACCGTCGAAGTGGTGTTCTACAACGACAAGGCCATCTCGGTGGATATGCCGACCACGCTGGTCCGCGAGATCACCTACACCGAGCCGGCCGTCAAGGGCGACACCTCGTCGGGCAAGGTGCTCAAGGGCGCCAAGATCAACACCGGCTTCGAGCTGCAAGTGCCGCTGTTCTGCAGCATCGGCGACAAGATCGAAATCGACACCCGTACCGGCGAATACCGCAGCCGCGCAAACTAAGCGCAGCTGATTCGCCGCCATCCGCAGCGCGGGTGGCGCAACGGAAAAAGGGCAGCTTCGGCTGCCCTTTTCTTTTCCCTGCTGCTTAGCGGTCTTCGGCGAATGCGGCGTCAGGCTATCAGGCCGTGGCGCTTGAGCACGCCCATCGCGGCGGCGTACTCCGCCTCTTGCATCAACTTGTTCCAGTCCAGCGGCTTGCGGCGCCCGAACAGGCGGCGGATACGGCGTTGCGAGGTCTTGCCGATACGCACATCGAGCTCATCCAGCAACTGGTCGGCCCGCTCCGGATGGTTGCAGATCAGCACCATGTCGCATCCGGCGCCCAAGGCAGCACGCGCAGCCTCGGTCACCGTGCCTGCCACGCTGGCCCCTTCCATGCTCAGGTCATCGCTGAAGATCACGCCTTCGAAGCCCAACTGGGTACGCAGCACGTCCTGCAGCCAGTAGCGAGAGAAGCCGGCCGGGTGCGGGTCGACCTTGGGGTAGATCACGTGCGCCGGCATCACCGATGACAGCGTCATCCCCATCCACTCGTAAGGGCGCGCATCCTGCGAGAGGATCTCGTCAAGGCCGCGCTCGTCCACCGGCACGGCCACATGCGAATCCGCGGCCACAAAGCCGTGCCCCGGGAAGTGCTTGCCGCAATTGGCCATGCCGGCAAGCAGCAGGCCGTGGGTCAGGTGGTTGGCGAGCATGGTCACCACACGCGGGTCAGCGTGGAAGGCACGGTCGCCGATCACGGCGCTGAGCCCGTAGTCCAGGTCGAGCACGGGGGTGAAGCTCAGGTCGATATCGCACGCGCGCAACTCGGCCGCCAGCACGTAGCCGCAGGCCACGGCCGCCTTGGTTGCCGCCAGCACGTCCTGGTCCCACAACGCGCCAAGCCGGGCCATGGCCGGCAGGTGCGTGAAGCCATCGGTCTTGGCGCGCTGCACCCGGCCACCCTCGTGATCGATGCAGATCAGCACATCGTCGCGCACGGCGCGGATCTCATGCGTCAGTGCCTGCAGTTGCGCGCGCGACTCGAAGTTGCGCGCGAACAGGATCACGCCGCCGGTCAGCGGGTGAGAGATGCGGCGGACATCGTCCGTATCGAGTTGCTTGCCTTTGACATCGAGTACAACCGGACCCGGCCGTTTACCGGAAATCTTCTTGATCATTTGGATTCTTCACTAGGCTGGGAGGCGAGCGGCAGGCTGACGCCAGCGCCGCCCGGCTCGGCAATCGCAAAAGCGACCGCATAATCGTGTTCGTCGCTGACACTGACCCGCACCACGAGGCCGCGCTCCCGCAGCCAGGCGTCGAGCTCGCCGTGGCAATGCGGATACGGCTCGCCGGAGGGCAGGTTCAGCAGCTCCATCGCGCGCCAGGTCATCGGCCAGCGCATGCCCAGGCCGATCGCCTTGGAGAAGGCCTCCTTGGCAGCGAAACGCGTGGCCAGGAAAGCGAGCCCGCGTTTTTCCGAGCGCGCCTTGCGGGCGTGGTACTTCTGGAGTTCCTGCGGACCGAGCACCTTCTCGGCAAACCGGCCGCGCGTGCGCTCCATCACGCCCTGCACGCGCTCGATCTGGATGATGTCGGTGCCGATGCCGTAGATCACGCTGCGGCGTCCGGGCGCGGATAGGTAGTGCCCAGCCGCGCGGCAACCATGATGGCCTTCATCTCGCGCACGGCATTCTGCCAGCCGACAAAGACCGCATGCGCGACGATGGCGTGGCCGATATTCAGTTCCTTGATGCCATGCAGCGCGGCCACCGGCTGCACATTGGTGTAGTGCAGGCCGTGGCCGGCGTTGACCACCAGGCCAAGCCGCACGCCGGCATCGACGCCTTCGGCGACGCGGCGCAACTCGGCGGCCTGCTCCTCGGCCGAATGCGCATCGGCGTAACGCCCGGTGTGCAGTTCCACCACAGGCGCGCCGCAAGCGGCAGCGGCTTCGATCTGCTCTACCTGCGCATCGATGAACAGCGAGACGCGAATGCCCGCATCGGCCAGTTGGCGGCAGGCGGCCTTGACCTGCTCGAAGCGCCCGGCTACGTCCAGGCCGCCTTCGGTGGTGACTTCCTCGCGCCGCTCGGGCACCAGGCAGACATCCTGCGGACGGATCCCGCAGGCGATGTCGAGCATTTCCTGGGTGATCGCGCACTCCAGGTTCATGCGCGTGGCCAGCAGCGGGCGCAGCGCGTGCACGTCAGCATCGCGGATATGGCGGCGGTCTTCGCGCAGGTGCAGCGTGATCAGGTCGGCGCCGGCCTGCTCGGCCTGCAGCGCTGCCTGGATCGGATCGGGATAGACCGTGCCGCGCGCATTGCGCAGCGTGGCCACGTGGTCGATATTGACGCCAAGGTCGATGACGCCGGGATGCGCGTGGAAGATCATGCGGGTGGGCTCTAAAGGCTCGGAAACAAATCAGAGATAGTGCAGGTCGATCAAAATCTGGCGCGTCTTCAGCGGCGCGCCTTGCAAATAATAATGCAGCAGGAAGCGCATCAGGGCACGACTTTGCGTGACAGTTTGTGTACGGCTATAGTCGTCCTGCGACATGTCGAGCAGCGTCTGGCCGGAAACCACCGGCCAGGATGATGGATCGCTGGCCTGCGCGCGACGCACGCCCCGCTCGGGCTGGTAGACATAGTCCAGCTCCGGCTCGACCGTCTCGCCGGAATTGGCGCACTCGTCGAAAGCGACCGCAAAGCCGGTTTCCTGCAGCAGCACACGCTCGAAGCCGCGCAGCACCAGTCCGGCAGGCTCGCCGTGCGAGAGCTGGGTCAGCGTGGCCATGTACTGGCGAAACAGGGTAACGTGGGCGTCTTCGCGGGCGCAAAAGCGCAGCAGCAATTCGTTGAGATAAAAACCCGAGAGCAAGGCGTCGCTTGCCAGCGGCAGCATGCCGCCAACCCACTCCGCGCGCGTCAGTGTCTTGACCTCGCCGCGGCCGCTCCATGACAGGGAGATCGGCTGGAAATGCTGGAGTACCGGGCGCAGCGCCGAATGCGGCCGCTTGGCGCCCTTGGCCACCATGGCGACGCGCCCGTGGTCACGCGTGAACACGTCGAGGATCAGGCTGGTTTCGCGGTAAGGCCAGGCATGCAGCACGAAGCCGGGCTGGTTGGCGACGCGCAGCTCGGTGCGCGCCGGCACAATGCGCAACGCGCGATCCATCATCGCGCGCTGCTCCGCCACTGCCATGCCAGGCACGGCATGGCTGCCCAGCAGTTCGGCGGCTTCTTCCACCACCGGGTCAATGCGGCGGGCCTTCAGGGCAGGCCCGCCCGCTCTATCACTCATAGCCGTAGGCGCGCAATCCAGCTTCGTTGTCGGCCCAGCCGCTCTTGACCTTGATGAACATCTCCAGGTAGACCTTGCCGTCGAACAGCTTCTCCATGTCGATGCGGGCCTCCGTGGAAATGGTCTTGAGCTTGGCGCCCTTGTTGCCGATGATCATGGCCTTGTGCCCATCGCGCTCGACCAGGATGGTGGCAAAGATGCGCCGCAGCCGGCCTTCGGTCTCGAATTTCTCGATGATGACCGTGCTGGTGTAGGGCAGCTCGTCGCCGGTCCAGCGGAACACCTTCTCGCGGATGATCTCCGAGGCCATGAAGCGCTCGCTGCGATCGGTCATGGAGTCGGCGTCGTACATCGGCTCACCTTCCGGCAAGTAAGGCCGGATGATGGCGAGCAAGCGCTCGATGTGATCGTGGGTCTTGGCCGACATCGGCACCACTTCCGCGAACTGGAACTGGTGCCCCATCTTTTCCAGGAAGGGCATCATCACCTCGGCCCGGTCCGCGCCAAGGCGATCCAGCTTGTTGGTGACCAGCAGCACCGGCACTTTCTTGGGCAGCAGCGACAGCACCTTCTCGTCGTCGGCGCCGTAGTAGCCGGCCTCAACCACGAACAGCACCAGGTCCACCGACGACAGGGTCGAGGTGACGGCACGGTTCAGCGAGCGGTTCAGCGCGCTGGCATGGCGGGTCTGGAAACCCGGCGTATCGACGAAGACGAACTGGGCGTCCTCGGTAGTCTGGATGCCAACGATGCGGTGGCGCGTGGTCTGCGCCTTGCGGGAGGTGATGCTGACCTTCTGGCCAACCAGCGCGTTCATCAGCGTGGACTTGCCGACGTTGGGACGCCCGACAATCGCCACGGTGCCGCAACGAAAGGCTGCGCTTGGGGTACCCGCGGCATCTTGCTGCGGATTGGTAGATTCGGTCATTCCTTCAACCTGAGAGACAACTGGGGATCGGGCGGCACCGGCTGCTTGCGCGTCTTGCCGGTGCGCTCGGCCCGGCTGCGCTTGAGCAACTGGGGCACGAGTTTTTGCACCTCGTCGAGCGCCAGCTTGGCGGCGGCTTGTTCGGCGGCACGGCGCGACGCGCCGGTACCGAACACCCGCACTTCCAGTTTAGGCACGGTGCACTCGACTTCAAACTGCTGATTATGCGCGGCGCCATGGGTGGCGATCACGTTATATTGCGGCAGGGCTATCTTGTGGCCTTGCAGGTACTCCTGCAACAGCGTCTTGGCATCCTTGCCCAGTGTGCGCGGATCCACCTGCTCGAGGATGGGGATGTAGAGCTTGCGGATCAGTGTGCGCGCACCTTCGAAGCCGGCATCGAGGAATACGGCGCCGACGATGGCTTCCAGCGCATCGGCAAGAATCGAAGGGCGGCGGAAACCGCCGCTCTTCAGTTCGCCCTCGCCCAGGCGCAGCGCTTCGGACAACTGCAGCATCTGGGCAATTTCATACAGCGCCTGCTGCTTGACCAGGTTGGCGCGCACGCGGGAGAGATCGCCTTCGTCGAGCTTGCTGAACATGCCGTACAGCATATCGGCCACGGCGCAGTTCAGCACCGAATCGCCCAGGAATTCCAGGCGCTCGTTGTGCAAGGCACTGTGGCTGCGGTGCGTCAGCGCCTGCTGCAGCAATTCTGGCTTGCTGAAGCGGTAGCCGAGGCGTTGCTGCAAGGCATCGAGGTTCATGTCAGTACTGCGTTCCCGAATAGGTAATCATAAGGCTCAGAGGGCCGTATAACGGCACCTCGTTACGGTAGGAAAAACCCACCGAGCGGATCGTGCCATTGTCGTCCTCGTGAATGTCCAGATCGTCGCTGCGCACAGCGGTGATTCGGTCAATCTGTGCCTGCTTGGCGAAATAATCGGCCACTTCGCGCTTGTTGGATGCCTGTTGCTTGGCATAGCTGATGGCGCGCTTGACCGAAAAGTACTCCAGCAAGCTTGGAATCGCCCTGACCGCCGGGATCACGATGCCTCCGACGATCAAGATGACGATCAGCAAGCTGCCAAGGGAGAATCCGCGCACCTTGTACCGCCCCGCCAGACGCGCCCTCCCCCTCCTTGAACCAACCTCCCGACGCGATTGATCCGTTTGTTCTGCCAGTGCCGTTTGACCAGCCTGACCCTTCTGACCACTCTGACCCTGTTGACCCATGTTGCGCTTTCCCTCGCTTGACTGGAGTGATTTATTCGCGCCGCGGAAGGCTTACTTGAACGCCCCCACGCGTCCGATATTGCCGAGGTTCATCCAGATCAGGAATGCCCGGCCGACAATATTCTGATCGGGCACGAAGCCCCAATAACGTGAATCCAGGCTGTTGTCGCGGTTGTCGCCCATCACAAAATAGTGACCTTGCGGCACCTTGCAGGTCAGCCCCTGCTGATTGTAAGTGCAGTTTTCGCGGAACGGAAAATCGGGGTCCGCGCCGGAGACAAACGGCGGCCGGTCGGCGTCGTTGAGGATACCGTGCTCCGGGCCGTCGGGCAGCTTCTCGCGGAAGTGCTTCGAATACGAAAGCCGTTCTTCATCCAGGTAATCGGGCAGCGGGCTGTAATCGGCGGCCTTGCCGTTGATGGTCAGTCGCTTGTTCTGGTAGCTCACCACATCGCCCGGCACGCCGATCACACGCTTGATGTAGTCGAGGGACTGATCCTTCGGGTAGCGGAACACCATCACGTCGCCGCGCTTCGGGTCGCCGACCGAGAGGATCTTCTTGTTCACCACCGGCAGCCTGATGCCGTAGTCGTACTTGTTGACCAGGATGAAGTCGCCGATCAGCAGCGTCGGGATCATCGAGCCGGACGGGATCTTGAACGGCTCGACCACGAAGGAGCGCAGCACGAACACGGCCAGGATTACCGGGAAGAAGCTTGCGGAATACTCCAGCCACCAAGGCTGGCGCAGCTTTTCCTCGGCGAGGCGGCTACGCGACGTGTCGATCTCGCCGACGCCGTAGCGTCCCTGGAGATCGGCTTTGCGCGCATCGAACTCGGCCAGCGCGGACTGGGCGGAAAGCCGCCGCTGTTTCTCGAACACCAGTTTGTCGGCCACCCAGGCAATGCCCGTAATAACCACAAGCACAAAAAGGATCAGTGCAAAATTCATGTCGGCTAGATCGTCGTGTTGTTTTGATAGAGTCCGCGTCAACCACTGCCAGAAGCCTGCCGGCAGTGCCGGCGCGGCCCAGCCGGCTTACTTGTCGCCCACCTGCAGGATCGCGAGGAAGGCCTCCTGGGGAATCTCGACCGAACCCACTTGCTTCATGCGCTTCTTGCCTGCCTTTTGCTTCTCCAGCAGCTTCTTCTTACGCGAGATATCCCCGCCGTAGCACTTGGCAAGCACGTTCTTGCGCAGCGCCTTAACGTTCTCGCGCGCGATGATGTTGACGCCGATGGTGGCCTGGATGGCGACGTCGTACATCTGGCGCGGGATGATCTCGCGCATCTTGGACACGACTTCGCGGCCACGGTACTGCGAGTTGGAGCGGTGCACGATCACGGACAAGGCATCGACCTTGTCGCCGTTGATCAGGATGTCCACCTTGACCACGTCGGCGGCGCGATACTCCTTGAACTCGTAGTCCATCGAGGCGTAGCCGCGCGACACGGACTTCAGCCGGTCGAAGAAGTCCATGACGATTTCCGCCATCGGAATCTCATACGTAAGCTGCACCTGCTTGCCGTGATAGCTCATGTTGATCTGCGTGCCGCGCTTCTGCGTGCACAGCGTGATCACCGAGCCGACGTAAGCCTGCGGCATGTACAGGTTGACCGTGACGATGGGCTCGAGGATGTTCTCGATGCGGCTCGGGTCCGGCATCTTGGCCGGGTTCTCCACGATCAGCTTGGTCTTGTCGCGCATGTCGACCTCGTACACCACCGTCGGTGCGGTGGTGATGAGGTCCATGTCGAATTCGCGTTCCAGGCGCTCCTGCACGATCTCCATGTGCAGCAGACCCAGGAAGCCGCAGCGGAAGCCGAAGCCAAGCGCCTGCGACACCTCGGGCTCGTACTGCAGCGATGCGTCGTTGAGCTTGAGTTTTTCCAGCGATTCGCGCAGCGCTTCGTACTGGTTGGCTTCCACCGGGTACAGGCCGGCGAACACCTGCGGCTTGACTTCCTTGAAACCAGGCAGCGGCTCGGCCGCCTTGCGCGCCATGGTGGTGATGGTGTCACCCACCTTGGCGGCCTTCAATTCCTTGATGCCGGCGATCACGAAGCCCACCTGCCCTGCCTGCAGCGACTCGCGCGGCAGCGACTTGGGCGAGAACACGCCGACCTGCTCGACCAGGTGCTGCGAGCCCGTGGCCATCAGCAGGACCTTGTCCTTGGGCTTGAGGGTGCCGTTGACCACGCGCACCAGCATCACCACGCCCACGTAGTTGTCGAACCACGAGTCGATGATCAGGGCCTGCAGCGGAGCGGCGGGATCGCCCTTGGGCGGCGGCACGCGGGCGATCATCGCCTCAATGACGTCCTGCACGCCGAGGCCGGTCTTGGCCGAGCAAGGCGTGGCGTCATGCGCGTCGATGCCGATCACTTCCTCGATCTCGCGGATCGCGTTTTCGGGATCGGCTGACGGCAGGTCGATCTTGTTCAATACCGGCACCACTTCCACGCCGAGCTCGATCGCGGTGTAGCAGTTCGCGACGGTCTGCGCTTCCACGCCCTGCGAGGCATCGACCACCAGCAACGCGCCTTCGCAGGCGGACAACGAGCGGCTCACTTCATAGCTGAAGTCGACGTGTCCCGGGGTGTCGATGAGGTTGAGGTTGTAGATCTTGCCGTCACGCGCCTTGTAGCTCAGCGCGGCGGTCTGCGCCTTGATGGTGATGCCGCGCTCCTTCTCGATGTCCATCGAGTCAAGCACCTGCGCTTCCATCTCGCGATCGGACAGGCCTCCGCAGAGTTGGATGATGCGGTCGGCCAGGGTCGATTTACCGTGGTCGATGTGGGCGATGATCGAGAAATTGCGGATATGGTCCATCTGATACTCAGGGGTGCGCCGTTTCAGGCCACGAAGTGCCCGCGTGGGCACGCCGGGCGGCGCAGCAATTATGAACGGCCTGGAACTGGCGCCCTGCTGGGCGCACGCCGATCCCGGCCGCAGGTTGGTGACGCAGACTTTGCGCCAAAGTGCGATTTTACCGTATTTTCAAGGACTTCCGTATTGCGAAATGGACCACGGCGCTAGCCCTGCAGCCAGACCAGGCTTTGCCGGGCGCACTTATGTGCCATCGAACGCCCCATTACCCACCTGTTCGCCCGCCCGCGGCCCCGCATGTGCGGCCAACCACGCTCGCACCCGCTTTTCGTCAAGAAAGTAATGGCACAGCTCCACGTCCGGGCCGGCCGGGGAACCGGCCATCAGCACGGGCACCAGCTCGTCGAAACGGGCTATGGCCGCCAGATCGGCATCCACGTCCACCTCGTGCAAGACAAAGGAAAAATCGCGCCGGAGCGGCTCCAGCGCGATTTTCATGTCCTCGCACAGATGGCAGTAGCTCCTGCCATACAGTGTGAGATCGGCCATGATGGCGGCGCCGGTCAGCGCGAGGACATCGTGCCCGGCCTCAGGGTCAGCACCTGGGTGGCATCCCCGCGGCGCACGAACACCGCTGCGATCTTGGCTTTGTCGAGTCCCTTGACCAGTTCGTTGAACTGCTTAGGGCTGGTCACGTCGCTGTCACCCAACCGCAGGATGATGTCGCCCTGTCGAATGCCGGCACGCATCGCCGGACCATCCGCCTGCTCGACCTCGACCCCCGACTTGATCTTGAGCTCCTTGAGCTTTGCGTCGGGAATCTCATTGACGATCAATCCAAGCGCATTGGGCTTGGCCGCCGGCGGGGTGTTATCGTCGCGCGGTCCATTGCCGCGGGTTTTCACCTTCGCATCCGCATCCAGCTCGGCCACGGTGATGGACATCTCGCGCGTCGCGCCCTTGCGCCAGAGCTGCAGCGGAACGCGCGTGCCCGGCTTGATGTCGCCAACCATGCGCGGCAGATCCGACGCCTTCTCGATGTCGCGGCCGTTAAACTTGAGAATGATGTCACCAGCCTCGATCCCCGCCTTCTCGGCAGGGCCGCCGGGCTCGACGCTGCCGACCAGCGCGCCCCGGGCGCGGCCCAGGCCGAGCGAATCGGCAACTTCCTTGGTCACATCACCGATTGCCACCGCGATGCGTCCGCGCGTGACCTTGCCGGTCGCCTTGAGCTGCTCGGTGACCCGCATGGCTTCGTCAATCGGGATGGCGAAGGAGATACCCATATAGCCGCCGCTGCGGCTGTAGATCTGTGAGTTGATGCCGATCACCTCGCCACGCAGGTTGATCAGCGGACCGCCAGAATTGCCGGGGTTGACCGCCACATCGGTCTGGATGAACGGCAGGTAGTCACCCGTATCGCGCCCCTTGGCGGAGACGATGCCTGCAGTCACGGTGTTATCGAGGCCAAAGGGAGAACCAATGGCCAGCACCCATTCGCCAGCGCGAACCTTGTCCGAATCGCCGAGCGTCAGCTTGGGCAGGCCGGTCGCCTCGACCTTGAGCAAGGCGACATCGGTGCGCTTGTCCGAGCCGATCAGCTTGGCCTTGAATTCACGCTTGTCGGGCAGCGTGACGTAGATGGTTTCCGCATCAGCAACAACGTGGGCATTGGTCATCACATAGCCATCCTGGCTAATGACAAAACCCGATCCCACGCCACGACTCTGCTCCTCGCCTTGCGGCGGCTGGCCACGGCGCGGGGCACCCGGCGGCGTGGGTGCACCTGGCATGGGCACGCCAAAGAAACGGCGGAAGAACTCTGCCATTTCGTCATCTTCCGTCCCCCCCGGCGTGCCGCGCGCGCGCACGCGCTCGGTAGTACGGATGTTCACGACAGCCGGTCCGGCCTTTTCCACCAGATCGGTGAAGTCGGGCAGGTTATAGGATGGCGCGGCGGCCTGCGCGTGACTCAACTCCGCGACAAAGGGCGCAAAGGCGAGAATGGCAGCCATGAGCACGGTCCGAGCCAAGGCTGGAGATCTTGGTGACATCGTCGACTCCCGGGAAATCAGCGAAAAGAGGAAGAAAGCACAGGCGGCAGGGTTGCCGATCGGTGGCGGCCCACAGGCGGTGTTCACGCCTGCGGCAACGCCGCGATCCGGCCTAGTGGGCTTTCGGTGGTTTGTATTCTACCGCCGAGGCAAACTGCCTCACTGTGGCCGGCGGGACTTCACCCACCACGGTGATCCAGAAATCGGCTACGCGGCGTACCACGACCTGCGTGGCACCCAGCGAGGCGACGCCTTCGCGGCGCACGCGCTGCTCGGAAACCGGCTCGATAAACACCGACAGGCCGGTCAAGCCATCGCTGTAGACGACCTGGAGCACTTCGAAGACATTGCCGCGCGGGTTGGCCTGCGGTGCGCGCAGTTCTCCCAGCGGGCGGCGAACCTCGCGGATCTTCAGGAACCCCTTGACCGGAACCGCGATGCTCCAGCCTTCATCGGCAATATTGGCCGGATGGTTGGTCACCTCATAGTGAGTCCAGGAGCCGGAGTTCTTGATGGCCGTGAGAATGCGCTGCTTTTCCGATGGCACGCCGATATCGACTTGCGAAAAAGCAACCTGTTCCAGCACTTTGCCGCCCTCGCCCAGGGTCTGTGCACGCATCAGCAAGCCGGAATTCTTCTCCGCCCAAAGCCGCACGGCGTAGCGCGCCGCGTCATGCGGCTCGAGCGAAAAGACCTCGCACTCGACGCCAGCCACGCGCTCGCCCGGAAGCTTGCGCATATCGTAGATATCGAGCACATCGTTCTTGTTGGTGGCCAGCAGCGCCGGGAAACGATCCTTGGCCTCCTGCTTCTCCACCACCACCAGCTTGGCCTCGGGAATCAGGCTGTGGACGATGTCGTTCTGGCGCAGCACCTCGCGCGGCTTGCCGTCAAGGGTTTCAAGCCGTTCATACTCGTTGTTGACGAGATCGCTGTAGTGCTGGATACGCGATGCATGCATCACGCTGCCACGCTGATAAATCAGCGTGCCGACATAATTCTCGCGCTGGGCCGCGCGATGGATCTTGTTGAGCCAGGCCGTTGCGTCGCGACGGGCCAGCGTATTGTCCGGCGGCTGCGCAGTTGCCGCAGCCGCAGTCAGACACAAGGCCAGAAAAAAGGACCTGCGAAGGGCCCTAATTCTGTGTGCGCCCGCTACGTTGGCGGGCGACCATCCTTTATGCATGTCCGGCATTATTCCTGCGAATTGTCCTGAGAGAAGTTTGCGCTGTTAGCCACTTGGCGCATGGTCGGCACTACCGCATCGGTGGCAACCGAGACGCGGTGAGCGCGAAGATATTCATCCAGACGGGGATCGCGGATCATCTGCGCGTTATCGGCGGAGACAGTCACGATGCCGCCAGCCTTGGGCGCTGCAGGTTGCTCGACACGCGCCACTACCGCATCCGGTGTGCCGAGGTCGGCGGCGCCGCGCATCTGCGGCACGGCTACCCAGCTGACGGCGGCCACTGCAGCGGCAATCGCGGTGCTCGGCATGACGCGCCGCACCCACGACGGCTTGAACAGCAGGCGATGAGCCGACGACGCCTTGGCGACGGCGGGCACCAGCACATGCGGCTCACTGTCCAGACGAGCGGAAAACCGGGAAAGAAAGTCATCGGTCGAGCCGGCATGCGTCAGTTCTTCCGAACGCAGGGCATCGCCAATCAATTGATAAGAGGCCCAACTCGCCATGCCTGCCTCGCTTTTCGCGAGATCCAACACGGCGTTTACTTCGTGCGGCGCCAGCTCGCCATCCATCAGCACGGAGATTTGCTCCGCTGCTTCCACTTCATGAACCGACTGCTTATGAGCCTGACCCATTTCCCACCCCTAGAAAAACCATTGAACAACCGACAATCCCGTCTACTGCTTTGTCGTTTTTCGATGCAGGAATAGGCTGCAACGCTGGCCGCACGACATTTTATTTACTGCTTACCACTAGGTATCACTACCTACTACCACCGCTTGCCCTCTGCTGTTCCGAGCAGCGGGCGCAATTTATCGGCAATCGCCTCGCGCGCCCGGAAGATGCGTGACCGGACCGTGCCGATCGGGCAACCCATGGCTTCCGCGATCTCCTCATAACTGAGGCCCTCGATCTCGCGAAGGGTGATGGCGGTGCGCAATTCCTCGGGCAGTGCTTCCATCGCGCGGTTGACCGTCTCGGCCACCTGGCGGGTATGGAGCATCGACTCCGGCGTATTGATATCTCTTAGTTGCTCACCGTCCGCAAAAGTTTCAGCCTCTTCGGCATCGATATCACTGGAGGCTTCCGGCCGGCGCCCCTGGGTCGCCAGGTAGTTCTTCGCCGTGTTCACCGCAATCCGGTACAACCAGGTGTAGAACGCCGACTCACCGCGAAATTGCGGCAACGCACGATACGCCTTGATGAAGGCGTCTTGTGCCACATCCTCCACTTCCGCGGAATCCCGCACCAAACGCGAAATGAGCCTGATGATCTTGCGGTGGTATTTCACCACCAACAATTCAAAGGCCCGCTTATCGCCCTGCTGGACGCGTTCAACGAGGAGCTGATCGGCTTCGCGTTCGCTCACGAATATTTCACCTGCAGTGTATCTCTTGGTATCGTCTTCACGACAAACGTTGTATTTTACCTACGTTGCGGACCGCACGGTCAGTGCGTTGCAACGCATATTGTGAAGAATGGTTGAAATAGCCGCACATCAGCCGGCCTCGCCGGCCGCCGGGCCTTCACGGCGCGCAACCCGAATAGTGCGCCTCAGGGCGCGCAAAGCGCTGGCACCGGCAAATGCGCGATTGACCACCAGCACACGTGGTGGCCGTCCGGCCACCGGCTCCAGGGCCAGCACGAGCGCCAGCTCGCCCAGTTCCCAGCTGGATTCCACCCTCGCTATCGCGCGGCTGCCGTCCGGCATATCGACCAGGATGCCAGGCCGGCCGGTACGGTCCCGCCCTGGCGCAAGGCCGCCGTAGGCACAGGCGGCACCGTGCCAGAGCTTGGGCCAATGCCAGGCCAGCCAGCCGCACAACCCGGCCAGGCCGGCTACCAACAGCCACTGCGTGAAATCCCAGCCTTGCGCCGAGCGCCCCAGTTCCTGCACGCCTTGCCAGGCCAGCAACGCGAACGTTGCCAGCTCGCAGGCCAGGAACAGCACCAAGGCCCACCGCAAGGGATGGATCCTGGAACGCAAAGGGGAAGCCACCCGGCGGCCGCCGGGTTCAGGCGCGACGGAAGACAAGCGTGCCGTTGGTGCCGCCGAAGCCGAAGTTGTTTTTCACCGCTACATCGATCTTCAGTTCACGTGCCGTATTGGCCACGTAATCCAGGTCGCACTCGGGATCCTGGTTGAAAATGTTGATGGTCGGCGGCGACACCTGGTGGTGCAGCGCCAGCACGGTGAAGACCGACTCAAGCCCGCCCGCGCCACCCAGCAAGTGGCCAGTCATCGACTTGGTCGAGTTGACAGCCAGCTTGTAGGCATGATCGCCAAAGGCCAGCTTGATCGCTTCGGTCTCGTTCTTGTCACCAAGCGGAGTCGAGGTGCCGTGCGCATTCAGGTAGCCGACTTCATCCGCATTGATGCCAGCATCCCTGAGGGCGTTGGCCATGCAGCGGCGGGGGCCGTCCATATTGGGCGCGGTCATGTGGTAAGCGTCGCCGCTCATGCCGAAGCCGATCAGCTCCGCATAGATCCTGGCGCCACGCGCCTTGGCCGACTCGTACTCCTCGAGCATGACCACACCGGCGCCCTCGCCCAGCACGAAGCCATCGCGATCCTTGTCCCAGGGGCGGGAGGCGGCTGCGGGGTCATCGTTACGGGTCGACAGCGCACGCGCTGCGGCAAAACCGCCAATGCCCAGCGGGGAGACGGTGGATTCAGCGCCACCGGCCAGCATCACGTCGGCGTCCCCCGCCTGGATCAGGCGGGCCGCCAGGCCAATGCTGTGCAGGCCGGTGGTGCAAGCCGTGACCGCGGCCAGGTTGGGACCCTTGAGTCCATGGATGATGGACAGGTGGCCCGAGATCATGTTGATGATCGAGCCAGGCACGAAGAACGGGGAGATCCGGCGCGGACCGCGATTGGTCAGCTCCGCGTGGGTATCCTCGATCATCGGCAGGCCGCCGATGCCCGATCCGACCAGCACGCCAATGCGGTCGGCATTGGCTTCGGTCACTTCGTAGCCGCTATCCTTCAGCGCCTGCGAACCCGCTGCGATGCCATAGTGGATAAAGGTATCCATATGGCGGGCTTCCTTGGCCGGGATGTAGTCCTCGGCGTTGAACCCCTTGACCTCGCCAGCGAAGTGCACGGCAAGCGCGGAATGATCGAATTTGGTGACGGTGGCAATGCCAGACTTGCCGGCAACCAGGTTGGCCCAGCCTTCGGCAACCGTGTTTCCGACCGGAGACACAAGGCCAAGCCCAGTGACGACGACGCGACGACGGCTCACTATGATTTCCTACGGGTACGTGAAGCAAAACCGGATTGGGAATCGATGCCAGCCAACGGCCAGCAACTGGCCGCACCGACACCGGCGCAACGCATCCAATTGTGCTTCTTCGAACAGACGAAAGCCACAGAAAACAACGCAGCGGACCCATGGGCCCACGCGCCTGCCTTCTGTGGCTCGGAATTCAGATACGACAGGCTTAAGCCTTGACGTGTGCAGTGGCGTAATCGATTGCCTGTTGCACGGTCGTGATCTTCTCGGCTTCCTCATCAGGAATTTCCATGCCGAATTCATCTTCCAACGCCATCACCAGTTCAACCGTGTCGAGCGAGTCAGCGCCCAGGTCGTTCACAAACGACGATTCGGTCTTGATGTCTGCCTCGGCCACGCCGAGTTGCTCTGCCACGATTTTCTTGACGCGTTGTTCGATATTGTCCATGTAACCCTCCAGGGAAGTTCGACAAAAAGTGGGCGCATTTTAGCAGGTTTGGGCCATAAAAATGCCCCCCGCCATCTATTGCAAGAACTGCGCCCGATCAGTTTTAAAAATAACCACTTCGCACAGCTTCTGCCGGCTTCTCCCTCGAAACCGGCCACTGCACAAGGTGATCAATTCATGTACATGCCACCATTCACATGGAGCGTTGTACCAGTGATGTAGGCCGCCTGCGGACCTGCCAGGAAGGCCACCGCATGCGCGATGTCTTCCGGCTGGCCGAGCCGGCCCAACGGGATCTGCGTCTTCAGTGCAGCATGCTGCTCTTCCGACAGGACCTTGGTCATGTCGGTATCGATAAAGCCCGGCGCCACGCAATTGACGGTGACGTTGCGGCTGCCGATCTCGCGTGCGAGCGCGCGGCTCATGCCTTCCACGCCGGCCTTGGCCGCCGCGTAGTTCATCTGGCCCGGGTTGCCGGTCGAGCCGACCACCGAGGTGATGTTGATGATACGGCCACCGCGGGCCTTCATCATTGGGCGCAGCACGGCGCGCGACAGGCGGAACACCGCCGTCATGTTGGTCTCGATCACCGCGCTCCAGTCCTCGTCCTTCATGCGCATGGCGAGCTGGTCCTGGGTAATGCCGGCGTTGTTCACCAGCACGCCCAGGCTGCCATGCGCCTTGACCAGTTCGTCGATCAGCGCTTCTGACGCCGCCGCATCATTGACGTTAAGCACGGCGCCGCGGCCCTTGCCGCCAGCTGCCGCCAGGTATTCGCTGATGGCTGCTGCACCCGCCTCGCTGGTGGCGGTACCCACCACCGTGGCACCCTGGGCGGCCAGTTCCAGTGCGATGGCGCGGCCAATGCCGCGCGATGCGCCGGTTACCAGCGCGACCTGGTTTTCCAGAAATTTTGTCATTGCGTTGGTCCTTGTTTACTTCAGCAGCGCCAGCGTGTCCTGCAGCGAGGCCGGGTCGAAGATCGCTCCGCCCACCAGGCTGCCATCGATGCGCTTGGTCATGCCGGCCAGCACCTTGCCGGGGCCGCACTCAATCACATGGGTCACGCCTTCGGCAGCGATCTTCTGCACGCACTCGACCCAGCGCACCGGGGCTGCGGCCTGGCGGACCAGCGCGTCCTTGATGGCTTGCGGGTCATTGACGATGGCCACATCGACGTTGTTCACCAGCGGAATCGACGGTGCGGAAAACACCATGCCGGCCATGCGCTCGCGCAGGCGGTCCGATGCGGGCTTGAGCAGCGACGAGTGGAACGGTGCCGACACCGGCAGCGGCAGCGCGCGCTTGGCGCCACGTGCCTTGGCCAATTCGCAGGCCTTCTCCACGGCACCCTTGTTGCCAGCGATCACCACCTGCAACGGAGCGTTGAAGTTCACGGCCTCCACCACGCCGGCGCCGGTCGCCGACGCTTCGGCGCAAGCGGCGCGCACGTCATCGTCGGACAGCCCCAGGATGGCCGCCATGCCACCCTCGCCAACCGGCACGGCTTCCTGCATGGCTTGTGCGCGGAAGCGCACCAGCGGCACCGCATCAGCAAAGGGGATCACTCCGGCTGCCACCAGCGCGGAATATTCACCCAGGCTGTGCCCCGCCACCACGGCCGGAGCCGGACCGCCGGCGTCGAGCCAGGCGCGGTAGATGGCCACCGCGGCGGTCAGCATCACCGGTTGCGTGTTGGTGGTGAGGTTCAGGTCCTCGGCCGGGCCTTCGGCGATCAGTTGGCCCAGGTCCTGCCCAAGCGCGGCGGATGCCTCATCCAGCGTGGCACGAACTACCGCATTGCCGGCAAAGGCGTTGAGCATGCCAACTGCCTGCGAGCCTTGCCCTGGGAATACAAAGGAGAATTTCATCGCAATCGAATCGTAAAGATGAATAGCGCCAGGTCGGCGCAGCGGCATGACACCGCCACGCCGGCCCGAATATTACATGCGCAGCAGTACCGCGCCCCAGGTGAAGCCGCCACCCACGCCTTCCATCAGCACGTGATGCCCTGCGCCGATGCGGCCATCGCGCACCGCCACGTCGAGCGCCAGCGGGATCGAGGCAGCCGAGGTGTTGCCGTGCTCATGCACCGTAGCCACCATGCGCTCGGCGGGCAGGCCAAGCTTCCTGGCCGTGCTTTGCATGATGCGGATATTGGCCTGGTGCGGGATCAGCCAGTCGACCTTTTCCGCCGGGAACTGCGCGCCCGCGAGTGCTTCGCGCGCTACCTTGTCGAGCACGGTGACCGCCAGCTTGAACACCGCCTGGCCATCCATGTGCAAGAAGGGGTTGCCGGTGATATTGCCGCCCGAGACGTTGCCCGGCACGCACAGGATATCCACGTGGCTGCCGTCGGAGTGCATCGCCGACGACAGGATGCCGGGCTCCTCGGAGGCCGACAGCACGACTGCGCCGGCACCGTCGCCGAACAGCACGCAGGTGGTGCGGTCGTTGAAATCCAGGATGCGGGAAAACACTTCCGAGCCAATCACCAGCGCATTGCGGTGTGAACCGCTGCGGATGAATTTCTCGGCGGTGGCCAGCGCATAGACAAAGCCGGAGCACACCGCTTGCAGGTCGAACGCCGCGCAGTTGTTGGTGATACCAAGCTTCTGCTGCACCAGGCAGGCGGTGCTGGGGAAGACGAAATCGGGCGTGGAAGTGGCAACGATGATCAGGTCGATGCTCTGGCGATCGATGCCGGCAGCCTCCAGCGCGCGCTCCGCCGCCTTGACGGCGAGGTCACTGCTGGTGACATCCGGCTCGGCCCAATGGCGGGCCGAGATGCCACTGCGCGAAAAGATCCATTCGTCGCTGGTCTCGATGCCCTTCTCAGCCAGTTGCGCCGCGATATCTTGGTTAGTGACGCGCCGCGGAGGCAAATAGCTCCCGGTCCCGATGATTTTTGCGTAGCTTGTCATGTAATGTCGGATCGATCGTCTGGCCACGGGTCGTCGCCCGCGGCATCTACATCAAGACCTCAGGCGGCGTGCGGGCTTGGACTGGAATCCTCGGCGCCTGACTGCGGGCCGGTAGCCGGAGTGCTGTTACCTGACTTGTTGGCGAAGGCCTGAATGGTGCGTTCGATCACACCATTCCTGGCCGCATCATACCCGCGTTTGATAGCCCACTCAAAAGCGTGCGCGTCGGCGGAACCATGACTTTTGACAACCAGCCCGCGCAAGCCGAGCAGGGACGCGCCGTTGTAGCGCGCCGGGTCCAGGCGCCGGGACAATCGCTTGAGTACCGGCAAAGCCAGGACCGCCAGCAGCTTGGTAAACCACGAACGCGTGAATTCTTCCTTGATCATGTTGGCGATCATCTTGGCCAGCCCTTCGCTGCTCTTTAGCGCGACGTTGCCGACAAAGCCATCGCACACCACGATATCGGTGGTGCCCTTGAAGATGTCGTTGCCTTCCACGTTGCCGTAGAAGTTGAGTTCCGAAGCGCGCAGCAGCTCACCCGCGCGCTTGACCACATCGTTGCCCTTGATCACTTCCTCGCCGATGTTAAGCAGGCCGACGCTCGGGCGTTCCTTATGATCCACCACGGCAACCATGGCCTCCGCCATGCGCGCGAACTGCAGCAGGTGCTCGGGCTCGCAGTCGGCATTGGCACCGAGGTCTAGCACCGTGGTACCCCAGCCCTGCTCGTTGGGAATGGTGGTAGCGATAGCCGGCCGCTCGATGCCTTCGAGCGTTTTCAGCACATAGCGCGACACCGCCATCAGGGCGCCGGTATTGCCCGCCGAGATGCACGCGCCAGCCAGTCCCTCCTTCACCTGGGTCACCGCCACGCGCATCGAGGAATCCTTCTTCCTGCGCAGCGCTACTTCAACGGGGTCATCCATGGTGATGACTTCGGACGCGGTCACAATGCGCACGCGCGGATGGTCGAGCGCATGCAGCTTCTTGAGCTGCGGCTCGATGCTGTCCCGCAAGCCGACCAGCACCACTTCGGCGTCGCTATGGCTTGAGAGAAAACTGATCGCCGCTGGTACGGTCACGCAGACACCGTGATCGCCACCCATGCAGTCGATAGCTAGTTTGATCGTCATTGTTTCCTGGTGCAGAAGCGCTGGTCGGCGTGACTTGAAATCCTGGCTCCCGAGCCGGGCAGGCATGACCCTGACCAGCCGGTGGCAACCCGACGGCACTCCCGGAGCGCTCCACGGCGAGATCTGGCGCCGCCCTCGCCGCCGCGCATGGCATCTAGCCATGCACTCAGCTTGAGCCGGCGGCGCAAATCGGCCCGATGGAAGCCTGCGCTACGGTTTGCGCTGCGAGCGCGCAACAAAAAAGCGGCAACGATTTTGCCGCTTTTTTGTTTTTGACCTAACAACGTGCGCGTACGAGACGCAAAGTCACGCCGAACGATCTGTCAGTCGTTCTTGGTCTTGATGACCTTGCGGCCACGATAGTAGCCGTTCGGGCTCACGTGGTGACGCAGGTGGGTTTCGCCCGTGGTCGGCTCCACTGCCAGCGCTGCCGTGGTCAGGTGGTCGTGCGAGCGATGCATGCCGCGCTTGGAGGGCGACTTCTTGTTCTGTTGAACTGCCATGATGACTCCTTCGAGAATTTTTCAATGGTAACACACGCATCCCGCACGAGGCGTAGCCGGGCCCGGCCGGATGCTGATCCTGGTGCCTTCGAACGTTGCCAGATGCCGGCGAACCGGCTTCAGTGCTTCGTTTTCAGGCCGGCCAGCGCCGCAAAGGGCGAAGGCCGTTTTTCTTCTTCCGGCAGAACCTCTGGTTCAGGTTCCGCCTGTCCGTCCACCCCGGTCACGAGACTTTCGTGCACCGTGGGGCAAACGTCATGCTTGGGCGCCACCGGCAAAGCCAACAGCACTTCATCTTCAATCAGCGTCAGCAGGTCAAAGCGCTTGGAGCCAACAATCACATCGAGCTCGTCATCGTCCATGGGCGCCGCATCGGCATCCGCCTCGCTGGCGACCACCTCGAAACACATGTCCGTGGCGATCGGCTGCTCGTAGACCCGCAGGCAGCGCTGGCAATCCAGCCAGACCCGGCCATTCACGGCCAGGTCGACGAACAGGCGCTCCACCGCGGGCTTGCCGGGCTCGCTCGCCTCTTCCTCGACAAAGCCGGAAAGCGCGTAGCTGAACACCTCGTCCGTCGCCGACGCTGGCGCTTGCGCCGCAGTCTCGGCTATGATGCGCGGCAAATCGCGTGCGGCAACTTCGCCGGTGGCGTCGTCGCCACCGCGGCAGAACGCAAAGAGATCGAGCGCGCGCAGGTCAATCGGCTGGGTCATGTCTTATCGTGCCGTCATGCCGGGAGGCATCCCGGAGGATCGCGGCTTCGACGCATTTTTTACGTATACCTGGCATATACCTGTATACGCACCGTCGAAACGTGACTCGGAAGCTACACAACACCGGAAAAAACACGGTATTGCGCCGGACTTGCTTGGCTAAACGCGAGATTATACGTCGATTCTGCTGCCGCGGTCAAAATTTTGGAAGACGGCCATTCGCCGCTTTCCCTTTTCGCTCAATTACTTATGTCGCAAACTTCCCGCCCCACCCTGATCCTGGGTTCCAGCTCACGTTATCGCCGCGAATTGCTGGAGCGCCTGCGCATTCCTTTCGAGGTGGCGATTCCCGACATCGACGAAACGCCACAGCCTGGCGAAAGCCCCGAGGCCACCGCGCTGCGGCTCTCCCACGCCAAGGCACAGGCCATTGCCGAGCGGCATCCGGGCACCCTGGTCATCGGCTCCGACCAGGTCGCCACGCTGGACGGCAGGCAGATCGGCAAACCCGGCTCCCACGAGAAGGCCCTGGCGCAATTGCAGTGGATGCGCGGCCGTACCGTCACTTTTCACTCGGCGTTGTGCCTGCTTGACAGTCGTAACGGCGAGGCTCAACTGGCGGATATCCAGACGCGCGCGACTTTCCGCGATCTTTCCGACCAGGAGCTGGACGCCTACCTGCGCATCGAGCGCCCTTATGATGTCGCGGGCAGTGCCAAATCCGAAGGACTGGGCATCGCCCTACTCTCGCATATGGAGTCCGACGATCCCACCGCGCTGGTAGGCCTGCCCCTGATCGCGCTGACCAATATGCTGCGCCAGGCCGGCTACCCTTTCTTCCAGGACTAAGGGCTTCGCCCACCCCACGCCAAGCCACAGAAGACAAATGAGAACCCAAGCATGAGCGGCACCCTGTACCTGATCCCCAACACCTTGGGCAAACGCGACGAGCTCGACCCGCTCGCGGATGTCATTCCGGCTGGCGTGCAGCAAATCACGGCCAGCCTGGACTACCTGGTGGCGGAAAATGCCAAGACGGCACGCGCCTTCCTGAAGAAACTCAGCGAAACCTGCCCGCTGGGCAAGCCAATCCAGCAGATCGAGATCCGCGAACTCAACGTCAATACGCGCGAAGGCGAACTGGCCGCACTGCTGGCACCGATCCGCGAAGGGCGCGACGGCGGCCTGCTGTCGGAAGCCGGCGTGCCGGCGGTGGCCGATCCCGGCGCCAACCTGGTGCGCCTGGCTCACACCAAGGGCGTGCGCGTGCGCCCGCTGGTGGGCCCGAGCTCGATTCTGCTGGCCGTCATGGCGTCCGGCCTCAATGGCCAGAGCTTTGCTTTCAACGGCTACCTGCCGGTGGATGCCGGCGAGCGCGCCAAGCGCCTGCGCGAGCTGGAGCAGCTATCGCGCAAGGCACGCCAGACCCAGGTCTGGATCGAGACGCCGTACCGCAATGGCCCCTTGCTGGAAGCGATGCGCCAGCATTGCGCAGGCACCAGCCTGCTGTCGATCGCGGTAGACCTGACCTTGCCAAGCGAGACGATCGTCACGCTGCCCATCTCCGATTGGCGCCCGGAGCGGCTGGCACTGAACAAGCGCCCGGCCATTTTCTCCTTGCTGGCAGCCTGAGCGACGGTCGGCCAACGAAGAAGCAAACGAAAAATGGGGCGTTTTCGCCCCATTTTTTACTCCGTGCCCAGCTCGGCTGGCTTAATGCATGGCCTGCACGCGCGTGCCGAACAGCATGGTCTTCATCGCCGCCGTGCCCATCGCCGCGCCGAAACGCTTGGCTACCCGCTCCGCAATATTCTCCTTGACGGTGTAGTCGACGATGTCCTCTGCCTTGAAGAGATCCCGCGCCACGTAGTCCGCGTTACCCAGGCCGTCGGCCAAGCCCAGCTCAACGCTGCGCTCGCCGGACCAGAACAAGCCGGAGAACAGGTCCGGATCGTCCTTCAGGCGATCGCCTCGGCCTTCCTTGACCACGTCGATGAACTGCTGGTGGATCTGCTTGAGCATGGTTTCGGCATATTGCTTCTGCCTAGGCACCTGCGGCGAGAATGGGTCGAGCATGCCCTTGTTGGCGCCAGAGGTATAAAGCCGGCGCTCGACGCCCAGCTTGTCCATGAGCCCGGTGAAGCCAAAGCCGTCCATCAACACGCCGATCGAGCCGACGATGCTAGCCTTGTCGACATAGATCTTGTCGGCCGCCGCCGCCACGTAATAGCCGCCCGAGGCGCAGATCTCCTCCACCACCACGTAGAACGGCTTGGCGGGATAAAGCGTCCGCAGGCGCCGGATCTCGTCGTTGATCATGCCGGCCTGTACCGGCGAGCCACCCGGCGAGTTGATCTTGAGGATGATCCCGGCGGCATTGGTATCGGCAAATGCGGCTTGCAGGGCTGCGTTGATCGATTCGGCGCTGGCCGGCGTCCCCGCAGCGATCTCGCCGTCGAGCGACACCATCGCCGTATGGCGACCGCTCGTGGCAATGGTGCCGTCGCCCTTGAAGTCGAAAACGGCAAAGAAAATCAGCACTAGCAGAGCGAGCCCGGCGAAGCGGAAGAAAATGCGCCAGCGGCGTGCCGCGCGCTGCTCGCGCAGCGTCGCCATCAGCACCCTTTCCAGCACATCCCGCTCCCAGCCTGCCCCCGTGGGGACGGGGCCGACGTCACGACCGGCCATGCGCGCCTGGCGCTGGCCGGCTTCTCTCTGCGAAGCAGCATCTCCGGCGCGCAGCTCTTGCTCCAGCGGGTAATCGGCCTGCGAGGCGGTTTCCAGCCGGTCATCCCCCGCCCCGGGCGCCCCGGCGCTGGCCGAAGCCACCGGTTCCTGCGCCTTGCCGGGTTCGTCCTGCGGCGGTTTTTGCTGTTCAGTCATGCAGTTGGCTCTTGATTATGAATAGATAGGCGGGCCGGGGCGCCGGGCCTGCCGGCTGCCCGCTAGCCCGCGGGTGCTTCGTATGGACTTTCAGGCAGCCAGTACACATTGCCGTCGCGCTCTTCGACGCGCAGCTTGGACAATGAAGCGCCCCGGCAGGGGCCGCCCACGCACAAGCCGCTGTCCGGCGCATAAACCGCGCCATGTGTCGCGCACATCAAGTATAGGCCCGAGGACTCGAAAAACTGTCCCTCCTGCCAATCGAGCTCCATCGGCACATGCGCGCACTGGTTCAGGTAGCCGTGGACAGCCCCCTCGAAGCGCACGACAAACGCGCTCACGGCGCGCCCACCCACTTCGACCACAAAACGCACCCCGGCGCCGCCGTCAGCCAGGTCCTCGGCCGCACACAGGTGACGCGCGCCCCTCATCCCCTGGCCCGTTGCGTCAAGCATGCGCCAGCAGCCAGTCTTTCAGGTCGGCGATGGACGTCGCGCAATGCAGAGGCGCCATCGCGCGCAGGGCGTCCGCGGGATGCGCGCCGTAGCCTACGCCGATGCCCGCCGCGCCGGCATTGGCCGCCATCTGCAGGTCATGGGTGGTATCGCCGATCATCACCGTGCGCTCCATGTCCTGCCCCAGTTCGCGGGTCAGCTCTTGCAGCATGGCCGGGTGGGGCTTGGAAAAGGTCTCGTCGGCGCAACGCGTGCCGTCGAACAGGCGCACGAGGTCGGTTGCTTCCAGGGCGCGCTGCAGGCCGACGCGGGTCTTGCCCGTCGCCACGCCGAGGAAATAGTGCTCGGCGCGCAGGGCTTCCAGCATCTCGCGCACCCCGTCGAACAGCACCAGTTCGGCGTCGCGGGTCAGGAAGTGGAAACGGTAGCGCTCGGCCAGCCGGGGATAGTCGGCGGGATCGAGCGTGGGCACGGCGTACGACAGCGCGTCCTTGAGTCCCAGCCCGATCACGTGACTGGCGGCGCTGTCGTCGGGCACCGGCAAGCCGAGGTCGCGGCTGGCCAGCTGGATGCATTTGGCGATGGTCGGGGTGGAATCCATCAGGGTTCCATCCCAGTCGAACACGATCAGGTCGAAGCGTTGCCTGGCCATGAATATCCTTGTTAGCGCCTTAGTCGGCGGCGCGCAGGTTACGGGCTTGCTGCAGGAACGCTTCGCACTCCGGCGGCATGGGTGCAACTACAGTGGTGATTTCTCCACTTATCGGATGCGTAAATGTCAGGCTGTGCGCGTGCAGGAACATGCGCTTGAGCCCAGGATTGGCGCCGCTGCGGGCCAGCGCCTTGTTGAGGGCGTAATCGCCGTATTTTTCGTCGCCCAGGATCGGGAAGCCCGAATGCGCCAGATGGACCCGGATCTGGTGGGTCCGCCCTGTCTTCAACTCGGCCTCGAGCAAGGTGTAGCCGGGCATGACCTCGAGCCGGTTGAACACGGTATGCGAGGCAATGCCATCTTCCTGCACCCGCACGCGGCGCTCGCCTTCCGGGGTGGTGTACTTATATAGGGGGAATTTCACGTGCTGCCGGGCATTCTCGAAATGCCCCGCCACACAGGCGAAGTAGCGCTTGTCCAGCGCACTGCCGCGCATCTGCTCATGCAGGTTCACCAGCGCCGTACGCTTCTTCGCAAGCACCAGCAGGCCGGAGGTCTCGCGGTCGAGACGGTGCACAAGCTCCAGGAACCTGGCCTGCGGGCGGGCGCGCCGCAATTGCTCGATCACGCCGAATGCCACGCCAGAGCCGCCATGCACGGCCACGCCGGCAGGCTTGTTGATCACCAGCAGGTATTCATCCTCGAAGACCACCGGAAAGCTGGCCGGCGGCACGAATTTGCCGGCATCGGGTGCCGAAGCCGCCACACGCATAGGCGGAATCCGTACCACATCGCCCAACTGCAGGCGATAGGTGGCGTCGACCCGCCCCTTGTTCACACGCACTTCACCCGACCTCAGAATGCGGTAGACATGGCTCTTGGGCACCCCTTTCGAGAGCTTCAGGAGGAAGTTGTCGATACGCTGGCCATCGGCTTCGTCGCCAATCGTTACGTACGCCACCTGGGGCCCGGCCGCGGCGGGCCGCACCTCTTTTTCAATTTGATGGCGTAACTCATTCATTTTCAATATAATTTCCTCGCTGTTCCGGCCAAAGACCGGCAGCGCAAGTCAGGTGTAGGCGATTCGTCGTATTTTACACTTCGGGTTGCCGCCAACCCTGCCAGCCTCCCGCTTCTTTGCGTACCACGCGAGCCCGGGGCTGGTAAATGGCAGCAAAAACGCAGCACGCACGGTATCGCCCGCGCAGGAAGTCGCCCAAAGGCAACTTCGGCGCTGACGGCGGTCACGTGGGAGTAGTGTTCAGGTAGAACAGAATTTGATAGTGGATGCCCACCCGGCATCCACTCTGGTGAGAGAAGTCCCGCCCGCACCGGGAAACGGTGCCGCCGGCATGCTTCCAACGCCGCCTGACTGGTTATACCGGCGCCCGGTCGCAGAACTCCAAGAAGCAGTAGGTGCGCCCGCCAGGAGATGTCAGGAAGCGAAGCAGCATTGCCGTGACGACAAACTTGCTCTTTGACGCGTCTAGCCCTTCCGCGGCCGGCCGCGGTGCGATGGCGCCTCTTTGCGCCCGCACCGCCGCCATGCCAGCCGGAAACCCGCTGGGTCGCTGCGCAAAGCAGCACACCGGCGTTCTCTCCGACCATGCGGACGGCGCTTTCGACGTCGTTACCTCTCTTTCACCCGTGCCCAGCCGGCCGCGCTCATTTGCGCGACGGCGCTTTCGGCAATTCTCGCGCCCTCACTCGCTCCCTCGCGTGCTCCACGGAACGAACGCCGCGGGCACCGCATGCCGGTGCAATCCGCGGCATTGAGTGAGGTAATGCGATGAAACGCATGCTTTTCAACGCGACGCAGCAAGAGGAACTGCGCGTCGCCATCGTCGATGGTCAGAAGCTGATCGACATCGACATCGAAGCCGCCGGGCGCGAACAGCGCAAGGGCAACATCTACAAGGGTGTCATCACCCGGATCGAGCCCTCGCTGGAAGCCTGCTTCGTCAACTACGGCGAAGAACGCCACGGTTTCCTGCCCTTCAAGGAAGTCGCACGCGCCTTTTTCAAGGAAGGCGTGGACGTGCGCAACGCGCGCATCCAGGACGCGTTGCATGAAGGCCAGGAACTGATCGTCCAGGTAGAAAAGGAAGAGCGCGGCAACAAGGGCGCGGCGCTGACCACCTTTATCTCGCTGGCCGGCCGTTACCTGGTGCTGATGCCCAACAACCCGCGCGGCGGCGGCGTATCGCGCCGCATCGAGGGCGAGGATCGCCAGGAACTGCGCGAGACCATGGGCCAGCTGGCCGTGCCCGAGGGCATGAGCATCATCGCCCGCACCGCGGGCATCGGCCGCTCGGCCGAAGAGCTCCAGTGGGACCTGAACTACCTGCTGCAGCTGTGGAAGGCCATCGACGGCGCCGCCGGCGACAACAAGGCCCCGCTACTGATCTATCTCGAGTCCAGCCTGGTGATTCGCGCCATCCGCGATTATTTCCAGCCGGATATCGGCGAGATCCTGATCGACACCGACGAAATCTACGAGCAGGCCCGCGCCTTCATGAGCGTGGTCATGCCCGACAACATGAACCGCGTGAAGAAGTACCGGGACGACGTCCCCCTCTTCTCGCGCTTCCAGATCGAGCACCAGATCGAGTCGGCGTACTCGCGCATGGTGATGTTGCCCTCGGGCGGCGCCATCGTGATCGACCACACCGAAGCCCTGGTCTCGGTGGACGTGAACTCGGCCCGCGCCACCAAGGGCGCCGACATCGAGGAAACCGCGCTGCGCACCAACCTCGAAGCCGCCGACGAAATCGCCCGCCAGCTGCGCCTGCGCGACCTGGGCGGCCTGATCGTGATCGACTTCATCGACATGGAAGCCAGCAAGGCCCAGAAGGACGTGGAAACGCGCCTGAAGGATGCACTGCGCCATGACCGTGCCCGTGTGCAGATGGGCAAGATCAGCCGTTTCGGCCTGATGGAGCTGTCGCGCCAGCGCCTGCGCCCGTCGCTGTCGGAAGGCTCGCACATCACTTGCCCGCGCTGCAACGGCACCGGCCATATCCGGGATACCGAATCCTCCGCCCTGCAGGTCCTGCGCATCATCCAGGAAGAAGGGATGAAGGAAAACACCGCCGCCATCCACTGCCAGGTGCCGGTGGAAGTGGCCGCGTTCCTGCTCAACGAGAAGCGCCAGGACATCAACCTGATCGAGATGCGCTTCAAGGTCAACGTGCTGCTGATCCCCAACAAGCACCTGGAGACCCCGCACTACAAGCTGGAGCGCCTGCGTCACGACGACCCGCGCCTGGAAGACAGCATGGCCAGCTACAAGATGGCCGAGGCTGCCGCCAAGGAACTGGAAGCCGACACCAGCTACAGCAGCCGCAAGAAGGAAGATGCCAAGCCGCGCCAGGAAGCTGCCGTCAAGGGCATCACCCCGGAACAGCCGGCGCCCGTCTCCGTGCCGCGCGCAGAGCGCGCCCCGCGCCCGGAAGCCGCGGCGGCAGCCGCACGTCCGGTGCCGGCTACCCAGCCGGTGGTCGGCGGTGGTTTTATCGGCTGGCTGAAGAACCTGTTCGGCGCCAAGCCCGCAGCGCCCGCCGTCGAGCCGGCCAAGCCGGTTGACGCGGAGCAACGCAGCGCTGAGAACCGTCGCGAACGCGGCCAACGTGGCGAACGCGGTGAAGGCCGTGGCCAGCGCGGCGAACGCGGTGGCGAGCGTGGTGAGCGGGGAGGCGAACGTGGTGACCGCCAGGGCCGTGGCCAGCGCGGCGAGCGCGCACCCCAGGAACGTGGCGAGCGCACCGAACGCGCGGACCGCGGCGAACAGCGCGCGGAGCGTGGCGAGCGCGTCGAAGCGCGCGGCGAACGTGGCGAACAACGCGGCGAGCGCAACAGCCGGGCCCCGCGCCAGGCCGCACTGGAAGTCCAGCCGGCCCGCCAGCCCGAAGGCGCACCGGCCGAGCGTACGGAAGGCCGTGGCGAAGGCCGCCGCGACCGCAACCAGGAACGCCGCGAGCGCCAGCGCGACCGCCAGCGTGAACGAGGCGACGCGCCGCGCGAAGGCGAAGCCACCGAAGGCCTGGCTGCCGAAGCCGTAGCCGCGACCGCCGCAGCTGTCGTGGCAGCGCCGGCCGTAGCCGCAGCGGTTGCCTCGCACGATGACGCCGACAACGCACGCACCGACCTGCCGGAAGGCACGGAAGGCACCGAGAACGGTGAAGGCGAAGAACGCCGCCGCCGCAATCGCCGTGGCCGCAACCGCTATCGCCGCGAACGCGACGACGGCGCCCAGGCAACCGAAGGCGCGGAAAGCGCTGAAGGCGAGTACACGGCGGAAGTGCGCGAAAGCACCCAGGCCGCCGCCCCGGCTGTGGTCGCCCAAGCGCCTGCGATCGAAGCCGCCGTGCCGGTTGCCGAAGCCGCGCCGAGCGCTCCGGCTTACCAGCCCGCCGAAGCTGCCGTAGTGACGCAACAGCCCGTGGCACTGCCGGCGGAGCCGGTGTTCGTGCAGGCCGCGCCGATCTCGGCGCCGGTCGCTGCGCCAGTCGCTGCGCCGATCATCGAAACAGTTGCCGAGCCGGTGGCTGAAACGGTGGTTGAGACGATCGCAGCAAGCCCGGCCGCCTACCAGCCGGCACCGGCTCCGGTTGTGGCTGAAGCAGTCGTGCAAGCCCCTGCTGTTGTTGTGGCGCCTGCCGTTGAAGTGCCGGTCGCTGCCCCGGTGGCAACGGTAGCCCGGGTAGCCCCGGTGGCGGTCGAAAGCCTGCAGCCGATGCTGGCCTCGGCTGGCCTCGAGTGGGTCAACACCGACACCAGCAAGCTGCGCGCTGCGCAGGAAGCGGCTGCCAGCATCCCGCCGGCACCGCGCGTCGTGCGGGAGCGCAAGCCCCTGCCGCCGCTGCCTGAAGGTCCGATGATCCTGGTCGAAACCGGTGGCGATACCGCTGGGACGCCGCAGAAGTAAGCGGCACCCTCGCGGGTAGCAAGAAAAGGGACGGCAATGCCGTCCCTTTTTCATGCCTGCGGGCTTTGTTTGCGGGCAATGTCCCGGGTGATGCCGGCGGTACCATGCCCGGCTCGGCTAGAATGACAAATAGATGGCACCCGAAAGATGGTGCCCGGAACGGGCGATGCTGCCCCATGCAATCGCGCCAGAACCGCCCGTCACCCGCACTGCCACGCCCCCAGGCCATGACCGAATCCGTCATTCCCATTTTCGACCTGCGCGATCATCGCTACCGCTCGATGACGCCAAGCATTCCGGCCGTGCTCACCGCACCGTCCGGGCTGGTTGCCGACACGCGCGGCCGGCCGCTCCATGATCTGCGTATCTCGGTCACGGATCGCTGCAATTTCCGCTGCGTCTACTGCATGCCCAAGGAAGTGTTCGACAAGGACTACACCTTCCTGCCCCATTCCGAGTTGCTGAGCTTCGAGGAAATCGAGCGCGCGGCTCGCCTCTTCGTTGCGCACGGCGTCGAGAAGATCCGCCTGACCGGCGGCGAGCCGCTGCTGCGCAAGAACATCGAGAAGCTGGTGGAAATGCTGGCGCGTATCGATACGGTGTCCGGCAAACCACTGGACCTCACCCTCACCACCAACGCCTCGCTGCTGGCCCGCAAGGCGCGCACGCTACGCGATGCAGGCCTGACGCGGGTGAGCGTGAGCCTGGACGCCATCGACGACGCCACCTTCCGCCGCATGAACGATGTCGACTTCGCGGTGCGCGACGTGCTGGACGGCATCGAGACCGCCCAGGCGGCCGGCCTGGCGCCGATCAAGGTCAACATGGTGGTCAAGCGCGGCACCAACGATGGGGAAATCGTGCCGATGGCCGCACATTTCCGCGGCAGCGGCATCATCATGCGCTTTATCGAGTTCATGGACGTGGGCGCAAGCAACCACTGGCAGATGGACGAGGTGCTGCCCTCGGCCGAAGTAGTGCGCCGCATCCACGAGGCCTTCCCGTTGGAAGCCATCCCAGCCAACTACAGCGGCGAGACCGCCGAGCGCTGGCGCTACCGCGACGGCGCCGGCGAGATCGGCGTGATCTCCAGCGTGACCCACGCCTTCTGCGGCGACTGCAGCCGCATCCGCCTGTCAACCGAAGGCCGGCTCTACCTGTGCCTGTTCGCCACCGAAGGCTACGACCTGCGCGCGCTGTTGCGCGGCGAGCACAGCGACCTGGAAATCTCGAACGCCATTGCCGGGGTCTGGCAAGGGCGCACCGATCACTACTCCGAACAGCGCAGCGACCCCGCGGTGCGGCAGGCGCGTGCCGAGAACAAGATCGAGATGTCCTATATTGGCGGCTGACGACAGCCACCCCGCCCAACCCATCACCCTATCCTCCCATCCCCCGATGATTTCTCGCGAAGACATTACCGGCCTGATCCTGGCCGGCGGCAGGGGCAGCCGCATGGGCGGCACCGACAAGGGCCTGCAGCCGTTTCGTGGCGCGCCCATGGCAATGCATACGCTGATGCGCCTGTCCGCGCAGACCGGCGGCATGCTGATCAACGCCAACCGCAACCTGGCCGCGTATGAGTCCTTCGGCGTGCCGGTGGTCACCGATTCGGTGCCGGACTTCGCCGGGCCCCTGGCTGGCATGCTGGCCGGGCTGGAACAGTGCCAGACGGGCTGGATGCTGAGCGCGCCCTGCGACTCGCCTTTCCTGCCATCCGACCTGGCCGCGCGCCTGGCGAGCGCGATCGACGCGCAAGGCGCCGAGATGGCCATTCCCGTCACCATCGACGCGGATGGCCGCCGGCAGGTCCAGCCGGTGTTTTGCCTGATGCCGGTCACGGCGCTCGACGGCCTGGTGGCTTTCCTCAACGGCGGCGGCCGCAAGATCGAAACCTGGGCCGCCTCGCACCGCCTGGCCGAAGTGCTGTTCGAAGACGCCGGCGCCTTCGCCAATATCAATACCCTGGATGAGTTGCGCACGCTCGAGGCGCGCTGACAACCCAAGCCAGGCCGCTGCCCCGGGAACGGTCCATGCCATCACTACAATCCGTCATTTCCTGCCTGTCCGACTACGATCCCGGTGCGTTGCCGGTGGCGCAGGCCAACCAGATCATCGGCGAGGTGGTCGAGCCCGTGAGGGGCACCGAGCAGGTCGCCCTGCGCACCGCGCTCGACCGCGTGCTGGCCGAAGACGTCATCTCCATGCTGGACGTGCCTGCGCACGACAACTCCGCCATGGACGGCTATGCGTTCGCCAGCAGCGAGTTGGCCGCGGGCGGCAACGTGACCCTGGCTGTGGTCGGCAGCGCCTTCGCCGGCGCTGCCTGCGAGCAAGCGGTTGCGCGCGGGCAGGCAGCGCGCATCATGACGGGCGCCATCATGCCGGCCGGCTGCGACACCGTGATTCCACAGGAATTCGTCGACGTCGAGGGCGAGCTGATTCGCTTTGATGCCAAGGCGGTACGGGCCGGCGACAACCGCCGCCTGCGGGGCGAAGACCTCGCCATCGGCCAGCCGGCACTGGCCGCCGGGCGCATCCTGCAGCCGGCCGACCTCGGGCTGCTGGCGTCGCTGGGCGTGGCCGAAGTCAAGGTGCGGCGCCGCCTGCGCGTGGCGTTCTTCTCCACCGGGGACGAACTGCGCTCCATTGGCGAGCCGCTCGATGCGGGCTGCGTCTACGACTCAAACCGCTACACGCTGCACGGCATGCTGCGGCGGCTGAACGTGGACCTGATTGACATGGGCGTGGTGCACGATGATCCCGCCGCGCTCGAAGCGGCGTTGCGCAGCGCGTGCGAAAACGCCGACGCGGTCATCACCTCGGGCGGTGTCTCGGTGGGAGAAGCCGACTACACCAAGCAGATCATGGCCCAGCTTGGCGATGTGACCTTCTGGAAGATCGCCATGCGCCCCGGCCGGCCCATGGCCTTCGGGCGCATCGCTTCTCACGGCCGCGAAGCGCTGCTGTTCGGCCTGCCGGGCAACCCCGTGGCGGTGATGGTGACGTTCTATCATTTCGTGCGGGCCGCCCTGCACCGCCAGATGGGCGCCAAGGTGGCGCCCCTGCCTCTGATGCGCGTGCGCAGCGCCCAGGCGATCCGCAAGAAACCTGGCCGCACCGAGTACCAGCGCGGCATCCTGGCGCCTGCCCCGGAGGGCGGCTGGCAGGTTAGCATCACCGGGCAGCAGGGCTCGGGCGTGCTGCGCTCGATGAGCGAGGCCAATTGCTTCATCGTGCTCGGGCACGAACAGGGCATGGTCGCCGCCGGCGACGAGGTTGAAGTCATGCTGTTCGACGGGCTGATGTAAGCGCTGGCAGAAAGCCCGCCACGGTACGCCGGCTGCACCTTTGTGTCGTTTTTGCGCAGCAGTTTTGCCGGGGTTTAGCAAGCAGATCGGCGGTTTTCCGTACCCCGCGAGTGCCGGACTATGCGCCGCCTCCCCCATTGGATACACTTGCGCAACATTACTTTGCTTACTGCCCAAGCTGTCATGAATCAGGAGATTGCGTACCTCCACCCGGTCAAAACCGCCCGCGCGCTCGTGCTCGTGTACCTGTGCTTTTCGGTACCCATCGTCTCGCTGGGGCTGTTCGTGGCCTTTATCCGCTATGGCGACCTGCCCGGGATCACCGTCTTCACGGCACTGATTCTCAATGCGCTGATCGGTTTCGGCCTGCTGTGGCTGGCCTGCAAGGCCTACAACTGGGTGGCAGCGCGTTTTGGCGGCATCGAGGTGACAATCCGCGACTTGTCCTGAAACGGCCAGCCGCCGGAATGTAAAAAGCGCATCGAATCGATGCGCTTTTTTTTGCCCAGCGTTCTTTGCCCCTCAACCGCCTGCGGTCTCGTCATCCACCACAGCGGCCAGGCCAAGCAGTTCCTGCGCGTTCTCGCCCGGCAGCGCTTCCACGGTGCGCAGCTTGCGCTCCATCTGGCGCGTACGCACCTCGGCCTGCTCGATGTTGCGGGCAGCGCGTTCCAGCGTATCGCGGGTCTTGGCCAGCACATCGCCGAACTTGCCGAACTCGGTCTTGACCGCGCCCAGCACCTCCCAGACTTCGCTTGAGCGGCGCTCCAGCGCCAGGGTGCGAAACCCCATCTGCAAACTGTTAAGCAACGCGGCCAGCGTGGTCGGCCCGGCTACCGTGACGCGGAAATTGCGTTGCAGCAGGTCGGCCAGCCCCGGGCGCCGCAAGACTTCGGCATACAACCCCTCGGTGGGGAGAAAGAGGATGGCGAAGTCCGTCGTCGCCGGCGGCGACACATATTTCTCGGAGATCGTCTGAGCCTCGCGCTTGATCGCGGCTTCCAGTTCGCGCCCGGCCAGCGCCACGCCATCGACATCGCCGCGCTCCTGCGCGTCGAGCAGGCGCTCGTACTGTTCCTTCGGGAACTTGGCATCAATGGGCAGCCACACCTGCCCGCCGGCAGCGTCCTTGCCCGGCAGGCGAATCGCAAACTCCACGCGCGCACCGGTATTGCGCACCGTCTCCACGTTCTTGGCGTACTGCTCGGCGGTTAGCACCTGCTCTAGCAGCATCTCCAGCTGCACTTCGCCCCATGTCCCGCGCGACTTGACGTTGGTCAGCACCCGCTTGAGGTCGCCCACGCCCTGAGCCAGCGCCTGCATTTCGCCAAGGCCCCGGTGCACCTGCTCGAGCCGGTCCGAGACCAGCTTGAAGGACTCGCCCAGCCGCTGCTCCAGCGTGGCGTGCAGCTTCTCGTCGACGGTGCGGCGCATCTCCTCGAGCTTGGCCGCGTTGTTGACCTCGATCTCCTTGAGCCGTTGCTCAAGCGTGGCGCGCACTTCGCCCAGGCGGCGCTCGTTGCCCTCGGACATCTGCGCCAGTTGCTGCTGCAGCCCGTCGCCAAATCGGCGCAACGCGCTGCCTTGCTCGTCGCGCGCCTGCTGGCCTTGTTGCAGCAGGTTCTGCCGGACCTGCTCGAGCTGCTGGGCGTTGGACTCGGTCAGCTTGGCAAGCTGCTGCGCGAACATGTCGATCTGGTTGTTCTGCAGCGTGGCGATGCTGGTGAGCTGCGAGGACAGAGCCTGCTGGAAACGCATCATCTGCTGGCCGGCTTCGCCACGGCCAACGCGCGCGCTCTCAGTGACCTCGGTGCGCAGCTCACGCTCCAGGCGCTCATTGCCGCGCGCGCCTTCGGCGCGCAGATCGGCGAGCTGGCGCAGCAGCTCCGGGCCGGCGCCGTCCTGTGCAACGCGCGGCCGCAGCAGCAACACCACCAGCAGCAGTACGGCTGCCAGTGCAAGGACCAGGGTCAACAGGGAAATCAAAGTCATGAATAGGTTGGCAGGTATTGGCAGCGAGAGGATCAGCGGCGGCGCGCCATCACTTCGGGATTGATCACGGAAGGCGGTTGCCCTGCCTGCGGTCCCACGCCGAGCGCGGCGATCAGGTTGTCAGCGGCCAGATCCGCCATGGCGCGGCGGGTCTTCTCCGAGGCACTGGCGATATGCGGGGTCAGCACCACGTTGGGCACCGTCAGCAGGTCGGGATGGACCTGTGGCTCTGCCTCGAATACGTCGAGCCCGGCAGCAAAGATGCGCCGTTCGCGCAGCGCCCGGGCCAGCGCAGCGTCGTCGACCACACCGCCGCGCGCCAGGTTGACCAGCGTGGCCGACGGCTTCATCTGCGCCAGCTCGGCGGCGCCGATACTGTGATGGCTCTGCGCGCTATACGGCAGCACCAGCAGCACATGATCGGACTGTGCCAGCAGCTCGGCCTTGCTGACATAGCGCGCGTTTAGCGCGCGCTCGGTGTCCTCGGGCAAACGGCTGCGGTTGTGATAGAGCACCGACATGCCAAACCCCGCAGCGCGGCGTGCCAGGGCCTGGCCGATGCGGCCCATGCCAAGGATGCCAAGCGTGCTGCGGTACAGGTCCATGCCGAGGAACATGTCGTAGCTCCACCGCTCCCACTTGCCAGCGCGCAGCCAATGCTCGGACTCGGTCACACGGCGCGCGGTCGCCATCAGCAAGGCCCAGCCGAAATCGGCCGTGGTCTCGGTCAGCACATCGGGCGTATTGGTGGCCACGATCCCGGCGGCGGTCAACGCCGGCACATCGAGGTTGTTGTACCCCACCGCCATGTTGCAGACCGCGCGCAAGGCCGGCAACCCGGCCACCAGGCCGGCATCGATGCGGTCCGCGGCATTGGCCAGGACACCGGCCTTGCCGGCGAGGCGCGCCTTGAGCGCGGCGCCATCCAGCGCCACGTCCGGCTGGTTGTCGTCGACGTCGAAGTACTGCGCGAGCCGTTCGATCACTTCGGGAAAGACGGCGCGGGTCACGAGAACGGAAGGCTTGGTCATGCTCACACTCACACGCGGAAGAAGATAAAGGTCATCACCAGGAACAGCGGCACCAGCACGCAGATCGACCACAGCATGTAGCCGAAGAAGCTGGGCATGCGCACGCCGCGGCTTTCGGCAATTGCCTTGACCATCAGGTTGGGCGCGTTGCCGATATAGGTATTGGCGCCCATGAACACGGCGCCGGCCGAGATGGCCGCGAGCGTTGAGGCATCGCGCGTCATCAGCGTGGCGGGATCGCCGCCCGCGGTGTTGAAGAACACCAGGTAGGTCGGCGCATTGTCCAGGAAAGACGAAAGAATGCCCGTGGCCCAGAAGTACATGCTGTCGATGGGCTGGCCGCCGCTATCGCTGACCATGCGGATCACGCTGGCGAAGGCGCCGTCGGTACCGGCCTTGAGCATGGCGATCACGGGAATGATGGTGAGGAATATGCCGGCGAACAGCTTGCCGACTTCCAGGATCGGTTCCCAGTTGAACTCGTTGCCCGTGCGCGCCGTGCTCGGCGTGATTGCCAGGGACACGAGCGCCACCACCACCAGCAACACATCGCGCACCGCCGCCGGCAGGCCGACCATGGTGCCCATCACGTTGAACTCGATACCGGGCTTCCACAGCCCGCTCATCAGCACCAGGCCCACCACCGCCAGCAGCAGCACGAAATTACGCTTGCCTTCAATGCGGATGCCCGCGGAATCGGGCGTGGGGTCCGCTGCCTGCGGCAACTCTTCTTCCTTGTTCAGGTAGTAGTAGCGATCGACGAAATAGAAAATCACCAGCAGCGCGATGCAGATGAACAGCGTCTCGGGCAGGATGTTGCGCAGGGTCCAGAAAAAATCCACGCCTTTCAGGAAACCCAGGAACAGCGGCGGATCGCCCAGCGGCGTCAGCGCGCCACCCGCATTGGCCGCCAGGAAAATAAAGAACACCACCACGTGCGCCACATGCCTGCGGTTGTCGTTGGCGCGCAGCAGCGGCCGGATCAGCAGCATGGCGGCGCCGGTGGTGCCCATCAGGCTGGCCAGCACCGTGCCGAGTGCAAGCAGGCCGGTATTCAGGCGCGGCGTGCCATGCAGGTTGCCACGCACGCAGATGCCGCCGGCCACGATATAGAGTGCGGCGATCAGCGCGATAAAGGGGATGTACTCCGACAGCAGCGCGTGCACGGCATTGGCGGCGGCGGCATGCATGCCGAAGGCCTGCGCGAACGGTACCAGGAACAGCACTGCCCAGGCTGCGATGATCTTGCCGTAGTGGTGATGCCAGAAGCGCGGCGCGATCAACGGGAACAGCGCGATCGACAGCAAGGTGCCGGCGAAGGGCAACGCCCACATTGGCGACAGCGTGGCGCCATCGAGATCGGCGGCATGAGCCAGGCTCGGCGCCAGCGTGAACAGCAGGGTGAACAACAGCGGGGCCAGCAGGGACAGCAGTGCGGGGGCACGTCGCATCGGGCGGGATCTCCTTGTATCGGATTGCGTCACCCGGGCCTGATGGCGGCCGCGAGCGGAGAAAGCGCACGAGCCCGAATGGCCCGGCAAGCGGGCCGCAGGCGCGCGGCGAGACCCTCAAGTGTAAAGCAATCGCCGCGCGGCACCGCCGATTCCGGACGCCCTGGACTACCGCGCTCAGTCCTGCTCGACGAGGATCACGTGCACGCGGTAAGGGCCGTGCGCGCCGAGCACGATGGTCTGCTCGATGTCGCCGGTGCGCGAGGGCCCGCTGATGGTATTGGTAGCACGGGGCAGCTCCCCGCGCTCGCTGCGCACCAGCGCGAAGGCGTCCTCCAGGCCATCGACGATGCGCGAGACCGGCACCACCGCGATATGCGTCTCCGGCAGCAGCGCCGCCGAAGCGAAGGTCTGCGGGCCGGACAGCAGCATCAGCGAGCCGGTCTCGGCGATCGCGCAAAAGCAGCCCGTGATGCCGACCATGTCGCCATGGTCGTGATCGGCCTGCGCGTCGCGGATGGGCGGGCGGCACTCCACGATCAAGCCCTGCCCTTGCCAGTCCAGTGCCGCCAGGGTATCCCAGGCCACGGCGCGGCGCGCCAGGCCAAGGCTGTCCAGGTAGCGCGCGGCCGCGGCTGGCACATCGGCCATCGTGGCCACCCGCTCCACCGTAGAAGCCATTTTCTGCGCCTGTTCGTGGAAGGCCTGGATCCGGTCCACCGGCGCCGGCGGACGGGGCCCGGCGGGATGGCGCGCGAGATAGTCGGCCACCGCCGCGCGCTCGCCGTTGCTCACCCCGGGCGCGCGGCCCTGGGCGGCGCGGATGCGGGCAAAGATGCGATCGCGGGCGGAGGTGGTATCCATGAGTCGGTTTCCGGAGGTTGGAGGCTTCGTGACTTAGTGGCTTAGGGATCTGTGGGCTGCAGCAACGGCGCGCCTGCATCGAACTCGAGCGCTACGCCGGCGCCTTGATGCCGAACACCTGCCGCAGGTACGCCAGGTAGGCGGGATCGTCGCACATGGTCTTCTCGGGCGTGTCCGACAGCTTGGCCACTGGCTGGCCATTGCAGCGGGTCATCTTGATGACAATCTGCAGCGGCGTGTAGCCCAGATCGTTGGTCAGGTTGGTGCCCACGCCAAAGGCAAGCCGGCAGCGCCCGCCAAAGCGCTCGTACAGCTCGATCACGCGCGGGATGTCGAGGCTGTCGCTGAAGATCAGCGTCTTGCCCAACGGGTCGACGCGGCTGGCGGCGTAGTGTGCCAGCATGCGTTCGCCCCAGGCGATGGGGTCGCCGGAATCGTGCCGCACGCCGTCGAACAGCTTGCAGAAGTACAGGTCGAAATCGCGCAGGAAGGCGTCGAAGCCATAGGTGTCGGACAAGGCAATGCCGAGATCGCCTCGGTATTCCTTGGCCCAGACTTCCAGCGCGAACACCTGCGAGTCGCGCAGCCGCGGCCCCAGGGCCTGGCAGGCCTGCAGGTATTCATGCGCCATGGTGCCGAGCGGAACCAGGTTATGCGTGCGCGCGAAATGCACATTGCTGGTGCCGGCCAGTTGCGGGCCGAGTACCCGGCGCATGGTCCGCAACACCTCCTCCTGCCAGTCGCGCGAAAAGCGGCGACGCGAGCCGTAGTCGGCGATCACGCAGTCCGCGTGGGCAGGCATCTTCAGCAAGGCCAGTTTGTCTTCCAGGCGCTTGCGCCCCTCGCTCCAGTCAGGTTGCGGCTGGGTGCGGCGGAAATAGACCTCGTTGACGATGGCCAGCAACGGCACCTCGAACAGGATGGTATGCAGCCACGGCCCGCGGATGGTGATCTCGATCTCGCCGCTGCCGGGAGCGGCCGGCGCGATCGTCACGTATTTCTCGTTGAGGTGGAACAGGCCGAGGAAGTCGACGAAATCGCTCTTGATAAAGCGTAGCTCGCGCAGGTATTGCAGCTCGTCCGGCGTAAAGCGGACCTGGCAGAGCTGCGCCACTTCTTCGCGGATCTCGTCCACGTAGGGCGTCAGGTCGACCCCCGCGTTACGGCATTTGAAGCGGTATTCGACCTGCGCCGCCGGGAAGTGATGCAGCACCACCTGCATCATGGTGAACTTGTACAGGTCGGTGTCGAGCAATGAGGTAATGATCATGTCGGGCCAAACGGCAGTGCCGGGTCAGAGCGCCATGCTACCCGAAAGCGCGGCGCTCAAGCTATGGAGCCGCATCGGCCACGCCGGCCTCATGCGCCATCGAGGAAAGGATCAGGCTGGCGGCCCCGCGCGCTGCCGCGCAGGCACCACAGGACCTGCCCGCGATAGCCAGGGCAGCCAACCAGCGTGGCCTGCGCCCGGGGCACTTCGGCGGGCAGCGGTTCGGCGAAGGTTGCCGAACGGGCCGTGATGCGCTCCTGGTAGACCCGCTGCGTGCCGCGACGGAACACCAGCACCTGCACCGGCGCGCCGCGTTCGGGCTGCAGGCTGGCGTCGCATGGCAGGAAGCCGGCCTGGCCGCAGTTGGCCATGCCCTCCCCCGCCGCCTCGACCACCACGCCGAAATCATCCCAGTCGAAGAGTGCCAGCGCACTCAGCGATACCGGCCTGTCGCTCATCATGCGCCAGGCCATCAGGCGGGCCACCACGCTGTCCGGCGGTCCGGCCTTGGCCAGGGTCTGCGCATGCGCGGCAGGCATGGCCAGCGCCGCCAGGCATAGCAACGCGCTCACCGCCTGGCTGAAACGGCAGTTGCGCGGCGACTCCCGGACTGGTCTTGGCATGGAGCACTCCTCACTCGGTTAGGCACGCGGCAATACCGCGCAGGCAAGCTCAGGCAGCATACAACGGCAACGCCGCACCGGCCAGAAAAGCACATCGGCAGGCGTGACGCCAACTGTCTCGGATCAAATGCACATAAAGAAATAAGAAAACTATCTGATCTGGCTATATAGAGCGACTACCCTAGCGTTATGGCTCAGCTACAATATCGGTCTTTGATAGGCCACGGCCTTCGCTCGCGCCGCGTATGGTGAACCCGGTGAACTCTGGGTTGGGTCCGCACCGGCGTGATGAGCAAGGCACAACAGGCCAAATCCATTCCCATCGAAGCCGATCCCGTTTTTCTGGAACCGAAATGACTCACGTTGTCACCGAATCCTGCATCCGTTGCCGCTATACCGACTGCGTTGACGTGTGTCCGGTCGATTGTTTCCGCGAAGGCCCCAACTTCCTCGCCATCGACCCGGATGAGTGTATCGATTGCGCGGTGTGCGTGGCGGAATGCCCGGTCAACGCGATCTACGCCGAGGAAGACGTGCCGGGCGACCAGCAACAGTTCATCGACCTGAACGCCGAGCTGGCACGCAACTGGCCCTCCATCACCAAGACCAAGGCCCCGCTGGCCGAAGCCGAGGAATGGAAGGACACGGCCGAGAAGCTGCAGTACCTGCAACGCTGATACCTGCAACGCCAAAAGACAGGTCAGAAAGCCGTCCCCACCCACGCGCTTTCCCGTAATGCCGGGCACGCCTGTGCCCACAACGTATCAGGACGAATATGGACTTGAGCATCCCTAACCCCGTTGCCGACGCCACCAACCACGTTGCCGCCGGCAACGCTGGCGGCGGTCACCCGCTGGAAATCGACGCGCTGATCGTCGGTGCCGGTCCGGTCGGACTCTTCCAGGTCTTCGAACTGGGCCTGCTCGAAATCAAGGCGCACGTGATCGACTCCCTCAAGGTGGTTGGCGGCCAGTGCGTGGAGCTCTATCCGGACAAGCCCATCTACGACATCCCGGCCGTGCCCATCTGCACCGGCCAGGAACTGACGGACAACCTGCTCAAGCAGATCGAGCCGTTCGAGCCGACCTTCCACCTGGGCCAGGAAGTGGCCGTGGTGGAGCGCCGCGAAGATGGCCGCTTCTTCGTCGAAACCTCGCTCGGCACCCGCTTCATCACCAAGACCATCTTCATCGCCGCCGGCGTGGGTTCATTCCAGCCACGCACGGTCAAGGTGGACGGCATCGACAAGTTCGACGGCAAGCAGCTGTTCTACCGCGTCAAGGATCCGAGCCGCTTCCACGGCCGCAACCTGGTCGTGGTCGGTGGTGGCGACTCCGCGCTCGACTGGACGCTGGACCTGGTCGGCAAGGCCGAATCGGTGGTGATGATCCATCGCCGCGACGGCTTCCGCGCCGCGCCGGCATCGGTCGCCAAGATGAAGGACTTGTGCGAGCAGATGGAGATGCAGTTCCTGGTGGGCCAAATCAGCGGCTATGAGGAAAAGGACGGCCTGCTCACGGAGATCAAGGTGACGGGCGCCGACGGCGTGACCCGCCGCCTGCCGCTCGACGACCTGCTGGTGTTCTTCGGCCTGTCGCCCAAGCTGGGCCCGATCGCCGAATGGGGCCTGGACCTGGAGCGCAAGCAGATCAAGGTGGACACGGAGAAGTTCGAGACCAACATCCCGGGCATCTTCGCGGTGGGTGACATCAACACCTACCCCGGCAAGAAGAAGCTGATCCTCTCGGGCTTCCATGAAGCCGCGCTGGCTGCCTTCGGCGCCGCGCCCTACATCTTCCCCGAGAAGAAGATCCACATGCAGTACACGACCACCTCGCCAAAGCTGCACAAGATCCTCGGTGTCGATTCGCCGGTGTTCGACTGAACCTGGCGCGCCTGACTCAGCGCGTGGAAAAAAAATCGCCCTTCGGGGCGGTTTTTTTATGGCAAAGACCTGAAAGACCTTCTATAATGCGGCCCTGCCTCGGAACATCGGGGCGGAACCAGAAGTTCCGCAGTACCGGCAGTAAGAAATTACAGCGCAGGTGTTGACGGATAAACGAGAAACTGGTTACAATCCTTTTCTCAGCTGTTCCCTGATAGCTCAGTTGGTAGAGCGACGGACTGTTAATCCGCAGGTCGCTGGTTCGAGCCCAGCTCGGGGAGCCAAAGAATGTGAAGGGCCCGCAAGAAATTGCGGGCCTTTTCCATTTGTACGTCTACCTTCTTCGATGCATCGTGCTTCGGCATCGTAACGCCGCGCCCGGCCGCGGAACCGCTGCGGGTCCAAGCCCCGCAGCCACATCCCGCCCGCCCAGCCCCCCTACTCGATCGCAATGCCGTTCTGCTTGACCAGCCGCGCCCAGCGCGTCAGCTCGGTTTGCAGGAATTGCCCGAAGGCCTGTGGACCGCTGCCGACCGGCACCACACCAAGATCCAGCAACCGGGCATGAACCTTGGGATCGCTGACCGCGGCCTGCACGGCCGACGCCAGCCGCTCCACCACCTGCGGCGGCGTGCCCTTGGGCACGAAGAAACCATTCCACTCCAGCACGTCGAAGCCCGCCAGCCCGCTTTCCACCAACGTCGGCACGTCGGGCAACGCCGGCATGCGCTTGGCGCAAGTCACGGCCAGCGCCCGCAGCTTGCCGGCCTTCACATAGGGCAAGCCCGACGCCGCGTTGGCGAAGTAGGCATCGACCTGTCCGCCCATCACGTCGGTCAGCGCCGGCGCGCCGCCTTTGTACGGCACATGCAGCAGGTCGACCTTGGCCTGGCTCTTGAGCAGTTCTCCAACCATGTGAGCGGGGCTGCCGGGACCGTACGACGCGTAGGTTGTCTTGCCGGGATGCTGACGTGCGTAGCCGAGGAACTCGCCAACCGTCTTGTAGGGGGCGTTGGGCGGCACCACCAGGATATTGGGCGCCGTGACCGCCAGCGAGACCGGCAGGAAATCCTTGGCCGCATCGAACGGCAGCTTGCGCAGCGCCGGATTGACAACGAAAGTGGACGCGTCGTACAGCACCACATAGCCATCGGCCGGCGCCTGCGCGACCGCCGCGGCGCCGATGGTGCCGCTGGCGCCCGGCTTGTTGTCGATCACCACCTGCTGCTTGAGCAGCACGCTCATCTGAGCGGTGATGACGCGCGCCGCGTTGTCCGCGCCGCCGCCCGCCGAATAAGGCACCACGACGCGAATCGGCTTGGAGGGATAGCTATCCACGGCCTGTGCCGCGACCAACGCCGGCAGGCCAAGGAGCGCGGTGGCGAGCCATGCGGCAAGTTGCCTGCGCCTGCCGGCATGCACGGCCGGGGACGATGAGGCAAAACCCGACGGGCAGGCAGACGAAAAAGATGGCCAGAAAGAACGCACAAGCGCTGACACGCCAGCCGGCAAACCCTGCTGCATAGATTATCTCCAAATTATTTTCGTGGCGCGGCAGGACGCCGCGCCGATGCGTGGACACTAGGCTGGCGCCTGCCTTGAAGGTTGCCCGAACAGGCCGCACTCGAGATCGCTCTCGAACTCCTCGATCCAGCCGGCCCCTTCGCTCGCATCATAGGCGCTCTGCGCGTCCATTGCGGGGCGCCGCACGCTGACCTGGCGTTGCGCCGGGTCGCCGTCATCGGGCTGGAAGCCTTCGTCGGAGATCTCGAAGTCCCCCGGCACAAAGCCGAGCCGCGTGCACAGGGCCACGACTTCTCGTTGTTCGTCCTCGGGGAATTGGGAAAACGGATGCTTGGCCATTGCACTCTCCCGTCAAGTCGAAGCGGCGCCGCGTGGCGCGCGGCGCCATTTCCCTGCCCTGCCATTCCATGCGCGCTAGCGCGTGTGCCGGCTGTTGATGACTGCCTCGGCCACGCTCGCCGGGGCTTCCGTGTAGTGCTTGAACTCCATGGTGTAGGTGGCGCGGCCCTGGGTCAGGGACCGCAGCGAGGTCGAGTAGCCGAACATGGTGGCCAGCGGCACTTCTGCGCGCACCGACTTGCCGCCTCCGCCCGCGATGTCCTCCATGCCGTGCACGATGCCCCGGCGCGATGACAGGTCGCCCATCACGTTGCCAGTGAATTCCTCGGGCGTTTCGACCTCCACTGCCATCATCGGCTCGAGCAGGATCGGCTTGGCGCGGCGCATGCCCTCCTTGAACGCCATCGAGCCGGCCATGCGGAAGGCATTCTCGTTGGAGTCGACATCGTGATAGGAGCCGAACACCAGCGTGGCCTTGACGTCCACCACCGGGTAGCCGGCCAGCACGCCCGACGCCAGCGTTTCGCGGATGCCCTTGTCCACGGCGGGAATGAACTCGCGCGGCACCACGCCGCCCTTGATGGCATCGACGAACTCATAGCCCTTGCCCGGCGCCTGCGGCGCCAGATCGAGCACCACGTGGCCGTACTGGCCGCGCCCACCGGACTGCTTGACGAACTTGCCTTCGATGTCCTTCACCCCCTGCTTGATGGTCTCGCGGTAAGCCACCTGCGGCTTGCCGACCGAGGCCTCCACACCAAACTCGCGGCGCATGCGATCGACCAGGATTTCCAGGTGAAGCTCGCCCATGCCAGAGATAATGGTCTGGCCCGACTCCTCGTCGGTATGCACGCGGAACGAAGGGTCTTCCTGCGCCAGGCGATTCAGCGCCAGGCCCATCTTCTCCTGGTCGGCCTTGGTCTTGGGCTCGACCGCCTGCGAGATCACCGGGTCCGGGAAGCTCATGCGTTCGAGGATGATCACATGATCGGGATCGCATAGCGTGTCACCGGTGGTGGCCTCTTTCAGCCCTACCGCCGCAGCAATGTCGCCAGCGCGCACTTCCTTGATTTCGCTGCGCACATTGGCGTGCATCTGCAGGATCCGCCCCAGCCGCTCCTTCTTTTCCTTGACCGGGTTGTAGACCGTGTCGCCGGAGTTCACCACGCCCGAGTAGACGCGGAAGAAGATCAACTGCCCGACGAAGGGATCGGTCATGATCTTGAAGGCCAGCGCGGAGAACGGCTCGTCGTCATTGGGATGGCGCTCAGCCTCCTTGTCGTCCTCGGTATGGCCGAGAATCGCGGGCACGTCCGCCGGCGACGGCAGGTAGTCGATCACCGCATCGAGCAGCGTCTGCACGCCCTTGTTCTTGAACGCGCTGCCGCACAGCATCGGTACGATCTCGTTGGCAACGGTGCGCTTGCGCAGCGCGGCCCTGATCTCGTCCTCCGTCAGCAGCTCGCCGCCGAGGTACTTGTGCAGCAGCTCATCGCTGGCTTCCGCCGCGGCCTCGACCATCTTCTCGCGCCATTCCTTGGCCAGTTCCAGCAGTTCGGGCGGCACCTCGCGATATTCGAAGTGCAGCCCCTGGCTGGTGTCGTCCCAGACGGTCGCCTTCATCTTGACCAGGTCGATCACCCCCTGGAAGCCTTCCTCGGCGCCGATCGGTATCTGGACCGGCACCGGCGTGCCCTTGAGCCGCTCGGCAATCTGCGAGCGCACCCGGAAGAAGTCCGCGCCGACGCGGTCCATCTTGTTGACAAAGGCGATGCGCGGCACCTTGTATTTGTTGGCCTGGCGCCAGACCGTTTCCGACTGCGGCTGCACGCCGCCCACCGCGTCATAGACCATGCAGGCACCATCGAGCACGCGCATCGAGCGCTCCACCTCGATCGTGAAATCCACGTGCCCGGGGGTGTCGATGATATTGATGCGATGTTCAGGATAATTGCCGGCCATCCCCTTCCAGAACGCCGTGGTGGCGGCCGAGGTGATGGTGATGCCGCGCTCCTGCTCCTGCTCCATCCAATCCATGGTGGCTGCGCCGTCGTGGACTTCGCCGATCTTGTGGTTGACCCCGGTGTAGAAGAGGATGCGTTCGGTGGTGGTGGTCTTGCCAGCGTCGATGTGCGCGCTGATACCGATGTTCCGATAGCGCTCGATGGGGGTTTTGCGGCTCACGGTGATCTCCTGGTAGGCATCACTCAAAAGAGTAACACTTCTACAGGCGCCGCATCGTAAGGTACGCCACGCGCGGCTCGCCGGGCCGGCACGGCCAGTGCCGGCCTATCTCGCCCTAGCTCATGCGCCGGCGGCAAGTACCGCCAGCATCACGTTCGCGCCAGTGCCAGGCCGGCAAGCGTGCCACGGCCAGGGGCCCCTTCATTGCGCGATCTGCCTCTCGCTGAAACCAGGGTCGGCGTTAATCTGCGCGTCGGTAAATGGCAAGGCAATCCAGCGCTTGTCGGAAAAGCGCTCGGTCTGGTCGGCTGCATGCGGCGACGTCGGATCCGACGACTGCGAATAGGCAAGGAACGCTTCGGCATGCGGCCCCGCAACGCTGAACGACACCACTTGCAGGTAACTGGTGCCATGCACGACCTCGCGCTTGCCATCGGGCAGGTCCCGGGTTTCCATCATGTTGTAGACACCCAGCGCATCGGCGCCACCATGGATGGGAACCCTGCGCGTGCCGCGCTGTGCGCCCTGCACCTCGCCCCAGGTGATACCGGGCCGCATGCCAGTGCTATCCACCGCATGCACCGCGTCGGCCAGCGCCCGCCGCAGCTGCCCCGCGACGCCGGCATCGCCCAGCTTCAGGCCGCGCGGCGTGCGGGCCGGATCGCGCGCATCGAACGGCACGCCCCAGACCGAGGGGTGCGTGCTGATGGCGGCGAAGAATTTCTCGAAGTAGAGATAGCCGATGTTGCTGCTCAGCTCGGCCTTTCGGTCCCATTGCGCCAGGCGTTCGCAGGCGGCCCCCAGCCTGACCGGCACGCCATCGCGCGTCAGCGCTACCGGCGTGGCGCGACACAACGTGAGCACGTCATCCATCACCTGCTCCGCGAAGTACACGCGATTGCTGAGCGCCATGGCCTTGAACTGCGCCAGCGACATGTGGCGCCCCGGCAGGCCATCGCTGCCAGCGAGCCGGGCTTCCAGCTGCGCGATGCCAATGCGCGTACGCCCGCCTTGCGGATAGCCGGACTGGCTCACCAGTGGCGAGTACCCGGTGATCGGCGCGGCCGGCTGGGTCAGCCAGGCGCTGTCGTTCGCGTTCTGCACGTAGTCGTGGCGCTCGATGGCCGGCAGATGCGCGGCGTCAACGATGCCGCGTTGCGGGGTGTCTGGATAATCGCCCCAATGGCACAACTGCGTGCCGCGCAGCACAAACCTGCCTGCCGCCGTGCCTCGCCCGCATTGGGCAAGCTGAGCCTCGCTGACATTCGGCACCGGCGTTGCCGCCATGAACAATGCCGTGCCGCCGCTGTCCACCGCGATGGTGTTGTTCCACGGATTGCCCAGGACACGCTCGACCGACTCCCTGAGCTGTCGCAGCGAACGCGCACTGTTCATCGCATGCCACTGGGCCAGCATCCGGTGATTCTCGGTATTGGCATCGCGCAAGGCGTAGGCCTTGGCCGTGGTCCAGCCGTAACCTGGCACGATGTCCGGCAGCGCCAGCACCATGCCGAAATCGCTTAAGTAGAACGTGTGCGACTCTTGCGCGATGGTACCGTCGGCGCGGCGCACGTCGATCGTCACCAGCTGGCGCCGCATCGGCCGGTAGGCGCCGCCCACGCGGTAGCGCGTGGGATCGGCCGGATCGAGCTCCAGCTCGAACAAGGTTTCATGCGCGGAGGACGTCGTGGTGTGGGTCCAGGCAAACTCGCGCGTGAAGCCGATGCCAACCAGCGGGATGCCCGGCAGCGTGGCGCCCATCACATCCATGCGGCCCGGCAGCGTGAGATGCAGCTGCACCATGCGCGTAATGCCTTGCCAGGGAAAGTGGGGATTGCCCAGCAGCATGCCCTGGCCATTCTCGGTAGCATCGCGGCCCAGGGCCACGCCGTTGCTGCCGGTCCGATAGGCGCTCGCGCGCCCTGCCACCGCCGCTTGCGCGAGCGCCACCCGCGCACGGCGCGCCGGCTCGGGCGCTGCATCGGCGCGCGGCGGCTCGGCAGCCACCAACCCTGGGGCGAAAGCCACCGCGCCGTCCAGCGAGGTGTAGAAGCGCATCAGGCGCAACAGGTCGCGCTCGGTGATATCCCGCACCCACGGCGCGTTGCGGCAGGCCTGAGGCAACGCCAGCCGGCCGGCTTCCTTCAGGAAGCGGTTGTAGCCCGCCGCATAGCCCTTGAGCAGTTGGCGCACTTCGGGCGGCTGCGCGCGCCACGCGTCGTCAAGCGCGCTGGCCTGGTTGAGCTGCGCGTAGAAAAAATCGGAGCCGCGGTTGTCGAAGAGCCGGTCCGGGTCAGCCATTGCGCTGCCGCCCAGGTAGCGCGCGCGCTCGCCCGCCACTGTCAGGAACTGGTCGGCCAGCACGCACACGCTATCCTCCGCCTGCGCATAGCCCACGCCGAAGCCCAGGCCCGCTTCATCGTTGGCCATCACATGCGGCACACCGTAGCTCGTGCGGCGAATCTGCGCGCGGTAGCGCTCGCCCTGTGCCTGCCCGCCCTCGTCCCCGCCGCAGGCGGCCAGCACGGCACAGAGCCCGCCGGCCAGCACCATGCCTCGGCCGATGTCGACGCAAGCGGCCACGGCGGAGCGCATGCCCGTCATGACTTGAAATCCCAACTCATCTGCTCGAGGATGCCAACGCCGCGCGACGTGCGCATGCATTCGCTGACATAGTCCGTGATCGACAAGGGCTCGAAATCGATCTCCTCCCGGATGCGCCCGTTATCGAAGACATAGCCAAGCTCGGCAAAGCCCGAGTACAGCCGCAGTGCGCGCTCGATCAGGCGCCGGTTGCTGTTGCGCTCCTTGCGTGCCACGTCACTCGCCAGCGCAGGCAGCTCGCTGGCAGGGCACCTGCGATAAGCTGGCTCGCCATCGCTCGAGACCGCCTCGTCCATGGCGGCAATCACCTGCGCGATGGTGGGCGCGCGCGCGCCGGCCGAGAGATGGTAGGCATCGAAGGCTAGTTCGGGCTTCACCGCGAGCCGCAGCAGCGCCCGCGCGCAGTCGTCCACCGCGATCACGTCGATGCGGGTAAGCGGGCCCGCGGTATAGCGGCGCGACTGATGGATGATACGGAAGAGCCAGAAGATGCTGGCCGAGGGCTGCGTGCCCAGCACGGTATGCCCCACCACGATGGAGGGACGCGCCACCACGAGCGGCAGGTCGGGGAAGCTGTGGCGCAGCAGCACCTCCACCTCCTGCTTGCTGCGCGTGTAAGGCACCAGGTGGCCGAGATCACTGGTGCCGCCATGGCCGGCATCCCGCTCGGCAATCCTCGGCCCGCGCTGCGTGCCGCAAGCCATCGCGGTGCCGACATGAATGAAGCGCTGCAAGGCTGCGCTGCCCGCGAAGTGCGAGGCAAAGCGCAACGTATCTTGCACGTTGATGCGCGTGACCTGCGCATCGGCGGAGAACGAGGCCATCGCGGCGCAGTTGATCACATGGGTGACGCCAGCTAGGCGCGCCTGCGCAGCAGGCGAAAAATCGCTGTCCAGCGCGCCAAGCAATACGTTGTCCTCGGTGAGCCAGTCCACCCGGCTGCGCAACAGGCCGCACTGGATGGCGTTCTCGCGCAGGCGAGCCAGTGCATCTGCGGCATCCACGCCGCGCACCAGGCAGAGCAAGCGCCGGGCCAGGCCGGCGTTGATGGCGGCCACCATCACATTGCCGCCGATAAAGCCGGTGGCGCCGGTCAGCAGCAGGGAGTCGACGCCGGGCAGGCGTGTGTCGCAGGCACGCGCACGGGCGGCGAGATCCTGCGCGGGCAGGCTGGCGTGCCAATCCCACATCATGGCGTTCTCCTCAGAACGTATAGTTGATCGAGCTCATGCCGAAGTACGACTGCTTGCTCTGCACGATCGGGCTTTTCGCTGCATCCCCCAGCAGGCGTGTCGCAGCAACCAGGGTGCGCACCGACCATTCCTTGGAGAGGGTGTAGTTCCACGCGAGCGACAGCGTCGCGGCATCGAATCCGGCCTTTGGGGCGTACGCGCTGAAGGCACTGTTGGCGGCCTGCGCATCGGTCACGCCGAACAGGGTCTGCATGTAGCGGCCCGAGCCGTAATGCACGCTCGGACCGAGCGTCACCATGTGCGCGCCCGACTGGATCACCGGCACGACCAGGTCAATGTGCCCGCTCAGCCCGCGTTCGCGATGCGTCAGCGGCGCGTCCAGCGTCACGCTCAATGTGGTGTCGCCGTACACGCGCGCGCCAAGCTGAAACGCGCCCATCAGCGAGCCGCGAATATCGCCCATGCCCTTCAGGTGATCGGAGCCAGGCAGGTCCGCGCGGTTCTTGTCGGTACGGCCCAGCGCGTAGCCGAGCGAGGCGGTGGCAAACATGCCGTTGCCGAACTTGTAGGTATAGCCAGCGCCTTGCAGCATATCGATGAAGGCACCGTTGCCGAAGTCGGCGCGCAGTATTGGTGCGCCGACAGCCCGGTAGTCGCGGCTTCCCGCATAGCGCGGTGCGGCGCCGGCGGCCAGGCCAACGGAATAGGTTCTTTCCGCATGCGCTGCCGGGCACAGGCTCGCCAGCGCGGCCACGAGAAGCACGCCTTTGCACGCTGCCGGCAACCTTGCCACACCCCCCTGATTTCTTGTTTGCTCTTGCACAGATGCTCCGCCTTGATGTCGAAGCACGCAGATTAGGGATGGCGCGCCGGGCTGTCTGTCCTGAAATCGCGCGAAATCTTGTTCAATTGTGCAAATTTGTCTTGAAGCGTCTCCGGCACCCAAACCAAGTCGTTCGCCGGATAGAATCGGCACTTTTCTGCCCCGGGGAGCCCTGTCATGAGCGATACCATGGCCAAGTACAAGGTATTACTGGTCGAGGACGATGATCGCCTCGCGCAGCTTGTCAGCGAATATCTGGGCAACTACGAATTCGTGGTGGAGGTGGTGCGGCGCGGCGATATCGCGGTGGCCGCCGTCCAGGCCCTGCGGCCGGCACTGGTCATCCTCGACCTGATGCTGCCGCATATGGATGGCATGGAGGTGTGCCGCGGCATTCGCGCTTTCTCGCGTGTGCCCGTGCTGATCCTGACCGCGCGCGTCGATACGTATGACCAGGTGGCGGGGCTGGAGATCGGCGCCGACGACTATGTGGTCAAGCCCATCGAGCCGAGGCTGCTGGTGGCGCGCGCCCGCGCCCTGCTACGGCGAGCCGCCGCAGAGCGGGTTGCCGAGACCGCCACGCCGGCGCAACGGGACCATGAACTGGTATTCGGCGCGCTGGTGATCTCGCCGCCGAACCGGCAGGTGACATGGCGCGGACAGGAGGTGGACCTGAAAACCACCGAGTTCAACCTGCTGCTGATCCTGGCGCGCGCCGCCGGCACCGTGCTGAGCCGCGACGACATCCTCAAGGCATTGCGCGGCATCGAGTTCGATGGCATCGACCGCACCGTCGACTCCGGCATCTCGCGGCTGCGCCGCCGCTTCGAGGATGCCTCGCCCGAGCCGCACAAGATCAAGACCATCTGGGGCCGCGGCTACCTGTTCAGCCCGTCGGCATGGGAGGAATGAATGGTCCGCTCGCTACTCAAGCTCTATCTGCTGGTGATCCTGGCCGCGGCCGGGGCAGTGACCGTCATCAACAACACGTTTATCCCGCTGTTCCATGAGCATTTCACCGAGACCGAACGGGAAAGCCGCAAGGGTTATGCCTTTACGCTCTCCCAATTCCTCGGGCCGCAACGGGGCCCCGAGCGCGAAGCCGCGCTTGCCATCCTGCAAAAGCACTCGCGCGAGATGTTTGACCTGGTCGACGCCGCCAGCCTGACGCATCTCGATGCGCAGCAGCGCAGCGACCTAGCCGCCGGCAAGCTGGTGCTGAGCCAGGACGCCCAGAACTACTACCTGCCGCTGCGCGATGGCCAGATCCTGCACGCGTACAGCGTGGAAGATGACCACACCAACATCTCGGTGCTGGCCTACGGCTTGATCGCCCTCGCCACCTTGCTGTCGATCATCGCCTGGGTGTGGTACCACTGGCGCGACCTGGACAAGCTGCAGCAGGCGGCAAGGGATTTCGGCAACGGCAAGCTGTCGACCCGGGCCAACCTGCCCCGGCGCTCCAACATCTCCGCACTCGCCAGGCAATTCAATGAGATGGCCGAACAGATCGAAGCCTCGATCGTGCACCAGCGCGAAATGATGCACGGCATCTCGCACGAGCTGAAGACGCCCATCGCGCGGCTGGAGTTCGGCATCGCGCTGCTGCAGTCGGCCGGCACCGGCGAAGCGGAGCAGGCACGCCAGGTGCTGCGGCTGGAAGACCTGCGCCGCGACGTGCGCGAGCTCGACGAGCTGGTCACCGAGCTGCTGACGCTAGGCCAGCTCGAGCAAGGCGCGGCGCCGATGATGCTGATGCGCGTATCAGTGAGTGAGCTGATCGACAGTGTCGCGGCCAGCGTGGCCGACGAGGTGGCGGATAACAAGCTCACGCTGTCGGCCTACGCCAGCGGCCCGGCGCCCCATCACGTCTGCGATCCGCGGCTGGTGGCGCGGGCGCTGCTCAACCTCTGCCGCAACGCCACCCGCTACGCGCGCAGCGCCATCCACTTGCACGCCGAGACCGACGCGGCAGGCGCCTTGACCCTGACGGTGGAGGACGATGGCCCCGGCATTGCGCCGGAGGAGCGCGCCCGCATTTTCGAGCCCTTCCACAGGCCCGATTCCAGCCGCAACCGTCATACCGGGGGGTTCGGCCTGGGGCTGGCCATTGTGCGGCGCATCGCGCTGCTGCATGGCGGCCAGGTCAGGCTGGACAGCAGCAGCGCGGGCGGCGCGCGCTTTGTGATCAGCTTGCCAGCCATGGACGAGCCCGCCACGCCCGGCAAGCCGGCGAGTTGAGGAGCCGCCCCCCATGAAATGGTCGACGATTGTTACCGTACTGCTCGCGTGGATGGGCGCCTGCGCCGCCGCCGGCTGGCTGGCGATGGCGTTTTCCGGCCTGACGGCGCAGTCGTAACGCGGTAGTGACGGAATCTGCCCGCGCAACAAAACAAAAAGCCTGCCGGGACTCCGGGCAGGCTTTTTAGTAGAATACGGTCTGGTTGCGGGGGCAGGACTTGAACCTGCGACCTTCGGGTTATGAGCCCGACGAGCTGCCAACTGCTCCACCCCGCGTCAGAGGGGCGTACTATACGCCACCCTGACGGATTTGCATAGCTTTTCCGGCACGCTTTCTTGACAGCGTTTACGTAAACGTGTAAAAGCAAGTGGGCGCATTCTTTGCGCTCAAAAAAGGATTTTTCCATGGAAACTGGTACCGTCAAGTTCTTCAACGCCCAGAAGGGTTTTGGCTTCATCACCCCGGACGCTGGTGGCAAGGACTTGTTCGTCCACATCTCTCAGGTTCGCGGGGGTGCTCCGCTGCAAGATAACCAGCGAGTGCAATACCAGTCGCAACAGGGCAAGAAGGGTCCTGAAGCGGCCAATGTTTCCCCCGTTTGAACCCGCCGCTTTGCGGCAAAGCTAAAGGACAGAATTGACTAAGATCGTCTTGAAACCAGGTGAGCCCGTTGAAGTTGCAATGCGGCGTTTCCGTCGGGCCATCCTCCAGACCGGCCTGATCGTTGAACTCAAGAGCCGTACCGCTTACGAGAAGCCCACGACCGAGCGCAAGCGCAAGAAGAAAGCCGCGGAATCGCGCCTTCGCAAACGCCTGCGCATGCAGATGTTGCCGAAGAAGATGTACTGATTCGGCACAGCAAGCGGCGAGCGCGCTTCGACGCGTTTCTGCCGCAGGCCGCATAAATCCGCCAGTCATTGCCTGGCGGATTTTTCTTGTTTTAGCGGCGCCGTCGGATGTCCGGCCCTTCGTGGCCTGACAACCGCCGACCGGCCCTGATACCGCCCTGCCCATCGCTCCAATCGGATCGAGCGCGGCCGGCGCTATGCTTGCGTTCGCCCTTTGCGTGCGACACGGCCAGCACTTTTACTCCCCTCTTCGCTTTTTAATGGTTCCAGACGCACGTATGTGCTACTGCCGCGTTGCCTCGCGTTAATGCTACGGCACTTGCCGCTGCGACTGGCAACAAACAGGCCGCACTATGCATGGCGGCCCGCTTGGTCGGCAACGCCCCCCCGCGTCAGCTGCGCGCCGCAATCAGCGCGCCCGCACCAATCAACGTGATGCCGCCCGCGCGCTGTACATTGGCCTGGGCGCGCTGGGTAGTGAGGCGCTTGGCCAGCGCACGCGCCAGCAGCGCGTAGACAGCCGCGTTGGCGGTCGCCATCACCACGAAGGTGGGAATCAGCACCACGGCCTGCGGCCAGAAGGCCAGGCGCGCGTCAAGGAACTGCGGCACGAAGGCCACGAAGAACACGATGCTCTTGGGATTCAGCGCGGTGACCAGCCATGCCTTGGCAAAGCGCTGGCGGCTGCTCCCGGACTGTGCCGTGACCGCCATGGCGCCGGCACGCGAGGCGCCGCGCAAGGCCTGGATGCCCAGGTAGACAAGATAAGCCGCACCGGCCCACTTCAATGCCGTGAACAAGGCCGCCGAGGTGGCCAGCACTGCGCCGAGGCCGGCCATCGACAGCGTGAACGCGGTCAGGTCGCCCGCAGCAACGCCAGCCACGGTGGCATAGGCGGAGCGGCCACGATGGGCAAGCGCATCGCCAATCACCAGCAGGATGGTCGGGCCGGGAATGATCAGTACGACGATGCTTGTCAACACAAAGGCCAGCCAGTGCTCGAAGGACATTGCAACTCCAGGTTTCGTTGATTGGGCACCCTGCGGGTGACGCATCAGTATAAGCAACGTGGCTTGCCGGTGACAGTGGCGCCGGCCCTGCCACGTCTCAGCCAGCCGGCATCGGAAAAACCAGGCAGGTGGTAGTGGCGTAAGCGTAGAGCTTGCCCTGCGTGTCGACGATGCGGCCCTCGGCAATCCCGATCTGCGTGGTCAGGCTGATGACCTTGCCCTCCGCGCGAATCGGACCGGTCTTGGCGGTCAGCGGGCGCACGTAGTTCACCTTCAGCTCCAGGGTGGTGTAGCCCTTGCCGGCCGGCAGCATGGTATGGACAGCGCAACCCACGCAGGAATCGAGCAAGGTCGCGGCATAGCCACCGTGCACGCTGCCGATCGGGTTGTAATGCTGGGGGCCAGGTGTGCCCTGGAAGACGAAGCGTCCCGCTTCGAACTCCACCGGGAAGAAGTCCATCAGTTGCGCAATCGGCGCACCCGGCAGCTTGCCGGCCAGCATGTCCTCGAAGAACTGCAGCCCGGCACGTTCGCTCAACTGCGCGAGCGTTGCCACACCCGGTCCTCCCAGCCTGGCGCGCGCCAGTCGTTCCGCCTCCTGCCACTGTGCCAGGGTGTCTTGCGCACTCATCTGCTTTGTCTCCATGATCCGCTCTGATCTGTTTTTGTGTCCCGTGCACGCAGCCACTTTTTCCGGCAGGCGCGCCCCGGCGCGAACCAGCAAGATAACCGCATCCACGAATTCTTGCTGCAGCGCGCCACAGAGCATCCGCGCAGCTGCCTGCATAATGATGGATATTGCGCCCGCGGCGCGCCCAACTCCCGCTCCTGCCTTGACTGCCATTCTTGAACTACGCAATGTAAGCAAGCAATACGGCGACACCGTCGTGGTCGACGATCTCAGCCTGAGCGTGCAGCGCGGCCAGTGCTTCGGCCTGCTGGGCCCGAACGGCGCCGGCAAGACCACCACGCTGCGCTTGCTGCTGGGACTGACCACGCCGGCGTCCGGCACGCTCACGCTGTGCGGCGAGCCGATTCCACAACGTGCGCCGCAGGCCCGCATGCGGGTGGGCGTGGTGCCGCAGTTCGATAACCTCGATCCCGATTTCACCGTGGTGGAGAACCTGCGCATCTTTGGCCGTTACTTCGGCCTGGAGCGCGCCGTGATCGAGGCGCGCGTGCCGGCGCTGCTGGAATTCGCGCGACTGGAGAGCCGTGCCAAGGCGCAGGTAAGAGACCTGTCGGGCGGCATGCGCCGGCGGCTGACGGTGGCGCGCGCCTTGATCAACGACCCCGACCTGCTGGTGATGGACGAGCCCACCACGGGGCTGGACCCGCAGGCGCGCCACCTGATCTGGGAGCGCCTGAAGTCGCTGTTGGCCAACGGCAAGACCATCCTGCTGACCACGCACTTCATGGAAGAAGCCGAGCGCCTGTGCAACTACCTGTGCGTGATCGACAGCGGCCGCAAGATTGCCGAAGGCAAGCCGCATGAACTGATCGACAGCCAGATCGGCTGCGACGTGGTGGAAGTGTATGGCGACAACCTGGCGCCCCTGCGCGGCGAGCTGCACCCGCTTGCGACGCGCACAGAGATGAGCGGTGAGACGCTGTTTTGCTACGTCAAGGAGCCCGCGCCATTGCTGGCGGCGCTGCACGGCCGCAGTGGCGTGCGTTACCTGCACCGCCCCGCCAACCTGGAAGACGTCTTCCTCAAGCTGACCGGCCGCGAGATGCGGGACTGAGGCCAGACTGACAACGGAATGAACATGAGCGAACAAGACCCCCGCCCCGCCGTCGCGCCGGCCGCCGCCACCGCGGCGCGCCCTGGCGCCGCGCCGCGGCAGCATTACCCGCAGCCGCTGCTGCCGATGAACATGCGCAACTGGACCATGGTCTGGTACCGCAACTTCATGGTGTGGAAAAAGCTGGCGATTCCCTCGATGATCGGCAACCTGGCCGATCCGATGATTTACCTGTTCGGGCTTGGCCTCGGGCTCGGCCTGCTGGTGGGACAGGTCAACGGCGTGTCCTACATCGCCTTTCTCGCGGCTGGCACCACGGCGTCCAGCGTGATGATGTCGGCGAGCTTCGAGTCGATGTATTCCGCCTTCTCGCGCATGCATGTACAGCGCACCTGGGAAGCCATCATGCATGCGCCGCTGACGCTCGGCGACGTGGTGCTGGGCGAGATCATGTGGGCCGCGAGCAAGGCGGTGCTGTCGGGCATGGCCATCATGCTGGTGGCCGGCGTGCTGGGTTATGCGCAGTTGCCGGGCGCGCTGCTGGCGCTGCCCGTGATCGTGCTGGCGGGCATCGCGTTTGCCAGCCTGGCCATGATCGTCACGGCGCTGGCGCCCAGCTACGACTTCTTCATGTTCTACCAGACGCTGGTGATGACGCCGATGCTGCTGCTCTCCGGCGTGTTCTTCCCGCTGGAGCAATTGCCCGCAGGCGCGCAGGCCGCCACGCAGGTGCTGCCGCTGGCGCATGCCGTGGCGTTGATCCGCCCCATCATGCTGGGGCGCCCGGTCGACAACCTGGCGCTGCACCTGATCGTGCTCGGTGCCTACGCAGCCGTGGCGCTGGTCGTGGCGCTGATGCTGCTGCGCCGGCGCTTGCTGCGCTGAGGTTGCGGTAGAGGGAAGGGACTGCCGCGAGCGCCCGCGCCGGACATTGCCCCTGGCGCGGGACGTCTCCTTGGCGCTCAACGTGGGCGGCGGGGCTGGATCCGGTGGTGGCGCTGGCGGGCGAATAGCGGTAGCGAGCGGCCCGGGGGAGAGTATGATGCCGGGCACGGCGCAAGGTGTCCGGTGTCCCTGGAAACCTGAGGCCGGCCGCCCACATCACCTCCACCGTCCCGCAAGCGCGAGCAGTGTCCATGCCATTTCCAATGTACGTCCGCGTCGCGCCAGCGAAGAAAGAGCCGCAGGAGAGCCGCGTCATGCGCGCTGCTGCAACGTTGGCCGCTTTGAGCCTGTGCGGCGCAATGGCCGCTTGCAGCGTGGTTGGCGCCACTGTGGCAGTGGGCAGTGCTGCGGTCTCTACCGTGGCCACGGTTGGCTCCGCGGCAGTGAGCGTGGGATCGACCGTGGTCGAGACGACCTACGACGTGACCAAGGCCGGGGTCAAGGCCGTGGCCGGCAGCGGCGACGACGCCGTGCCGGCGCACTGAGCGCTCGGGCGCCTTGGCGCCCTGACGCTTCAGCCCTGCAGGCCGCGCAGCAAGTCCGCCTTCAGGTCTGCTACCGATTCGAGGCCGACAGCCAGGCGGATCAGCCCTTCGCCGATGCCCGCGGCCGCCTTGGCTTGCGGGCTGACGCGTCCATGCGTGGTCGTGTAGGGATGGGTCACGGTGGTGCGCGTATCGCCCAGGTTGCCGGTGATCGAGCACACGCGCGTGTTGTCGATCACGCGCCAGGCATTGGCGCGCTGCTGCTCCGGGGTATCCCCCTTGAGTTCGAACGACACGATGGCGCCGCCGCCGCCGCTTTGCTGGCGCTGGGCCACCTCGTACTGCGGGTGGGACTTCAGCGCCGGGTGATATACGCGCGCGACCGCCGGATGCGACTCCAGGAACTCGGCCAGTGCCAGCGCGCTCTGGCTGTGGCGCTCCATGCGGATCGCCAGCGTTTCCATGCCCTTGAGCAGCACCCAGGCGTTGAATGCCGACAGCGTCGGCCCGGCCGTGCGCACGAAGGGGAACACCTTGCCCATGATGAAATCGTGCGAGCCCAGCACCGCGCCGCCCAGCACGCGGCCCTGCCCGTCGATATGCTTGGTGGCCGAGTGGACCACGATATCGGCGCCGAATTTCATCGGCTGCTGCAACGCCGGCGAACAGAAGCAGTTATCCACCACCAGCAGCGCGCCAGCGTTGTGGGCAATGTCCGCCACCGCGGCGATGTCGGCCACTTCGGTGAGGGGGTTGGACGGCGTTTCCAGGAAGAACAGCTTGGTGTTCGGCTTGACCGCCGCGCGCCAGGCCGCCAGGTCGGTGCCATCGACAAAGGTGGTTTCCACGCCGAATTTGGCGAAGATGTTGGAGAACAGCGTCATGGTGGAGCCGAAGATGGCGCGCGAGCTGACCAGGTGATCGCCCGCTTGCATCGCAGACATCACGATCGACATGATCGCGCTCATCCCGGATGCGGTTGCCATGCACGCCTCGGCGCCTTCCAGCGCCGCCAGGCGGCTCTGGAACATCGCTACCGTGGGGTTGGTGAAGCGCGAGTAGGTGAAGCCCGACTCCGAATTGGCGAAGCGCTCCGCGGCCTCGGCAGCGCTGTTGAAGCAGAAGCTGGAGGTCAGGTACATCGCCTCCGAGTGCTCCATGAACTCGCTGCGCATGGTGCCGGCACGCACGCCAAGCGTATCGATGCCAAGGGAGTCGAGGGGAAGCGGTTCGTTCATGATGGGGAGGCGGTGGTACCCGCGCGGTTATCCGTGTAAGTGGTGGTAGCCTGGCTGCCCCGGCTGCGCGCCGGCGGCAGCAATAAAAAAGCCCGTGCGATCTTTGGCCGGGGGCCGAATCGACGGGCTGCTTGTGTTCGTTGGGATAGGCCCCGCGCTGCGGCGGGAATCCAGCTTGCCAATGTGCCTGTGGTGGGCACAACCGGGAAGCCGGCGTTCCGCTTTAGCTGTTTCGGGCATTTCCCTGTGACGGGCAATTTCCTGTTCCGCGAGCAATGATCAACACCAACGATCAACCTATCGCTCCGGCAGTACCCGCGTCCGCAAGCTGACAATCAAATCGACGCCCGGCAATGTTACGGCCGGGCCTCGCTTCTCGTCAACTCCACGCCGGTCATCACGGCGATTGCGGGCGTGCGCCGTCTTACTCGTTGCCGCCGGAGCGTTGCAAGTGCAGTTGCGAGCGCTCGCTATCGCCAAGGCCACCGGTGCCATCGCGATCGGCCTGGCTGCGCGCGGTTTCCAGGCGCTCCAGGTAGGCTTCGTCGATATCACCTGTGACGTAACGGCCATCGAAACACGAGGCATCGAAGTCGTTCAGCTTGGGGTTGATGTCACGCACGGCCTGCTTCATGGCTTCGACGTCCTGGTAAACCAGCTTGTCGGCGCCGATGATGCGGGCGATTTCTTCATCCGTGCGGCCATAGGCAACCAGCTCGCTGCGGGTGGGCATATCAATGCCGTACACGTTGGGGAACTTCACCGGCGGCGCAGCCGAGGCAAAGATCACCTTGTTGGCGCCGGCTTCGCGCGCCATCTGCACGATCTCGAAAGACGTGGTGCCGCGCACGATGGAATCGTCCACGATCAGCACGTTCTTGCCCTTGAACTCCACGCCCATGGCGTTGAGCTTCTGGCGCACCGACTTCTTGCGCACCGCCTGGCCGGGCATGATGAAGGTGCGGCCGATATAACGGTTCTTGAAGAAGCCCTCGCGGTAGTTCACGCCCAGCTTGTTGGCCACCTGCATCGCGGCCGGACGGCTGGAGTCGGGAATCGGCATCACCACGTCGATGTCACCCGCGGAGACTTCGCGGCGGATCTTCTCGGCCAGGTAGTCGCCCATGCGCAGGCGCGCGTCGTAGACGGGCACGCCATCGATGCACGAATCCGGGCGGGCCAGGTAGACGTACTCGAAGATGCACGGCGTAAGCACGGGATTATCCGCGCACTGCTGGGTGTAGAGCTTGCCGTCGAGGTCGATGAAGATAGCCTCGCCAGGCTCCACATCGCGCTCGAGCTTGTAGCCGATGCCTTCGAGCGCCACCGACTCCGACGCCACCATCCACTCCTTGCCGGTCGGCGTTTCCACGCTGCCCAGGCACAACGGACGGATGCCAAACGGATCGCGCACGGCCAGCATGCCGTAGCCAGCGATCTGCGCGGCGATGGCGTACGAGCCACGCACGCGGCGGTGCATGCCGGCCACGGCCTTGAAGATCGTGGGCGGATCCAGCGCCAGGCCGCTGCTGGCACGCTGCAGCTCGTCGGCCAGCACGTTGAGCAGCACTTCGGTGTCGGAGTGCGTGTTGATGTGGCGGCGGTCGCGGCTGAACAGCTCCTCGTGCAACTGTTTCCAGTTGGTCAGGTTGCCGTTGTGGGCCAGGATCACGCCGTAGGGCGCATTGACGTAGAACGGTTGGGCTTCTTCCTCGCTCGAGGCCGAACCGGCGGTGGGGTAACGCACCTGGCCGATGCCGGCGGCACCCGGCAGGCCGCGCATATTGCGCGTGCGAAACACGTCGCGCACCAGGCCGTTGGCCTTGTGCATGTGGAAGGTGCTGCCGTTTGCGGTAGCGATGCCGGCTGCATCCTGTCCGCGGTGTTGCAACAGCAGCAGGCTGTCGTAAATCAATTGGTTAACGGGCGTGGATGAAACCACACCGACGATACCGCACATGCCAAGCTCCCAGGAAAGGCGTTTGAATCAGGGGGCGGCCCCGCCCTTCAGGGAGGAGCCCGCGTACTACCAGCCGGGCGGGTCTGCCCGGCCTCATGTCATGTCTTGACGTATTTGGCGACTTCGGGAGGCAGCCAGGGCCGCAGCGACTCCATCGCCTGCATCACGTAGGGCCGGGACAGCGCATCGCGCCAGAATGCTTCCTCAGGCAGCTTGGTGAACCCGGCCACGGTCACCACGAACATCACCACCAGCGCGCCGCGCAGCAGCCCGAACACCAGCCCGAGGCCACGGTCGGCGGGCTTGAGCCCGGTGCTCTCCAGCAACTGGCCCAGCACCGTGCCGGCCAGTGCCGCGGCGATCACGGTACCGATGAAGACCACCGCGAAGCCCAGCGCGCTGCGCGCCAGCTGCCCACCGGGCACCGATTCGGGGATCCAGCCTGCCGCGGTGCCGGCGAAGTGGTAGGCCACCAGGAACGCCACCACCCAGCCGATCAGCGATAGCACTTCCCGCACCAGCCCGCGCAGCACGCCGATCAGGCCCGAGGCGATAAGGATGAAAACAACGCTGTAATCGAAAAAAGTCGGCTGCATGCGTAATACGGTGTCCCGGTGCGGCGGCTGGGTAATGAGGATAGTGGGGCTCATGGGGCAACCAGCCCGCGCCGGGCTTTACTGTTCGATCACCTTGGCGGTCAGGCCCGCGGCGCGCACCCGCTTCTCGGCGGCGTCAGCCGCGTCGCGATCCGAAAAAGGACCGGCACGCAGCAGCACACGCTCGCCGTCGGCCAACACCTTCTTCTCGATATAGGCGGGCACCTTGCCCGCCTTGAGCTTGCTCAGCCAGAGCTTGGCCTTCTCCTCCGAGGAGAACGCGCCGATCAGCACCAGGAACTTGCCGCTGCCCGGCTTGGCTGCGGGGGTGGCCGGCTTGTCGGCGATTTTCTCGGCAGGCGCTGCCGCGGTCGCTGCGACGGTAGCCGCAGCGGCCGGCTTGGCCGCTGCCGAATCGGCAACCAGTTCCTCGCCGGCATCGAGCGCCTGGCTATCGAGCTTGGATTGCGGCGCGGGCGGCAACGGATCCGCCTTGCGGGCATCAGGCTTCACCTTGCCCGCGGCGCCCCCCGGGCCACCATCGATCTTGACCGCGATATTGTCGACGACCGGCCTTGGCTGGGTCTCGAAGACGATCGGCAGCACGATGACGGCAGCCGCCATCAGCACCACCGCGCCGATCAGGCGCCGGCGCGCCCGCTGCTTTTGCGGAAACTCGGGGTCGAGCGTGTCGTCCGCGTACTCCTCGGCCAGGCGCCGCGACGACGCGATGCCTGCCCCCGGGTCCGAACGCGAGCGGCGCCCACGCTCCGGTGCCGGGGCGTTGCCCTTGCGGGAAGAAAACAGCGAAAGCAGGCCCATAGATTGGTTCGGTGCGACGGCCGTAAAACCGGCCGTTGAAATTGTCGCTCAGATTGCGCGGCGATTTGCCCCGGTGTTAGCCCCGGAAAACTGCCCGGCGGCCGCGCGACTCAATTTGCCCGGGTGGCGCGATATGCCATCACGCCCGCCACGGTGTAGAACGATCCGAAGACCAGAATTCTATCATCCTCGGTCGCTCTGCCGAGGGCATCCCGGTAAGCCGCCTCCGGGCTGGCAAAGCAGGCTGCCGTGGCATCTGGCCCCGGATGGAAACCGCCCTCTTCCAGCTTCTCCAGCAGGTCCGCCGCGCTGGCCGCGCGCGCCGTCGGCAGATCAGCCAGGCACCAGTGGTCGACCCTGTCGGCCAGATGCCGCAGCACGCCGGCGATGTCCTTGTCCTCCATCGCGCCGAACACCGCGTAGGTGTAGCGGAAGAAGCCCATGTTGTCGAGGTTCTGGCCAAGCGTGGCAGCCGCATGCGGGTTATGCGCCACATCCAGGATCACCGTCGGGCGCCCCGGCATGACCTGGAAGCGCCCCGGCAACTCCACGAAGGCCAAGCCGTTGCGCACTTCCTGTGCACTCACCGGCAGCCGCGGGCGCATCGCCTGCAGCGCCGCCAGCGCAGCCGAAGCGTTGAGCAACTGGTTGGCGCCGCGCAACGCGGGATAGCCCAGCCCGTTGAGCTTGCGCTCGCGGCTACTCCAGTCCCACTGCTGACGCTCCTGGCCCTTGGAGGCCTGCTGATGGAAGTCCCGGCCCACCAGCCAGAGATCCGCGCCGATCGCCACGGCATGGTCGATCACCGACTGCGGCGGCACCGGATCCGCCACGATGGCCGGCACGCCCGGACGGAAGATCCCCGCCTTCTCGTAGCCGATCTTCTCGCGCGTATCGCCCAGGTAATTTGTGTGGTCGATATCCACGCTGGTCACGATGGCGCAATCGGTATCGATCACGTTCACCGCATCCAGCCGGCCGCCCAGCCCCACCTCCAGGATCATGGCATCCAAACCCGCCGCGGCGAACGCATGGATGATGGCCAGCGTGGTGAACTCGAAATACGTCAGGCTCACCGGATCCGCAAAGCTCGTGCGCGCCCGCTCCACCGCCTCGAAATGCGGCAACAGCTGCGCGTCGGTGGCGAACTCGCCATTGATGCGCGCACGCTCGTTGAACGCCATCAGGTGCGGCGACGTATGGCAACCCACCTTGTAGCCCGCCTCAAGCAGGATGCGCTCCAGCATGGCGCAGGTGGACCCCTTGCCGTTGGTGCCGCCGACGGTGAACACCACCGCATCGATGCGCAGCCCCAGGGCCTCCTTGACGCGGGTGATGCGCGCCAGGCCCATGTCGATGCCGACCGGGTGGGCGGATTCGAGATGGGTTAGCCATTCGGGGAGGGAGGGGAAGATAGGCATGGTGGGGAGACGGCGTTAATCGGGGGAGTGGCTTATTGGAGCCGGTTTTGGGGTAAGTGGTTCTTTTGCGGGCGGATTGGCTGAGTTTGGATTTGCGTAGGGGTGATGTTGGGGCGTGTTGGGGTAAGTCAAAGGTCTAACGTCAAAGGCAACTTCAACTGCAGTTTCACCACCCCTGCGGGGCGGCGACCTACTTTCTTGTCTTGCCAAGAAAGTAGGCAAAGAAG